>JAHZGZ010000224.1:548-5805 GCA_019420545.1 Bacteroidales bacterium | reverse complement strand
CGAAGGCAAGTATACCCTCAAGTCCGAGGTATCTCTCGGGTATGTGTTCGTATCAAGCCCCGACGGCTACGAGCCGGCCGCGTTCCTCGACAACAACCGCCCCAAGTTCTGGCAGACGGTACGTAAGGGCGACGGCAAAAGCGTGGATTTCATTCTACGCAAAATCGCCGACAACAAGCCGCTCGGCATCATCGCTATCGCCGATCCGCAGATCTCCAACCGCTGCGGCGACGTGGAGCTGCTTAAAAGCATGATCGTGCCCGATATCAACCGGGCAATCGACTCGCTGAAAAACAAGGGCACAAGCCCGATCGTAATCACTCTCGGCGACCTCATCTGCGACGTTTTCGTAGCCGACGGCTATGGCTATACCCTCGATCTTTTCAACAAGGACTTCAAGGTAAACGCTCCTCTCTACCACACAATGGGCAACCACGACTACGATCCGTTTATGAGCGGCGAGATTCCTGGTCTTTCCAACTGGATATTAAACAACGGACCGTCGTACTACTCGTTCAACCGCGGAGGCGCCCACTTCATGGTAGTCAACAACATGGTCTACAAAGAAGGCACGGCTCTCAAGGCCGACCAGCTCGACTGGATTGCCAAGGATCTCGCCACCATAAAAGATAAGACAGCTCCGCTTTTCATCACCATGCACGGTATCTTCCTCACCTATCCCGAAGCCGAGGATGTAGTGATCAAGAATTACTGGCGCTTCGCCGAAGGTGGTCCGCAGCTTGGCGCGCTTCTTGCCGATTTCACCAACGTAAAGGTGTTCTCCGGACACGCCCACAAGAGCCACTTCCAGCATACTCCCGAAGGCAACATCCGTGAGTACAACTATGCAGGCGCCAACGGCGGCTGGTGGCCGGCAGCGTTCAAGCCCCACCAGCCCAATCTTCCGGTGTGCTTCGACGGTGCGCCCTGGGGCTTCGGCATCTGGGACTTCGCGTCGGGACAGCCACAGCACATCTACAAAGGATTCCAGCTACCCACCGACTACCAGATCCGCGCCTACGACCTGAATCAGGTAGCTATAACTGACACCGATCTCTCCACGGCCTATCAGCCGGGCAACGCCGCCAACAAAAACGTAGTGCTCGCCAACGTCTGGGCCTATGAACCGGGATGTACGGTAAAGATGTTTGAGAACGGCCGCGAGCTTACCGTAAAGCGCGTAAAGACTCAGGATCCCTACCTCATCCAGAAGTATCTGGTTCCCCTCAGAAGCCAGTATACCAAATGGAACTCGGGAATGAACCCCGAGGCTACAGCCCACATGTTCCGCGCACAGGCCGCTACCTCCGACGCGCCCGTGACAATCGAGTTCACCGACCTTTCGGGACGCAAGTTCACCACCGTGCTCAACCGTCCGGCAACCCTTGAATAACAATATCGTGTATCCGCCGCCAAGATATGCCCGACGGCGGATACGCAATCATTTTTTATAATTCCAACCTGTAAAATTTCATGAAAAAGACTTTACTCCTTTGCTGCGCGGCACTCTGCGCAACCACCCTCCTGGCCGAGGACTACCATGGGTTCGACATCAACGCCTCTCAGAAACTCATCGACAACAAACTCCGCGGCACTCTCCCGAAAGAAGTGTACCGCATCAACAAGGCCCTCACACTCCAGGTGCTTTACCAGCCGGAATACCGTCCCATGACCGCCAACGAGGAGCTGACCTCGTATGAGCAGGGCACAACTACCGGACTCGTGGGCACTGCTTTCACCGACTTTGCCGGACAGAACGGCACATATGAAGTAAACGCCTCCCTCAAAGCAGGACATATCGACGGGATGGTGCTGAAATCGGAAATGGACGCCAACGGACTGGCTTACGTAACAATTCCGGCCCAGTACTACAAAAACGGGGAACTCGTCGACGTGCCTGCCACAGGCGGCGACATACGTGTGCGCTTCTTCTCAGAGTCAAATGACAAGGGGCGTCTCAACGACAGCGAGATATGCCATACCGAGGATATGACGGGCGTATATGTAACCGTTGACGCCCCGGCCACTGTAACCATCTCCAACAACTTCGTACAGGCCAACACCACCACCAAGTTCGACGGCACAAAGATGGCCTCGGGCACTACCGACGAGCTTGGAGCAGTACAGCGTACGGCTACCTTCAACCTCCCCTCTACAAAAGGAACCGGCCCCGAAGATATCACTTACTCGGGAAAAGCTACAAACTGCTGGAATCTGCTTACATACAAGCGCACATCGGATAAATATGCGTTCCCGATTTCAAGTGTCGACCTCGTGTTCAAAGGCGTGAAGCCCGGTGAACGCATCGGATGGACCAACTACCAGACCCTCCACGATGGCTACACCCCCAAAGCCTACACGGGTACTTCCGGCATAGAGACTGTGGATAACGACACTGTAGAAGCCGAGTATTTCAATCTGCTCGGAGTAAAAGTCGCCAACCCTGCGGCCGGCATCTATATCGAGCGCAAAGGCAACAAAGTACGTAAAGTTATCATACACTGAACGACAATACCGACGATAGAGAAAAGATTGTAAGGTTTGCATCCCCTCAAAGGCGCCGCGCCGTATGACTGGCGCGGCGCCTTTCCGCCATGCACACCATGAAATTTTCTATCTTTGGCTTCGCCTTAGATACTCTCGCTCGGCAAAGCCCAAATAAATTTGGCTTTGCTCTCGACTTATTCGTATCTTTGGCTTCGCCTTAGATACTCCCGCTCGGCAAAGCCCAAATAAATTTGGCTTTGCTCTTGACTTATCCGTATCTTTGCAATACGATTTCTATACAATTATAATCAAACCAGCTATCTGACCAAACAATCACGATTCATGGAATTTAAAAAATTACTCGCCGCGTGGCTTATCGCGATAGCCGCCATACCCGCGGCCGTGGCTGCCGAAGCCCTGAAATACATCCCCGGCAAGGATCTGACCCTCATCGGCAAACTGATGCCTACGCCTGACCGCTACGCACGCGTCGACACCATCAAATACGACGGCTTTACCGACTATCAGCGGCAGTATCTCAACCAGACTCCGGCAGGACTCGCCCTCGTGTTCACCACCGACAGCCGCAATATCTTCGCCAACATCGATTATAAAAAGCGCACCACCGGCTACAATACCAACGACGTGGCCCTGGCCGGATGCGACCTTTACATACGCCGCGACGGCAAGTGGACATATGCAGGCTCGGGGGTACCGTCAGAGAAAGGCGACCCTGTAAAGCTTGTTTCGCATATGGCGCCGGGGGAGAAAGAGTGTCTGCTCTACATGCCTCTGCGAAGCATAATCGAGGAGGTATATGTCGGCGTCGACTCAAGCGCGACGATCAGCGCCGCTCCGAATCCCTTCAGCCGCAAGGTGGTGTTCTGGGGCTCGAGTTTCACTCACGGCACCGGCTCCAACCGCGCGGGAATGCCATACCCGGCACAGCTACAGCGCGCCACCGGGCTCGACATACGCTCGCTCGGGGTGAGCGGTAACTCAAAGCTACAGCAGAGCTATGCACGTGTGCTCGCCGATACCGAAGCCGATGCATTCGTGTTCGACGCATTTTCCAATCCCAAAGCCCCTGAAATCCGTGCCCGTTTCGCCGACTTCATAAAGACCATCCGCGCCAAACATCCCACCACTCCGCTGATTTTCCAGCAGACCATCTATCGCGGAAGCCGCAACTTCGACACTGCGAGCGACCGCAGCGAGACTGAGAAGATAGCTGCCGCAGAAGAAGTAGTGCGCAAGGCCATGGAAACCGATCCAAATATCTATCTCATCTACCCGGTGGCCGATACCGACGGATATTCCTGCACCGACAAGACACATCCCTCCGACATGGGCTACCACAACTGGGCCGAATCCATCCGGCAGCCCATACTCGACATTCTCGCCAAATACAATATTTTTTAGCCCGTAACTGAATATTAATGAACCATGTCAGTGACATGAGTTCTATATTTTCCCTAAACACGCAGTGCGTATGATACATCCTCATAAAGGGTATATCATACCCACTGCGTTTAATATTTTTTAACCTAAATTCTTGCCATAACGCTTAAGTATATTCCATAGTTTTGTCAAGTATTATATAGTCGGACATCCGGTTTCCCGATAAAATGTCCGCTCCGGTCAATACAGACAGCCATGCAAGACACGTTCAAGAAAATATTCTTAAAATACTATCCTGTAGTCAAGCGGTTCGCACTGATGTTTGTAAAACGTGAGGAAGATGCCGAAGACATTACACAGGACGTATTCGCGTCGCTATGGCCAAAATCCGACATATGGTACAACAATCCACAGATTGACAGATACATATGCCGAACAGCGCGCAATAAGTGCCTTAATTTCTTGAAACGTAATTCAGTGGCATCGACCACAATGACTCTTCCGATAGAAGACGCCACGGTAACGGAAATAATAGGGGCTGCACCGACACCCGAGGAGGCCGTATGCTTCGAAGAACTGAAACTCCTTATACAGATGAGTATCGAACAGATGCCTGCACGGCGACGCCAGATTTTCGCCATGAGCCGATTCGACGGTATGAGCAATAAGGATATCGCAACAATGCTCGGCTTGTCGGTGCGCACTGTGGAAAGCCACCTGTTTACAGCGCTCACCGATCTGCGGCGCCAGATAAAGCTTGCCTGTGTGCTGCTTACTGCATTTAACATTTTTTAGCCATATCTGACTCAGCAAAAATACCTCTCCCGGTTAGTTTATTATAGAATGTCATCAACCAATCACATAAAAAAAAGCCATATAGCCCGTATCATCGAGGCTTTTGCCAGCCACGACTACTCACCTGCGGTAGAACGCAAGATCCAGACATGGCTTGCCGACGATTCGTACCGCGACGAGAAAGACGCAGCAATGGACGGACTCTGGAAAAAGGCTGCCGCCAATCATAGCAGTTTCAGGCGCCAGGCCCCGGGCGCATGGGAACGCTTTGCCCTATCCAATAATCTTCCGTTCCCGACCGGCATGACAAGTATCCGCGTTCTTCGCTTATGGCAGATCGCGGCGATGTTCATGACAGTTGTCACCGTCGGTATGATATTCTATGCATCGCATCCGCGTACGGCGCCTGATATTGTGCAGCAACATACTGCCGTAGCTACAATGAACACAGTACTGCTCCCCGACGGGACTGAAGTGATATTAAACTCCGGAAGTACCCTACTGTATCCCGAAAAGTTCAGCTATAGCGAGCGCGCGGTATATCTGATCGGCCAAGAAGCGTTTAAGGTGGCCC
>JAHZGZ010000224.1:0-538 GCA_019420545.1 Bacteroidales bacterium | reverse complement strand
AACAGCACTTGGCACCGAATTCGATATAAACGCCTATCCCGATGAAGAGGAGGTAACGGCGACACTGATCGAAGGCAGCGTAAAAGTCGAGTACGCCAATCTCTCCGAAAAAGCGATACTCCATCCCGGACAGCAGCTCGTATTCAACAAACGTACGGCAAAAGCATCCTTACGCCACACCGATGTCGATGACGTGATTGCATGGCAACATGGCGAGATGGTTTTGACAGGCATGACTGTTCCCGACATATTACGTACAATAGAACGTCGGTATGACTATAGGTTCTCCTACTCTCCCACAGCGTTTTCCGATGACCGTGACACATTCCGGTTCCAGCAGAATGCCCCGTTACCCGAGGTAATGGACATTATATCTGATGTTTCAGGAGGGCATGTACGGTATTCAATCACGGGCAAAGACTGCCAGGTGACATATCGTTAATGACAACGATCTGATTCCAATACCATTTTCCCCAGATAACGATATTATTCTCCTCCATTCCGGAGGGGCATGGATTTTACATCCGTGGGAGAAAGT
>JAHZGZ010000223.1 GCA_019420545.1 Bacteroidales bacterium | reverse complement strand
ACCGATTCAACATGTTTACCTCCATTTCAGTTACCGGTCAGCCCGCTCCGGGGTATACTTCAGGTGACTGTCTTGCAGCTGTAGAACGTGTGGCCGCTACCACACTTCCTGCCGGATTCGGTTATGAATATTCGGGCATGACACGTGAGGAGGCAAGTTCATCGGGCAACGGTACTGCCATTATTTTCGGTCTCTGTCTGCTGTTCGTATATCTTCTTCTCTCTGCCCAGTACGAGAGCTACATTCTTCCATGGTCGGTTATCCTTTCGATTCCGTTCGGTCTGATGGGCTCATTCGTCTTTGCTGGAATCGAAGGTATTTCCAACAATGTATACCTTCAGATCGCGCTCATCATGCTTATCGGTCTTCTTGCCAAGAACGCCATCCTTATCGTTGAGTTCGCCCTCGAACGCCGCCGTACGGGTATGGCCATTGTCAATGCCGCTATCCAGGGTGCATCGGCACGTCTGCGTCCTATCCTTATGACATCGCTCGCCCTTGTAATCGGTCTGCTCCCGATGATGTTTGCCCATGGTGTGGGTGCCAATGGTAACCGTGCCCTCGGTACTGGCTCTATCGGCGGTATGCTTATCGGCATGGTTCTTCAGGTACTCATCGTTCCGGCCCTCTTCGTGGCATTCCAGATGATCCAGGAGAAGATATCCCCGATGAAGTGGAAGGATACCGACAATACAGGCCTCGAATCGGAAATCGAGCAGTATGCACATTAAAATCAATATCCAAATGACAGTCAATAAAATATCACGATACGCTTTCATTCTTGCAGGTGTGGCAATGCTTTCGAGCTGCCACATCTACAAGAAGTTTGATATGCCGGACGACAAGCCTGTGCTCGCTGAGTATGTCGAGGCGCGCGACGCTGCCGTCGACTCCGCGGCATTCGGCAACATGCGCTGGCAGGAGATGTTTACCGATCCTCTGCTCGCCGATCTTATCAACCGCGCTCTGGTCAACAACGTCAATCTCCAGAATGCCAAGCTCAGTGTCGACATGGCCCATTCCCAGTTGAAGGGTGCACGCCTGAGTTATCTCCCCTCGCTTACGCTTGCTGCTTCGGGCAATAAGGCATTCTACGATGTAACAGGCATGCGCGATCTGCCCTGGACATATCAGGTGCCTCTGTCGGCAAGCTGGGAGATAGATATCTTCGGCAAGACTCTTAATACCAACCGCCGTGCCAAGGCTGCTTTGCTTCAGAGCGAGGCTTATGAGCAGGCTGTACGCTCGCAGATCATCGGCGGCGTGGCCAACTGCTACTATGCTATCGCTATGATTGAGAAGCAGCTTCAGATCACCCGCGAGACCGCCAAGCTCTGGGGGCAGAACGTAGAGATTATGAAGGACTTCAAGGAGGCCGGCCGTGTGACGGAGGCAGCTGTTGTGCAGAGTGCCGCCAACTACTATAGCATTCAGGCATCTATCACCGATCTTGAGGTGGCTCTTAACGAGGCCAACAACAGCATGTCGCTGCTCCTCAACGTGACGCCACAGTCGTGGGGCATCTCTCCTGACGCCGCTTTTGAACTCCCGCGTATTGTGAGCGCCGGAGTGCCCATGCGTGAACTTGCAGCCCGTCCCGACGTACGTGCTGCCGAGCAGTCGGTGGCTGTTGCCTACTACGCAACCAATCAGGCGCGTGCCGCATTCTATCCCGGACTTACTATCTCGGCCACGGGCGGGTTCACCAATTCAGTAGGCTCGATGGTTATGAATCCTGCCAATTGGTTTGCCAACCTTGCCGGATCGCTTACCGCTCCGCTTTTTGCACGTGGTCAGCTTATCAGCAACCTTGAGGTGGCAAAGGCTAATCAGGCTGTAGCTATGAACAACTTCGAGAATACTCTTATGAATGCAGCTTCCGAGGTAAGCAATGCTTATCACACTCTTGAGAAGAGCGCCGAGAAGTCGGAACTCCTCTCGAAGCAGGTTGCCGAACTTGAGAAGTCGGTAGAGGAGACAATGGAACTCCTCTCCTACAACGGCTCTACTTCCTATCTCGAAGTCCTCACC
>JAHZGZ010000222.1 GCA_019420545.1 Bacteroidales bacterium | reverse complement strand
CTAAAAGCACTAAAAAAGAGGCTGCGCCGTAAAACCTTAATTACGACACAGCCCCATCTTGGTTATGGTTTTGAGCTAAACGGAATATGGGTCAGTGGGTGCGGCGGTAGGATGAGGGCGGGATGTCGATGGGAGCGCCGTGACGGATGATGACGGGGAAACCGAGGAACCCCATTTCGGTGTCGAGGGAGAGGGTGTCGCCGGTACGTACGCGGTTGTAAAGGCGCTGTTGGAGGGAGATAGCTTTCAGCTTGCCGGTGGATGGGAAGCGGACGTCGATATAATATACCTTGTAAGGCTCGCCGCGGCCATATGTGCGGCGCGATATGCGCTTGGTGCGGTGGCGCACTTCGGAATAGCGTCGCTCTACGACGACCGGCTCTTTGTGGAGCGTCGACTTGTCGGCAAACGCGTAGTTGCATAGATATATGGCCGCCATAACGATTCCTGTGGCGACTACGGTATGGCATGCGAAGTTGAACCACATGTTGCTGTAGCCTGTCAGTCGGCTCCATAGTCTCCACATGCGGCTTCCGGTGAGAAGTGCGATGACCACGGAGGCAGAGAGCGGGATCCATAGATTGACGACAGTGTTGCCATAGAGGCCTATCGAGACGCCGTAGGCTGCGATTGTAAGGAATATGATGATGCCGATAAGGATAGAGCGCCAGGCGGCGCGCATTTTTGTGTTGCTCATAAATAAGAATAAATTATACTCACGCTCGGCAAAGTCCAAATAAATTTGGCTTTACTATGCCGGCGATTCGTATCGTTGGCTACGCCTTAGATACTCGCGCTCGGCAAATTCCAAATAAATTTGGCTTTACTTTGTCGGCGATTCGTATCGTTGGCTACGCCTTAGATACTCACGCTCGGCAAATTCCAAATAAATTTGGCTTTACTCTCGACTTATTCGTATCTTTGCCACAAAATTAAAACTTTTTGAGATGAAAAAAACGGCAATTAAATTTTTATTATCGTTTCTTTGCGTGGCCACTGTGGTGCCTGCATCCGCTCAGTTCAATTTGAAAAAGGCCCTTGGCGGCGCTGCCAAGGCTGTTCAGGCAGCTACTCTAACCGATGCCCAGATGGCTGCATATGTAAAGGAGTCGGTCGACTGGATGGACAAGAACAATCCCGTGACTCCCGATGACAATCCTTATACCATACGCCTTAAAAAGCTTACCGCGGGGATCACCGATGCCGACGGCATACCATTGAATTTCAAGGTTTATGATGTAGTCGACATCAACGCTTTCGCGTGTCCCGACGGCAGTGTGCGCGTATTTTCCTCGCTGATGGACATCATGAGCGACGACGAGCTCCTCGGCGTGATCGGCCACGAGATCGGCCATGTGATGAAGCATCACTCGAAGAACGCTTTCCGCACACAGCTTCTTACCGACGCTCTGAAGGACGGTATCGCATCGACCGGAGGCAAGGCTGCCGCTCTTACCGAATCGCAGCTCGGCACACTTAGCTCGGGACTTATCAACGCCAAGTTCTCGCAGAAACAGGAGAATGAGGCCGACGACTGCGGCTACGATTTCCTCGTGTCGAAGGGCAAGAATCCCTGGGGCATGGTGATGGCATTCGAGAAGCTCCAGAGCATGGAGGGTGACAATGCCGGAAAGGCATCGTATATCAGCAAGATGTTTTCGTCGCATCCCGAGACTCAGGCACGCATCGAGAAGATGACGAAGCGCTGCCAGCAGGATGGCTTCAAACGTCCGGCAACAGAGGAGAAAAAGAAGTAATCCCACGTAAAACCCATATAAAAAGCGCGATAACGGACAGTCCGTTATCGCGCTTTTTATATGGGTAGGGGAGATTGAACCGAGATTGTTACCCGCAGCTACGACTGATGGTTGCGCAGGCGGGTGAGGGCTTCGATGTAGTAGTAGTCGGCATAGATTATCGAGGCGTCGATCTCGGAGTTGGCCGGCATGTTTCCCACGCTGTGACGGAGGAAAGCGGGCTTGGTGTTGCCGCAGCGGTAATCGGACGAAGCGAGCGTGGCGAGCATCTTGCGTGATGCATCGAGATAGCGGCGCGATGTGTCGGCGTCGACATAATCGCTCAGTTCGATGAGGGCTGAGGCCACGACACAAGCGGCCGAAGCGTCGCGGGGTACATCGGGGATACGCGGATCGCGGAAATCCCAGTATGGGATGCCGTCGGCCGGGAGGGCCGAGAGATATGCGTCGGTCACTTTTCGTGCAAAATCAAGGAAACGCTTGTCGCGTGTCTCGCGGTATACCATGGTGTATCCGTAGACGGCCCATGCCTGTCCTCGTGCCCACATGCTGTTGTCGTCGTAGCCCTGATGGTTGCATCCGCGGATAAACTCGCCCGACTCAGGATTGTATACGGCAACATGGTAGCACGACCCGTCGGGACGGAAATGATGGTTCATCGTGGTTTCGGCATGCTTCAGGGCTATGTCGTAAAGATCCTTACGTCCGCCGTTCTTGGCAGCCCAGAATAGCATTTCAAGGTTGATCATGTTGTCCATGATGGTGTTGTGGCCTCCGAACATCTCCACATTGCGCGGCCACGACAGGATGGTGCCGACATTCGGGTTGTAGAGGGTAGCGAGTGAGTCGGCAGCATCGAGCAGCACCTGCTTGCAGCCCCTGTCGCCGGTGAGACGGTAGGCGTTGCCGTAGCTGCAATGAATCAGGAACCCGAGATCGTGGTCGTAGACGGGCGAGTATACTATCGGGCGCAGAGCTTCGGTAAAGCGCAGAGCCTCGGCGCGGAGAGCGGTGTCGCCGGTATTCTCGTAGCTGTACCAGAGCACACCGGGCCAGAATCCGTCGCACCATTCTTCGGGGCATACGGTCCGGCATTCCCATATTGAATCGTTGTCGGGGATGTTGCGTGGGATCATGGAGTAGTCGATGGTTCCGGAATCGGAACGCAACGAGGCGAGTGTGCGGCGCACCTGACTGTTGCAGTAGCTGAGGTCGGCCTTGGTGTCGATTTCATGTTGCACCGATGCGCACGACGGAGTGAATGCATAGGCTGCGAGTAATGCGGCTATGGCTGATAATGACGGTTTCATAAGCTGCTTCAGAGAGTTTTCCCTTTATATTTCTTTACTTTCTTAATATCGAGAGCGGTTGCCGGACGGAAATGTACGGCCGCACCACCGCGCGGGGCGAGAGCGAAGTGCATTACATCGTCGGCAGTGACGAGCCATTGGCCGCAGCGCACATGGGTGGCAGTATCCACAGCGGGGTCGTCGGTATACGTTTCGGCTACATAGCGGATACCGGGCTTCAGGAACGACAGGGCTACGTCGCGTGAGTCGCCGTCGTTGTTGGTCATGGCTCCGAGCCACCAGCTGTCGCCGTTGCGGCGCGCCATTGTTATCCCCTTGCCGGGGTATCCGTCGAGCACGTGCGACTCGTCCCATACTGTCTTCAGCCCTTCAAACCATGCCAGTTCCGGCTCACCGTGGGCCCGCGACGGGGTGTCGTACCAGAGGATAGTCTGGAGCGGGGAGTACATCACGAGCGATGCGGCAAGCTGATGGGCATGTGTGTTGCGCAGGCGGCGGTCGTAGTAGCAGATGGTGTAATCGGCGGCACCGTTGATCATGCGGGTGAACGGGAGGGTGACATTGTGGGTGGCGTCGGGCCATTCCTCATTGCCGTGTATGCCCTCCTGGGTGAGGAGGTTGGGGTAGGTGTGCGAGAATCCCGATGGACGGAATTCGTCGTGGATATTTATCAGCAGATGGTTTTCGGCGGCGAGGCGCACCATATCGTGGAGCCAGGTGGCCCAGCGGTGGGAGGCGTACTGCACGAATCCCGATTTCACGCCTACGATGCCCCAGTCGCGGAGCATGGGGAATATCTCGCGCATCTGTTTCTGCAGGGCGTGCTGGTTGACGTATACCCATATGCCCACGCCTTTCTCCTTGGCGTAGGCCACCACACGCGGCATATCGAGCTTGTCGACCACGATGCGTGCGTCGCCGTCGTGGGATGTGCATGGCTCATACCATTTCCAGTCGAAGAGCATGTAGGGTATGTTGTGCTCGGCACAGAAGTCGATGGTGGCTATGGCCCCTTCGGTTGAGATGGTGGTCTCGCGCATGATTGTGCCGGGCTTTACCCAGCCGGCGGCATCGGCTATCTCGCAGGGCGGGTTGAGGTTGAGAATTATGTCGTTGTTTTCAAGCAGACCGCCGGGGGTGTCGGCAGTTATGATCACTTTCCAGGGAGTTGCGTAGTATGTAACGATATCGACGGGAGAATACATCACGGAACCGAGTGTGTTGGCACGCTGCGAAGGGCCGAGGCGCGTGAGGCACCAGTCGTCGACATCGGCATCGGTGATCGCGGCCCAGTATCCTGCGGGATATTCGAGAGTAAGCGCTCGTTCAACGGGGCGGGTGATGCTGTCGATTGCAAGACGCTCGAACGGAGCCTGCGCCCACTGTTCGCTCCATGCCATCACTCCCTCGGGGAATGTGTATTCGGTGAGGTCGGCTGTAACCTTATGGAACACGGCCTTGGGATGCTCGGGCAGGAAATAGCGGAATGCCACCCCCTGGTCGTAGGCACGTGCCTCTACGTTGAGGCGATAGTCGCTCTTATCATTTTTTGAAAGGTAGATTGTCGCGGCGTTGTAACTGTCGGTCACCCGCGAGCGCTCTCCGTAGAGCGGAGTCCATTCCGAGGAGTGGGACGATACCGGGCTCACCGAGTCGACTGAAAACGCCTGCATCCAACACGCGTACTGCGGAAGTGTGCGCATGCCGAGAGCCATTTCCCATATGCGGTTGTCGAGGTCGAGGCCTGCCCGCGAGTCGGTTACCACCGGTTGTCCCTTGTAAGTAACGTCGTAGCGGAGTCCGGCGCCGGTGGCCGTGGTGTCGCTGGCGAGGCGGAATGAGATCTCGTTGATGCCTCCGGGCGAGGTGAGATGCAGTTCCTGCAACGTCGCCGCAGCTGCATTGCCGGCGACAGCGAGAGCGATCAATGATATGTATGACTTGTTCATGTGGAATGTCGTTTATCAGATAATACGCGCTATGCGGTCAGCTTACCTAACGGGATGCTATTTAATTTTTATTGCAGAGGTTTTATTCTGATTTTTAGGCGATTTTTATCGGCAGATGATTGCCGGATGAAATTTTAAGGGCTGAAAATTTGCATATTCCATAAAGATAAAGTACCTTTGCACACGTTAACGCCAAAACAATGGTTCCATGGCCGAGTGGTTAGGCAACGGTCTGCAAAACCGTGCACAGCAGTTCGATTCTGCTTGGGACCTCCAGGAAAGGAATGAGAGTATCCGTCACTACCGACGCGCACTCTCATTTTTTGTTATATATATTGTATAATACAAATGTCTTATGGGAAAGAGCGAAAAAGGCCCGGCAAAAACCAATGCGGCACGGCTTCTTGACCGTGCCGGCATACACTATGATCTTATCCCCTACGAGGTGGACGAGAACAATCTTGCTGCCGATCATGTGGCCGAGGAGCTTGGCGAGGATATCAACTGTGTGTTCAAGACGCTGGTGCTCAACGGAGAGCGAAGCGGACACTTCGTGTGTGTCATCCCGGGCAACATGGAGGTGGATCTCAAGGCTGCCGCCAGGGTGGCCGGCGCCAAGAAGGCCGATCTTATACCGATGAAGGAGCTGCTTCCGCTTACGGGTTATATACGCGGCGGGTGTTCGCCCATAGGGATGAAGAAGCCGTTTCCGACGTTTTTCCATTCGACGATCAACGATTTCGACCGTGTATATGTGAGCGCCGGTGTGCGCGGCCTCCAGTTCTGTATCGCTCCCGCCGATCTGATCGCTTACACCGGTGGCACCGTGGCCGATATCGCAACCCTTCAATCCTGATTACCATGAGCATCAATACATTTGGCAACATATACCGCCTGACTACCTTCGGGGAGTCGCACGGCGCGGGAATAGGCGGCATAATCGACGGCATGCCTGCCGGCGTACCACTTGACATAGAGGCTGTGCAGCATCAGCTCGACCGTCGGCGCCCGGGACAGTCGGCCATAACGACGGCGCGCTCGGAAGCCGACCG
>JAHZGZ010000221.1:4462-17865 GCA_019420545.1 Bacteroidales bacterium | reverse complement strand
GAATCCTCGCAGTAAGAAACCTCGAGTAACCCCCAAGAGAGTTGTCTACCCCTCTTAAAAAAATAAAGCAATCATCTGATTTTAAGCGCATTTCAAAGCACTTTTATTCCGGAAACAGGCCTGCAGAGATCATCTTTCCGCACCATCGGTCACTATGCCTGAGAACTATGTATGTAAAACAATTTCAGACATCGCCAGTTCCCTGTTTCCGGAATTTTCTCTGTTTCCAACAAACTGATGCAGCCGTCCACGACATCAGGAGCCGTAACATCCTCCGACGAGGAAAGGATTTTGAATGAAGCCTGCAAAGGCAATATCTCGGCTCAAAAGACCTTATACAGCCTGCATATCCGCTATCTTGCGGGGGTGTGCTCGCGTTATATTCTTAATCGCGAGGATGTCAAGGACGTTCTGCAAGAAAGTTTCTTGAAAATATTCGCCGCACTTCCGTCATTTAGTCATCGTGGCAAAGGTTCTTTAAGGGGATGGATGTGCCGTATTGTAATAAATGAGACAATGAAGTTTTTAAGGAAAAACACACTACTTGAATTTACCGAACTTACAGAAGCCGAAGACACAGCCGGCCACGACGAGCCTGATATCGACGAGATCCCTGCTACAGTGATATATGAATTGATACGCGGACTACCGATCGGCTATCGTACAATATTCAACCTCTATGTAATTGAAAACAAAAGTCATAAGGAAATTGCGGCCATGCTCAATATAAAAGAAAGCACATCTGCGTCACAGCTCCACCGGGCAAAAGCCTTGCTTGCCTCCAGAATTAAAGAGTATAGTTCAATTCATGAAACTGCAATTATATGAAAGATAAATGGTTAAACGATATCCACAACCGTATGGAGAGTTTTGAGACTCCCGAACCGGAAAATTTGTGGGACGATATTCAGGAACATCTGGATAAAAAAACTGTTGCAGTTCCGCGACATATCATAATGACGCGCATAAAGTACACTCTTGCAATTGCAGCCATGCTTACACTGATTGCAACCACAATATTCTGGTTAAGCAATCCGTCCGACAAAATTTCATTGCAACCAATACATGACAATACCGTTGAAAACAATCGGAATTCAAACATCATAAATCCCATTGCCGATCTGACCGAGAGTCCGGCAATCTTCCCACAGTCAGAACAGGCAACATACGCCGCAGTTGCTCCTGACAAGGAACCCATTATCGACCACGGCAAATCCAGTGAGACTACGCTTTCGCCCGAAGTACGCGCCGACTCTGTGCCTAAGAATGCTACTCCCACAGAGCTTCCGACATCCGTGGCAGCCGATAATCGCAACAATGAAAGGAAGCACATCGATTATGCCACCACCTCTGCCCCATTTATTCAGCACAAAAATGGAAATTCGGGAACCATGTCGCTAAGCCTGTACACTTCCGGAGCACTCAACTCAACTACTAACCAGAAAGGTGTTAACGGAAACAGCCCTGTAGCTACCCATCTTGACAAAGCACATTGGAACGACAGTCCGATGCTTGGAATGCTATTATTCAACAAAGGAAGAGAAATCCGGCTCAATACCAAACATCATCTGCCGATACGCGCCGGTATAATAGTCGGATACCGCCTACTGCCACGATTGTCTTTTGAGACAGGCCTCACATATACATGCCTCATCTCTGATATGACATATGGGAGCGACACACACTATCTGTCGGGACGCCAGACATTACATTATGTCGGCATCCCTCTCGGTATCAGATACCGTGTTTTCAGCTGGCAAAAGCTGGAGGTATATGGCGCCTGTGGAGTGCTCGCCGAAAAATGTGTGTCTGGGAATACACAACGGGAATTCATCATCGAGAACCGGAATGTTGAGAGAGTAAGCGAGCGCACATTGATAAAGCAGCTCCAATGGTCGGTCAATACTTCTACCGGTATACAGTTCAACCTCTCGGCAAGGGCAAGTATATATGCCGAACCCGGCATAAGTTATTATTTCAACAATGGATCCGAAATCGAGACCATCTACAAGGATCGTCCGTTGAACTTCAATCTCAATCTCGGCCTACGGCTTACATTCTGCCACGACTGAGAGATTGTCTAAAATTTAACACTGATTGTGTGGCGCCACTTCCGGATGATACAGAGACCGGCCACACCATTGGCGCACACCATCATATCGACATAAGATCGCGTAAGATATCCATCGCTACCCTTATTTCCACCTCATCTGCCGTGCAGTCTATTGATATCATCCCCGGAGCCTCAAGCTGGGTGAAGTTGATTCTGTCGTCAAGATTCTTCTTGTCATGATGCATAAGCTCGAGCAACCGTGGATAGTCATCGCATGTAACCGACGGCGCTCCATAGTGCTCCCTGACATAATCCGATACTTTGCGCAGGCATTCCGTGGGGAAGCCCTTATGCATATGGCTAAGCACAAGCTCCGCAACCAGCCCCCAGGATACAGCATAGCCATGTGGCACAGGTTTGCCGTTTTCCATGGCCAGGCTTTCAAAGGCATGGCCTATGGTATGCCCGAGATTCAGCGATTTGCGCAACCCTTTTTCTGTCGGATCCTCAGCCACTACACGGCGCTTCACTTCAACCGAAGCCTGAAGCAATTCAAGCATATGGTCGAAATCATGAGCCGTCGGGTCGTATTCAAGCAAGCGCGACAATGGCTCGTTACCCTCAAGCAGTCCATGCTTTAGCATCTCGGCATAGCCCGAATACATTTCCGTATCGGGAAGCGTCGAGAACATTGCGGTCGAGATGATAACAGCATCAGCCTCGCGGAAAACGCCCACTTCATTTTTCAGCCCACCGAAATTTACACCGGTCTTGCCACCGACAGCGGCATCGACAGCGCCCAGCAGAGTGGTCGGCACATTGATAAAACGCATTCCACGTTTGAATGTGGCTGCCGCAAACCCGCCGATATCCGTCACCATGCCACCACCCACATTTATCATCAGCGAATGACGGTTGGCACCCATACGCTGTAATTCGCTCCATATGTGCGTAAGGGATTCAAGGTTTTTATTCACATCACCTGCCGGAATTACTATCAGACGCGCAGATTCAAGTTCAGAATGCCCTGCCGAAAGCCGAGGCCATACTAACTCGACCGTATTGCTGTCGGCAAGTACATATATGCCATGGGGATGAACGTCATCAATCCTCCTGACAATTTCTCCGGCTATGTCATTGGTAAATGTAAGTGTCTGCATACAAGCGTATTCAAATAATTTCTAAAAATAAAACAATATAGGTAGCATCATATCCCCATCGCAAAGCTGTCGAGCAACAGAGGGAGTCGCTCGGCAAGAACGGGCATAGAGGGATATACAATGTCGGCCCCGGCATCGACAAGTTCATTCTCGGGGATCGGGCCGGTTGTCACACCTATAGTGAATGCTCCTGATTCAGCACCCGACAACACACCCATCGGGGCATTGTCGACGGCAATGCTGCTGTCGGGAGTCGAGCCGACACGCTCCATGGCACGAAGATAAGGCTCCGGATGCGGCTTCCCGTGGACTACATCGCGCGAAGTTATCTGCAACCGCGCAGGGAAAGCGCCCGGATAATCTTCGTCCAGACGCTCGATAAGCGATCGCTGGCCCGAGCCGGTAACAAGCACCGTCTGGATGCCGCGACGCAAAAACTCGCTGACCATCCGGTCGGCGCCGGGCATCGGTCCTACCGGTGGAAGTTCACTGAAATACTGCGTCTTGCGCCTATACATAGCCTCACACTCTTCATCGGTAACATCACGTCCGAACGCGCGTTTGAAAAGCAGGCGTATGGTGTCGCGCCCGGTGCGCCCCTCGTATAAGAAGAATTCATCGTGATCGCACTCCACACCTTCTTCTGTCATGAGCCGATACCATGCATCGGCATGGCGCGGCATGGAGTCGTAGAGCGTACCGTCCATATCGATAAGCGCCGCCGTCGGGGCGAAACTCATCAGGTCGCGTCGCCGCAGATAGCGGCACACCGCCTCTTGTTCCGGAGTCATTGCCATTATTTCTTCTTTTTCTTAGATTTCTTTTCCTTTTTATCGGGTATTGCCATAGCAGTCGAATCTACAGGCACAGGGGGCGCCGGAAGCAGACCTTCTTTGATAAATACCAGTGAATCAGCCGCTGAAATGGTATCCGATTGCTCTACTGAAGATGACTGCGCAGTAGAATCGCTATCAATTTTCAGTGCACCGAGACGTGCGGCACGCGAGCCGCGCCGGAACACGTTGTCAATCTCCTGAAGCAGATTCACTCTCGTATTGGCTACGATCGCATGACTTTCGCCGACCTTTCCGGGCTTGTATTTGGCACCGCCGAGCCGCACCTTCATATCATCGGGATTGCCCGACAGATTGATACCGAACTTGAAGGGAAGCGGTGATTTAAGCACCGATATATGATAATTGAAATTCAGATCCAGATCATTGTTGCCCATCACGGCAAGCCGGTAACGATCGAAGTCGAACACAAACGGGAACAATTGCATCGCCGAGTTTCTGATAAGCAGCTCGGCCTCCATATGCTCGATTACATTTTTCTTTTTATTCTTGAACATCAGCCATTTGGCAATCGTGCGGAATGTTTCTGCATCAAGCAGTACCAGCTTGCGGCCGTCAAGCCTAATGGCCGCGTCAAGCGACGGCATGACGATATTCATAGTCGAGTCAATGTCGGCGGTAGCGGCTATATTGGCGTCGATAATCCCCTCGAAACTGTTGAGCAATGGCATCAGCGAATCGACTGCCGGAACCATGCCGATAAACTTCTTTATATCCATACCGTTGATATCCCAGCTCATGCCGAAGCGCATCTCCTCTTTATCCGGTGCAGAGTAAAGGGCATTGAGATTCACGCTGCCCACGTCGGAGGAGGCTCTGAGATTGTGAAGATTAAGAGCACCCTCACTCACCAACAGTTCGCCATGAAAGTCCGTCATGTTCATGTCGGAATAAACGATATTGTCGGCGGCAACTTTCAGTCGTGCGTCAAGGTTAAGCGGTATGAGCACAGCGCTTATACTATCGGTCGACGCTTCGGCAGCCATTCTGTCGATATCGGCCTCCGACTCAGCATTAGTTATCTTCACCTCACCCGAGGCTATCCGCGAGGCATAGTCGGCTCCTACGTAAAGCGCCTGGACGAGTTCATTTACGTTGAGCGAGTCGCTGTGGAGATTCCAGTCGAGTTCGATAGGAGCACCGCGTGTAAGCGCACGCCGGATATTGCGCACCGATCCGTTGATGGTGAAGTCCGACTTTCCGCAGCGGTAGCGCACGTTGTGAAGCACCAGGCTGTCGGTTGAAAATTCCATGTCGAAGTCGGAAATCCTGTTGCGGAGGGGAAAATACGGGGAGAACATACCTCCGCGCTCAGCTGTGAGACGCCCCGACATCTGCAGACGCCGCAACAGGCGCCCCGTGGCTTCGCTTACCGTAAGGTCAAGACTGTCGGCACCGGCATGCATCATGCGTTCGGCCTCACGACCGGCTCTCATCGCGGCGATTTTTGCCGAATCGGCAGCTGTGAGCTCGCGCCGCGCCCTTTTGGGCCGTATATAGGCGTTTATATCAAAATGACTCTTGCTGAGGCCCATGAAATTCTTCCTGTCGGTAAAGAATATGCGCCCGGCGTCGGCATTCACATTCAGCTGAGGCAGATGTGCATTCCTCTCATAGCGCCGCAATGCAATACGTGCGGCTATGTCACTGAGACGGATTATTGCCGAATCCGCGTCGGTATATCTTACCTGCTCGGCGCGCAGCATCCCTCCGAAAGGTATCACGACGGTACTGTCGGCAGTGGGCGGACGGTTGAGACATCCGGCACCGATAAGTGCACCCCGCAGCCTTACATCCATTCCTTCCATCGACATGGCAAGAGTGTCGGCGCTCACCGACAATGTCAGCAGCGAATCAATTTTCACTTGATTGGCAGTGACGAAACTGCTTGACGTGCCGAGTTTTATCTCGGCATGACGGGTATAGCATGCCATCTCCTCTCGTGGAACATCAAGCACAAAATCATCAATATTTAGAGTACCGCGCAACAACAGTCGATGAAAATTAGTCATTGAAAAGTCGCTAAGCGAGCAGCGCATCTCGGTATCGAGCCTCACGCGGCCGGCAATGGTCGACGAATCCGGCAATATCGCTGCTATAAGTTTGCGGGGAAGCTGCCCGAAGCGGCTCTCCACCGTCACCCTACCGGCAAAGGCAGGATCGCCGGTAAGATTTTTTGCAATGCCTTTGAGCGTCACACCAGCGCCCATGCCATCAAGAGCAAAATTATTGACAGTCACCACAGTGGAATCAATACACCCGGGGAGATCGACCGTCACATCCGCCTCTATGCGGTCGAGACGAATTACCTTGTCGTAAACGGCATGGCAACTAGGTATTTTCAGAGCAAGTTCAATATCAGGGATACTGTCGACAAATGGTCGGAACGGTGCATTCAGATTGCCTGCTACACTCACTTCCATGTCTGTGTCAAGTTCACGGATATGAGAGCGCAACGGTTGCGACAACAGTCCGATAGCTGCATTCGGCGAAAACGGCCCCACGGAAAACGAAAGTTCTTTTACAGTCAGCGGCTCGTTAAAGTCCAGCATGGTGTTCCACAGCGATTTTATCCAGCCGTTGCCGTGGGTGCCTACATTCAGTCCGAAATCCCTTAGCATCAGTAGCATAGGCTCGTCGCTGTTCCACTTCACAGAGCCACCCAGGTCGATAGCCAATGGCCTCGCTACGTACTCCGGCATCATATCGACATCAATTTCCGAACCGAGCATAAGCCTGTAGCCGGCGTCCTCCCCCTCGACAACCGGGGCCTTGGCTATGACAAGCCGCACGCCCATACTGTCGGCGACCGAGCGGTAACTTATAGGGAGGGAATCGACTATTTCAAATCGGTTTAGCGAAATATCTGGAATAAACGTCGGGGCGGCAGAGGGTTCTTCAGGCTCTGACGGCGGGAAAATATCATAGTTCGCATGCAGTGAATCAAGAGCAACAACATTGACTTTTGCGCCCTCAAGTTCGATATCATACAGATTCACTTTTGCGGCCAGCAAAGCGGCGACATTGACGCCGCCGTGAAAGCGGCCTACCTTCAACAGCGTGTCGCTCCCGGCGGGAAGCAGGCCGCGCTCTTCCGCCGACAGGCCGTCGAATGCCTCCGACACGACTGTCAGCGAATCAATATCTACTGTCAGATGGGGAAACGTATGCCACAGAGTAAGCTCCACACGCTTGATATCGACCTTTGCCTCAAGCGCGTCATTGGCAACCCGGCTCACTATCGGAGTAAGCCGCGGTGGTGTCATTATCCATACAAGCAACGTAAGCAACGCCAGCAGCAAAAGCAATGTGCCGCCGACTATCCACGCCACCCATTTCAATATCTTCTTTATCATACGCAAATCATCAGCAAATCAGACGAAAACGACAACCTGTCAGCTCTTTTTATCGCCATTTCTTCCGCGGTCGCGCGCCGTGATATGGAAACAAGCCTGTTTCCTTTCATACTTCACATAGCAGCCACCCTCGTCGCGAATAGCCTTTAGCACCTCGCCAAGAAGATTCTTCAGATCCTCCTGCGTGCGGTTTACGGTAACCGAGTCGCATATAAACTTGGCATAACTTATGTCGAACGTAGTACCGAACTGATGGGCGGAGGCCTCGCCAGCATTTCCGTTGCGGCGGCGCAATTTTTTTATACCGTTTTTAGTACGCAGCACGCTCGTTACCTTCAGCCGGTACGATCCTCCGCCACGGGCCTGGAGGGAATCATTGAACCGCGCCCCGATCTCCTTGAGCAGATCGGCAGCCTCTGGCACGAGATACGGCAGCGAGTGTGTGAGCGAATCGACCACATATTCCCGGCAGCTCTTGATATGACACACCGGACGGCGCACGCGCCACACGTCGGCGAGGGTCTCTATCGGATGAATGCCGATGCGCTCGGCCTCCTCCAGATGCACATAATTACTGTCGTTGAACACCCGTCCGAGCGTACCGCCCAGCGGGTTTATCTTCATCTTAACGCATCCGTCATCGGGCATCATATCCATGTGTCGGTCGTAAGGATTCACACCAACATATCGTTCCTTGACCATAACATAAACAGTGTCGTGAAGGGCGCCATCTGCTTTGGAACTGCCTGCCGAGCAACCCCCTGCGGCGAATGCCAACCCGAAAGCGAAACCCATGGCCATTACAATTCCGGGCGATTTCACGACACATCCATGATGCCGACGTATCACTCCATCATAAATTGCGGTTTTCAGCTTATTACAGCGATATATTATATTCCTGATTGTCATTATTTCCTTCTTTTTCCACCGTAAAGTTACCAAAATCCCCCCACTCCGCCAACCCCCGCATTATCCTCTAACAAAAAACAACAGAACGATGAAAATTTTTTCAGTTTCAACTATATAAGGAAACGGAGCCGCATGCGCTGAAAAGCGATGCAGCCCCGTATATCATATTCCGCAACAGGAACGTCAGTTACATATTTTCGTCGAATGTCATCTCGTCGAAGCCGGCGGCATCAAACTCGTCATCGTTGTACTCGCTTGAGCCATAGAATTCTTCGTCGAAATCCTCCGACACCGAGGTATTGGTAGCCGCAGCCTTGGTCTCGAACTCCTCGATATCCATCATCTGGGCCGGAGCATTGCCGCGCGAGGCCACACAGATAGGGTCCTTGAGATTCTCGCCGGCGATGCTCTTCTTCATCTCGATAAAGAAGCAGCGGTCGGTCATGTAGTCGAACACAAAGATCAGGCGCTGGCCGTCGTCAATATAGTCGCTGAGCACCGTCTCGTCCATCAGGTACACTTCCTGATCGGAATCGACATCCATATCCTCGAGAGTGATCTCCTTCCCCTTCTCCCAATTGTTGTCGCAGAGGAAGAACGAACACATCTGGTTTTTGTCGTATTTCACACTGTCGCAGATGGCATTCTTGAAGTCGAGGAACGTCGCATCGGCATCAATATTAATCTCGCGTCGGAAGTCGTCGACTTCATCTGACACTATTCTGAAGTTGAATATCATTGGAAGGTAAAATTATTATTCATGATAACATATATGGATTCAGCGGAATCGCTCGGGGAGCGACTCGCGTATCGCCCGCTCGCTCTCCGCCATGAGCAGAGGCAGATCGTGGCGTCCGTCACTGCCAGGCTCGATAGGCTCGTGGATGGTGAGGGTTATCGTGCCCCAGCGCGGTATCTTGCGAAAACGCGGCATCACATCAAACGCTCCGTCAATCGAAATAGGCACAACCGGCAGCCCGAACTCCATCGCCAGCAGATAGGCGCCGCGCTTGAACGGGCGCATATGCCCGTCCCAGGTACGCGCTCCCTCGGGAAACACCACAAGCGACATGCCGCCGCGTAACTGCTGCTCGGCGCGCTCCATCGTATGGCGCGTGGCCGACGGCGACGAGTTGTCGACCATGATATGCCCGGTCACCTTGCAGGAATAGCCCACAAGCGGTATCTTCTCGAGCGCCTTCTTCATCATCCACCGGAACTGACAGTTAAGATATCCGTAAATGGCGAAAATATCGTAAGCGCCCTGATGGTTGGCAACAAACACGTATGACGTACCGGGGCGTACATTCTCGCGCCCCACTACCTTTACCCTCACCAGCGTCATCACGCAGAAGAGCCGTGCCCACCAGTGAGGGAAAAAGTAACCGCCCCGGCGCCCTACGCCACACACCGCGCTGAGTATCGACAGTGTGGCCGTAAGGATAGTAGCCACCAGCAGCACCGGGGCCATTATCAGTATCTGGTATATGCGGTAAAGTATCATCATCACGGATGCAAATTTAATGAGCCGTATCTTAAATTGCAAGTCCCGGCACCGTTTTTTCCGCGGAAATTCACGCGTTGAAACCCGCGAGGAAATCGGCCACCACAAAAGTGGAGCCTCCGATAAAAACGGTGTCGTCCTCACCTGCCGCGGCGCGTGCAGCAGCCACCGCCTCTGCCACTGTGGGATATGCCGATCCGTCGAGACCGCACCCGGCGGCTATTTCGCGGAGCCGCCCGGAGTCCATGGCCCTGGCGATACCCGCACGGGTGAAGTAGAACCGCACATCCTCGCGCGGCATCATCTCAAGGATATGGGTCACATCCTTGTCGCTGACAAAGCCTATCACCATATGCTTGATACCCGGGAGCGACTTCAGCCGTGGAGCCAGATATTGCCAGCCGCCCGTGTTATGACCGGTGTCGCACACCACCCGAGGGGACTGGCCCACCACCATCCAGCGCCCCATCAGCCCGGTGTCGTCGCACACATGCGCCATGCCGCGGGCCACGTCCGCGGCGCCGATCCTGTAACCCGCCTCGGTCAGGCGACCGATGGCAGCAAGTATCGTGGCGGCATTGCGTGTCTGGCAGTCGCCGGTGAGCTGTCCGAGCAGACGTCCGTAGGGAGTTCCTTCATATATAATATAGTCGGGCGTGATCTCCGCCGAGGTGTAGGCCGGAGCATCGCAGGCGAATGTAATCGGTGCACCAACAGCGGCAGCCTTGTCGGCAAACACACGGCGCACCTCGCCCTCGGCCTCGCCGATCACCACCGGCACGCCGCGCTTGATTATGCCGGCTTTCTCGGCAGCGATCTCAGGGAGGGTGTTGCCGAGAAACTGCGTGTGGTCGAGCGATATGTTGGTGATTACACACAGGTCGGGGCTGATGATGTTGGTGCTGTCGAGGCGTCCCCCCATCCCCACCTCGATCACGGCCACATCGACGCCACAGCGCGCCATGTAGTCGAAAGCCATCACCATCGTAAGCTCGAAAAATGAAGGATGCAGCTCCTTTATCGCCTCGGGAAGAGCCTGATAGCGCTCCACGAAGTCGGCCACGGCCTCGCGGCTGATCATCTCGCCGTCGACGCGGATACGCTCGCGGAAATCGGTAAGATGGGGCGACGTGTAGAGCCCCGTGCGGTATCCCGCAGCCTGTAAGGTGGCGGCGAGAGTGTGGGCCGTCGAGCCCTTGCCGTTGGTGCCGCCAACATGTATCGACCGGAACTGCCGGTGGGGATCACCGAATGCCGCCGCGAGGCTGCGCGACGTGTCAAGGCCGGGCTTGTAGGCCGGCGCCCCCTGCCGCTGGTACATCGGGAGCTGAGTGTATAGAAAGTCGAGCGCCTGCTCGTAAGATATTGCCATAAGTATATTAAGCGCTTGAATTTTGAATCGGAAATGTATCAGTAATATATGAAGAAGCCGCCCAGCCCCGCCAGGCAGATGATCCATATAGGATGGAGCTTAGTGAAGTACACCAGCAGGAACGACACCGCGCATATAAGTATGCTGAACGTATTGTCGGGAAAGTTCTGCCGGTTCATAAGCAGCAGGGCGGCCGAGGCGATAAGGCCGATTACCACCGGACGCAACCCGGCGAAGATACCCTTTATGACTTCGGAATCCTTATGACGGTGTATGAAGTGGCTCGCGTAGAGCACGAGCAGAAACGACGGGCGCATCACGGTGAGCGTCGTCACAATCGATCCCCATACACTGCCCGTCACGACATAGCCAATATACGTTGCGCTGTTTATACCGATCGGCCCCGGGGTCATCTGCGAGATGGCCACTATGTCGGTAAACACCTGCTCCGTGATCCACCCGGGGGCCACTACCTCGCGCTCGATAAGCGCGAGCATGGCGTAGCCGCCGCCGAAGCCAAACAGGCCGATCTTCAGATAGGCCCATATGAGTTTGAGATACACGCTCATCGCTCACCCCCTTTCTCCTTGCTTTCATGAAGGCGGCGGTTGGCACGGCGCAGCCATAGCCAGCCCCCGAGGCCTCCGAGTATGATAAACCATATAGGGTTGGCGCCATACCATATCAGCAGGGCCACCACCACAGGTATCCATACCGTGCTCCAGCCTATCTTGGCCGAGCGCGCCGATGTAAGCACCGGGGCGATGATAAGCGCCACCACACACGGACGTATACCCTTGAATATGGCGCTCACCACGGCATTTTCCTTTATTATGTCGGGAGTCAGGAAAATGGCGATCGCCAATATTATCAGGAACGACGGGAGTATGGTGCCCAAAGCGGCCACCACACTGCCACGCAGTCCGCGCAGACGGTCGCCGATGCTCACCGAGATATTTACCGCAAGAATACCCGGTAGCGACTGCGACACGGCCAGGAGGTCGAGAAATTCCTCACGGTTGATCCACCGGTGCTTGTCGACTATCTCGCGTTCAATAATAGATATCATGGCCCAGCCTCCGCCGAAGGTGAAGGCCCCTATCTTCAGAAAAGTCCAGAACAGGGGGCCGTAGATCGCCCCGGGCCCCGAACCGGGCCGCTTGTCCGTTTCCTCACTCATACCTTATTAATATATATAGGTGTATATGCATTTGTCAAATCACATGCAGCCACGCATTGTTGAAAACGCTCTGCAAAATTACTAATTTCTGTCATAAGAATGCAAAAAGGTACCGTGCCGGAACTGACACGGTACCTATCCGCTAATTGAAATCCTTCACAGGATCTTTCCTTAGAGTCTGTCTATATCCTAACTAAAGTGTGTGGATTTAGATCTAAATAGACTAAAAATTGAATATTACGCTGTTACTTTACGGTTTTTCGAACTACTGTTTTTCAAAAAGCAAGTCACAAAAAATATACCGTAGACAGATTGTTTCAGCGACTTACTTTACTAATACTTTTTTAACTTCACCGGCCTTGGTCACGATGATGTTCATGCCATGGCGCGGAGCGGCAACCTTCAGGCCGTCGAGAGTGTAAACCTCCGACACGCCCTGAGCCTCGCCGGCAAATACGCCGTCGATACCCGAAGTCTTGGCTGCTTCCTCGATGGCGGCGATGAGAGCATCTACCTCGGTAGCATCAACCTTATAGTCGAATGTACCCTCCTCGGCAACAGCGGCGAAAGCGGCGGCGGCGTCATCGCGCATCTTGTCGATAGCGGCCTGGGCCGATGCCTTCTGGGCGTCGACATTTGAGCCGGGATACTGCTCGGCTACATTGGCAAGAGTCTGGTCGAGCTTGGTCTGGAGAGCGTCGATCTCAACCACAACGGCATCGTAGGCAGCCTGGTTGGCAGCCTTGCGGTCGCCCTCCTCCTTCTCGGCCTGGGCAGCCTTGGCTGCGTCGACGAGAGCTGTGATAGCGGCGGTGATGTCGGCGGCGGGAGCCATAACGGTGTCGTATGCGCCGGTAAGTGTACCGTCGGCATAAGCGGCATCGACAGCAGCCTTCAGAGCCTCGATCTGTGCGGTGATCTCAGCGCCGGTAAACTCGCCCTTAACGGCGGGAGCCTCCTCGGCGATGGTAGCGAGAGCGGCGGTCATGGCCTCCTCAAGAGCTGTGATCTCACC
>JAHZGZ010000221.1:0-4452 GCA_019420545.1 Bacteroidales bacterium | reverse complement strand
CAACACCCTTTCCAAGAGTCTCTTCTCCGGCAGCATGCGACACACGTACCTCGGCAAATGTCATTTCACCCTTTTCAACCGCATAGTCCTCGGCGGCCTTAATGGGCAGGGTAATAATGGCACCGTCGTGGGTATCATCCTTCACTGCATTTTCAATGCCGATCATGACAAGCATGATGCGGGTAGACTCGCCGTTGTCAGATGCGATAGCCATAGCACCCTCGTTGCAACGCGAAGTTGTGGCTACATTGTCAACGTCGACCGAAAGGCCCTGCGGCAGAACAACATCAACGGTCATGCCGACAACGGGGCCGTCGTTGGTAAGGCATAAATCAACATTTACAGTCTGCCCGGGATTGATCACCAACTCAGCGGGGGTAGTATACATATTATATTTATAGGACTGAGCCTTGAGTGTGACCTCAACCTCAAAATCGTCCTGAACTTCTTTTACAGTACCAAGGCCACCGGTAGTTTTTGACATAACGATACCGGTCACATTGATCTTCACTTTTTTGTCAGCAAGCATCCCCTCCTTAACCTTTACAGGAATGGTTAATACAGCGCCGCTGTTACCCTTGAAAGGCTTGTTGAGAAGCGAAGTTACGCCTATGAGTTCGTAAGGGGCCTTGGAAGCTACAGTCATATTACTGCCCTTGCGATCCTGAACAAGAGCGGGAGTGGCGCTTACTTCAAGTTCATCAGGCAGTACAAAATTCAGCTGCATGCCTGAAATTTCATCCGTATTGTCGAGCAACACGGGCACATCAATTACATCATAGCTGTCGAGAGTAAAATTCTCAATCGAGATTTTATTCTCGGCTTTGGCCATGCCGGCGCAAAGCACAAGCGCGAAAAGCATCACAAGCTTTACGGCATCGGTGTATATTTTTTTCATAAAATCGTTGGGAAATTTCAATATTCTGAAAAAGTAAGGACGGCAGCCCGCGATAAGTGCGGATTATCGACGCACTGCCGTCCCGTTCGAGTATATTCTGAAATTACTTGTGGAGTTCCTTGGTCACTGTGCCGTCGGAGTGGCGGATGATGTTGATACCGCGCTGTACGCTCTTCAGAGCACGACCGGCTGCATCGTAGATAGCGGTCTTCATGGCCTTGGCCGAGTCAAGAATGCTGTCGATGCCCGAAGTACCAGGAGTCTTGTCGCCGAGGCTATACGACTGCGAGTTCTCGTCGGCGAAGATCGCGTTGCTGATACCCACAGTGCTGCGGCCTTTGACCTCGACAATAACGGTAGCACCGTCGTTGCCTGCGATCTCGGCATTCTCCATCGAACCGATCACCACGCGGGTGAAGTCCATGTTGTCGCCGAGATACATCTCATGCGAGCTGATACGGTTGGCAGCCTTGACCGATACGATCTCCGATCCGGGAGCCACGCTCAGGTCGAACTGACCGGCTACGAAAGCCTCCTTGTTGGCAAGGTTGATCTCATAGGTGCGGACATCGCCCTCTTCGCCTACGAGCACGGCATCGATCGAGCTGTCGCTCGGAACGGCACCCATGCGCAGTGCGAATGTGTTTGTGAGCTCGCCACCGAAGAAGATATGGTTAACCAGCTTGGTGAAGTCGGCAATCGTGATGGCCTTGTCACCGGTAACGTCGGCTGCGCAAGCCATTGTAGGCTCAAGAGCGGCATACTTGGTGTTGGTGGCGATCATGGATGCGAGATACTGGATATCGTTGATGTCTACCACACCGTCGCCGTCGACATCGCCCGGAGTGAACGAGTTCTCGCCGATCTTATCAAGGAGAGCGGTTGCTTTTGCCGCGAGATCCTGAGAGGCCTGGATATAGCCGTCGATCTGGCCGAGGAGGTCGTCGTACTTGCTGATATCGGCGATGAAGTGCTCGATGTCAGAGTCAAGCTTATCGGACTCATCGCGGAGATCGTCAAGTTCACCAAGGAGTGCCTCAAGACCAACGATATTAGGATTCTTGAGTGCCTCGTTGACCTTGGTAAGCTCAGCGTTGGCCTCCACCTGAAGGTTCTCGGCATACACCTTCTTGGCATTGAGAGTAGCACCCTTGATAGCGTCGGCAGCCTGAGTAGCTTCGGGTTCGAGTTCGGAATCTGCGGTAAGCGAGAAGGCTTCCTTGGCAGCATCAAGAGCCACGAGGGTCTTGGCGAGTTTGGATTCAATATCAGTTACCTGAGCCTTGAAGTCGTTGGTAAGCTTGTACTCGCCAAGCATAGTCTTGAGGTCGGCGAGATCGCGGTTGATACCATCGTACTCGGCCTTGAGTTCGGCATAGCGACTGTTGCTTACAGCCTTCTCCTGAACATCTGTCTTGTTGGCCTCAACCCTCGGAGTCAGAGCATCAAGTTTCTCCTGAAGATCAATCAGTGCATTTCTGTACTTCTGGATCTGACCGAGGAGTTCAGCCTCCTTCTCCGGATCACTATATCCGGCTTTGAGATCAGCAAGTTCATTCTTGAGGTCTTCAAGTTCTGCCTTGAGACCGGAATATTCTTTGGCAAGATCAGCCGGGATATTTCCTCCGGTAGCCTCGGCCTCGTAATCGGCAAGGATAGCCGAAACATCGTCGAGCTGCTGCTGAATACCTCTGTCTTCACCTTCCACATCATTGTCGACAACCTTAGTAAGTTCGGCGATATATTTGCCGTAGGTTGTTTCTGCGGCATCCTTGTGGCTCTTCTCGAGATCGTAGATAATCTTTGAGAGCTGCTTCTCGAGCTCGACAGCCTTGGCGGCCTTCTCTTCGCCGGTAGCCTCGGCATCGTTCTTGAGAGCCTCGACAGCCTCGATAGCAGCGTCAAGAGCATCCTTGGTGTCACTGAGATTGATCTCCTCCTTATATTCGTCGGCGGCAAAGGCGTTGTTATATTCAACTCTGGCAGTCGAGATAAGGGTTTCGAGATGTGCGATTTCTGCTTTGAGAGCTTCGTCGTAACCGTCGGAAATAGCTTTCTCGGCAGCAGCGACCTTAGTCTTGATAGTCTCGGCATCGGCAACCAGAGTTCCTTCCGTATAACCGGTTTCAACAGCTGTCTTGACAGCCTCGACAGCATCAGCAGCATCGGTAACGGCAGTACCGGTAGTACCGAATGCCTTTACAGCATCCTTGAGGGCATTGAGCTTGGTGTCGAGAGCGGCAATTTCAGTTGCCTTATAGCCGTCATATGCAGCCTGATTATCGGCCTGAGCCTGGTTGTAATCCTCAACAGCCTTCACAGCAGCCTCAGCAGCAGCAAGGTCAGCATCAAGTTGATCGAGATTTGCCTTCAGGCCGGCAAGTACGTCGGTTCCTTCTGCGGGTTCAGTAACGGCCTTATTAAGATCGGCAGCATCGTTGACTGCGTCGTTGAATGCTGTAGTCTGGGCCTCAGGCTTAACCTTGCAAGCATCAAGACGGACTTTTTTAGCAGCGAACTCAGTTGTTGCAGCCTCATACTTGTCAGTCAAGTAATCAGTAGCACCATCCTGAAGGTCGATATTGGGTTCAACCTTGTCGAGATCGTCGGCGATACCGTCCATGAGGTAACCGATACCTGCGGTCTTTGCATCAGCGGCCTTGTTTTCCTCAGCGTCATAAGCAGCTTTAGCCTTGTCATAGAAGCCCTTGGCGGTTTCAAGGATACCGTCGGCATCGGCCTGTTCAAGACCGGCGGCAAGGATAGCGGCATTGGCGTCATCAAGAAGTTTCTTGACCTGAGGCTCATACTGTGCATAATATGCCTTGCCACCCTTATCGTAATCAGAAACCATCTTCGTAACCATGGCGTTGATTTCGCCAGTAGCATCGGTTATCTTTTTCTTGAGAGCAGCAATCTCCTCATCCGACAGGGCGTGAAGCTTGGTATTGGCTTCCGAAAGAGCTGTGGAAAGCTCAGTCTTGAGATCACGAATAACGGTAGAGTATTTGTACACCTCCTCATGGGTGATGATAGGACTGGGATCCATATCCTTGAGATGTTTGATATAACCCTCGTTGTCCATGCTGTCATAGCCATTGAAGCTCTTTACAGCACCCTTGTAAGCGTCGTCGATATCGTTGACCGAGGTCTGAAGTGTCTTGATCTGTCCGTTATTGTAGTCAGTTACAGCCTTCTTGAAGCCATCCTCAGAGTTGAAGCTGTTCCAGATTTCATCGGCCTTGGCCTTTACATCCTCGTAAGCCTGCTCGTTCTTCGACTTGTTAGCCTTGGCGGTAGCGTTGTCGTGGGATGTCTCTACGGCCTCGTCTGCAGTGGCAAGCTCTCCGTCGATAAGAGCAGCGAGCTGATCGATCCACTGCTGGGCGAAGTTGCCGGAATCCTGCATGGTCATATCGGCCATATAACCCGCTACATGATTGAGAGCAGCCTTTCCAGCAGCCTGCTGATCCTTGTAAGCCTCTTCGTTGGCGTCGATATCTGTCTTGAGCTGAGCGATCTGATTGTTGATGCCCTTGAGGGTGCTCTCGAGC
>JAHZGZ010000220.1 GCA_019420545.1 Bacteroidales bacterium | reverse complement strand
ACCGTATACTGTAGCACACTCTGCACGTCGACAGGCTGCGAGGAGTCGGTAAATGTGCATTCTGTAAGTCCGTCGGCCACAGTAGCCGAAGTCGACGAAACGGCCACGCGGTAAGTGAGATGAGCCGGATTTACATATCCGCCGTTGACACCTGCCGAGGGGGCTTTCCATGAAAGCACCGCATTATCGCCTACCTGGCGCAGTACTATATCGGTAACAGGCATAGGCGTATCCTCACCCACATACACACTGACAGTGGCCGCATAGCCCTTTCCGGCAGCAGAGTGGAATACCACCGAGTATTCATTGACGCCATTGACAGGAGCGTGGTCGGTGACCGACATTTGCTTGCCCGGCTCCGGATTGTCGACAACGGCTACCGGTTTGCCGGTAGTGACATTGACAACCTCAGCCTTCACAAGCGAGGCGAGATCGGAACCGTCGACAGCTTTGGCCGGTGCCATTACGCTGACGGTAGCCTCAAGCACACCATTTGCGGCAGCCTCGGCCGTAAGGTCGGCCGGAGCGACAGGTGCACCGGCAGCCACCGGCTCCGAGACAGAAAGGTTGTACATATATATACCGCCCATGTACTTTTCACTGATGCCGTGGATACCGATATGGTATATGCCGTCGGTATCAGGGGTGAATACGGCAGAAAATTCCTCCTTGGCTCCGGTAGTGAACGTGGTGGGGTCCATTACATTCATCGTCAGCGCGGCGACTTCGGGCGTGGTACCGGCCTTGACCTCGAATCTCTCGGGATATCTGCTGTTGCTTGAGCGGCCTACTATACCTATAGTATAACGGTATCCGGCTTTCATGCTGATGCCGGGCGCCACAAGCCAGTCGTCGGTATCGTTGGTTCGATGATACATGCATCGTGCGCCGTTGATGCTCCATTCCCAGGTCTTGTCGTCGGCATTGGCATTGATCACGGTAAAGAACTTGAAACGGGCCTCATCGGTAAAATCAAAATCTACCGGAGCGGAGAATGCCGTGCCGAGAGTAATCGATCCGGAGACGCCCGGCTTGCCATGCTTGCCGGCATACGACGCCACTACCTGGTAGGTATAGTCGCCGAGCAGCGACGGGAGCGACGTGTCGGTACATGATGTGGCGGCAATGCCTGAGGCGACGACACGGGCGTCGGGCATGCGTGTTATGGTATAGGTGATCGCTGCGGGATCGACGTAACCCTTATTGGTACCCGCAGTAACGGCGCTCCATGCAATCTCCACAGCACCACCCTCTTTCTTCACAGCTGTAACTCTGGCGGGAGCCACAGGAGTGTCATCGCCGGCATAGACGGCAATACGCGATGTGGCACCACGCCCTTCGGAAGAAGAGGCATAGACCACGAGTGTATGGGCACCCTCGGTAAAGGTGATATCGCGGCTTACCGAGGCGCCGGGCGCGGCAGTGCCCGACAAAAGCTTAGTTCCGCCCTCTTCGACCACATAGTCGAGAGTACCGGAAAGCGCATCGCCGGATATAGTGGCTGTTGGCATGGTAAATGTGATGTTTCCGCTCAGTGCGTTACCGTCGAGATTCACAGAAAGGGCGCCCACTTCCTGCGGGCCTTTCAGATCGGCCACTGAGCTGAGTGAATAAAGACCCACGAATTCCTCATCGTCGGCGAATGTCGCTACACGCGATGCAGTGCCAGTAGCGGTATCTACCTTGAACAGCGCCGACATATCGGCGTTGCATGCCGCCCAGTAAAGTTCCTTGGTCGTGAAATCGAAGCAACCCGACTGGTTCCAGAGCGCGGGTACAAATCCTGTCGGGCCGACAAGCGAGTAGGCGCCTGTAGTGCGGTCGAAGCGATAGAGATCGCCCTGCGAAGTTATACTGTAGATATCACCGTCGGGGTTGGCGGCCACGACAAGGAATGACACAGGACGGTTGCCGGACATCAGGTCAATCGCCTTGATTTCGTCCACGCTGCCGTTGTCGAGATCAAGCGTACCGAACACATATCCCGATGCCGTGGAATTGCTGAACACGCCATATACCTTTCCGTCGACCGGACACCAGGTGAGATCGGTGGCCGAGGTAGCCAGCGGTATCTCCTTCTCAGAGATGAGGGTCCACGAGTCGGCGTCGTAAGTGTAGAGGGTATTCTTCTGCACTTTGCCGGTGTTGGGCACATGTGTAAGCACGTAGTACTTTCCGTCGACATACACGGCACCTCCGTTGGCATAGATATTGGTAGCACCGGGGTGATATTCAAGCGTCACATCCGGAGTCGCGCCGGCTTTAAAGCGATAAATGCCGGCCAGAGTGGCATCCTCGTCACCCCACGAACGGGTATATATAAGGTTGCCGTAAAGAGTTGGCTCAAGAGCCGCCATCATGTCGGGAATACCTGAGAAACCGGCACATACCGACAATAAGACAGCAGAAAGTAAAAATTTTCGCATTGCAAGGAGTTCTTTACAAAATTTATAAAAATGAACTGTAAAGATAGACATTATTTTCCATTTTCACCGATTTTTAACCCATATAATGGATTTTTGCCATAGAGCGGCACAGAAATATCGATTCCCCGACAGCATCATTTCATAACGACAGCGCCGGAGCAGTCGCTGACTGCCCCGGCGCCGTAAATATGGAATGGATGCGCACGTTAATCCTGGAGCCAGCGCGGGTCGCCGGCTTCGTTGAGGAAGATCACCGAAGAATGATCCTTGATGGTCAAATCGCCGTTGTCTGGGTCAACAAACAGGTCGGCAGCGGCGGATCCGGTGCTTGTGGCACGTATCTGGGCACCGCCGAGACGATAGTCGGTAGTGGCGTAGTTGTTGGAGTAAGTGGTGCGTGTGCCGGAGCCGAGCTGCAGCAGTTCGCCCATATCGGAAGCGATCACCGTATTACGCACTGTAACGGTAGAACGCTCGGTGTTGGATATGTCGATAAGGCGGTTGTTGATACAGAAGTCGTAGAATGTGACATTCTCCACAATCAGGTTGATAGGGTGCGACGACTGAGTGTGTGCGATAAGATTCCCCCAGCCGAAACGGGTATCCACCTTGTATCCCCCACGTGAGAATGTGGTGTTGCGTATAGTCAGATTATCGACCTGGTCATAGGTGCCGATCACACCCTTTGTGCCCGATCCGAAATTGAATGTGCCGTAGGTGCCGGTCTGCCATCCGCACTGGTCGAACCAGCAGTTGTCGATCTCGATATTCTGGATATGCTTGGTCGAAGCCGCCTGATGGCGCCAGAATCCACGACGTATCTGACGGAATACACAATTGGTAAACGATGCAGTCTCCATTTCGTAGGGATTTCCTGAGTTGAAGAAGTACTGATTGTCGGCCTGGTTGCGGAGCTCTACATTCTCGAAACCGAAAGTAGCGATATTTGCTCCCGAAGCCACGTTCCATGTACCGTTGAGCACAATTACCGGACGGTCGCCTGTCTCCGGACCGTGCAGCACGAAGCCTTTCTTTATTGCAAACGGCGTAATCGTATAGGTAGTGCCGGCAAGAAGGTCGTATACGGTGCCCTCCGGAGTCTCGGGATCATCGTTTGCAGCGATAAGCATTGCCGAAAGGTCGTCGGTAGCCTCAACCTCGACAGTAGCCGGTGCCGGGCCTGTGGTACGGAGAGATACTGCATTGTAAGGCTTGTCGTACTTGCGGGGCTTCGAGGTGTCGTAGACATTTACAGTGTAAAGGGTCGAAGGTGTAAGGCCGGTAACATGGATCTCGCCTGCCTGCTGCTCCTGCGATGTGACATATCGGCTTATCGAAGGAATCTCAGTCGACATGGCGGGGACCACCGAGAAACTGTCGACGGGATTGGCAGGATCTACACGCCAACGGATTATGGCATCGTTGTCGCCGATCTCAGTCTTGGATATACCCATCAGGATCTGCTCATAGTCGGGACGTGTCTCGGTAGAGAAGTTGCAGCATGCCCATTGCGAATTGTTTTCGGCATTGGGGG
>JAHZGZ010000022.1:38077-45955 GCA_019420545.1 Bacteroidales bacterium | reverse complement strand
GACAACCAATCTTTGTTAACCTTAAATCTAATACCATGAAAAACACATTGCAAAGGTAAGCATTAAGAAGTTTCCCACAAAATTTCCACGGACATTTTGCCATATTTTTAACAAAAGTTTCACATTAACGCCCGTAAACGCGGGTAAACTCAGGCAAAATGATAGAATTTGCACTCACATTATCTTATTATGCCAAACTCTCGGAAACTGTTCAAATTTATATCATACACGTTTTAAACAGTTTTTCAATATAGCGGCCTGTGTAACAAAAATCCTCCCGCGCAGTCTCATAAAGAGTCCGCACGGGAGGATGTATCCCAGGTTACTGCCGGATTATTCCGACAGAGAACGTTATCTATATAAGAATGGGTCAGTCAATAAGAGCGTGACCTGTCATCTCAGACGGTTGCGCGATACCCATTATCTTCAGGATTGTGGGAGCCACGTCGGCAAGACGTCCATCCTCGACCTTGGCATCCTTACGTTCGGTAACATAGATACAAGGTACCGGATTGAGCGAATGCGCGGTATTGGGAGTGCCGTCGGCATTGATCGCATTGTCGGCATTACCATGGTCGGCGATGATGATCACCTCGTAATCGGCAGCCTTGGCAGCCTCCACAGTATCTTTCACGCATGCATCGACAGCCTTTACAGCCTTCTCGATAGCCTCATATACACCGGTATGGCCTACCATGTCGCCGTTGGCATAATTTACAACAATGAAATCATACTCCTGGCTCTTGATAGCCTCCACAAGCTTGTCTTTTACCTCATAGGCGCTCATCTCGGGCTTGAGGTCGTAAGTAGCCACCTTGGGCGATGCCACCAGGATGCGCTCCTCGCCTTCGTAGGGAGCCTCACGACCGCCGTTGAAGAAGAATGTCACGTGGGCATACTTCTCGGTTTCGGCAATATGAAGCTGCTTCTTGTCGAGCGACGACAGATACTCGCCGAGAGTATTGGTTACATTTTCCTTGTCGAAAAGGATATGCACGCCTGTAAACGAAGCGTCATAGGGAGTCATGCAGAAATACTGCAGATTGGGGATGGTATGCATCCCGGCCTCGGGCATATCATGCTGCGTGAGCACCGTGGTGAGCTCTTTGGCGCGGTCGTTGCGGTAGTTGAAGAAGATCACGGTGTCGCCATCCTTGATTGTGCCGTCTACAGTGTCGTTTACGATCGGCTTGACGAACTCGTCGGTTACGTCGGCGTCATATGACTCCTGCATAGCCTGAACCATGTCGGAGCTCTTTTTGCCTACTCCGTTTACAAGCAGATCGTATGCCTCCTTCACACGCTCCCAGCGCTTGTCGCGGTCCATGGCATAGTAACGTCCGATAATCGAGGCGATCTTGCCGGCCGATTTTGCACAGTGGGCCTCAAGCTCTTCGATAAAGCCCTTGCCGCTGCGCGGATCGGTATCACGGCCGTCCATGAAGCAGTGGATATACACCTTCTCAAGACCATATTCTTTGGCGATATCGCAGAGTGCGAAAAGATGGTCAAGCGAGGAGTGTACGCCGCCGTTAGAGGTAAGCCCCATGAAATGAATAGCCTTACCGTTGTCGCGGGCATAGCTGAATGCATTTACGATTTCCGGATTCTTTAGGATTGAACCGTCCTGACAGGCCTTGTTGATCTTCACGAGATCCTGATATACAACGCGTCCGGCGCCGATATTGAGATGGCCGACCTCCGAGTTACCCATCTGTCCGTCGGGCAGACCTACATTTTCACCCGAAGCCTGGAGCTGCGAGTGGGGATATGTGCTCATCAGATAATCCCAATAGGGAGTCGGCGTGTTAAAAATCACATCACCTTTCGAATGGTTGCCTATGCCCCATCCGTCAAGTATCATAAGAAGTGCTTTCTTTGCCATAATGTCAGTATTCTTTAGTTTGTAGTTTTCTGACTGCAAAGTTAATAAATTTCCACGCTCCATCATCCACCCCGGTCAAAATTGGCGCATATAATAAGTATTAATTCTTGTGACTTAATTATGCATCAAAAGCAATACGCCTGTACATGGTCATGAAAAAAACGACTGTACAGGCGTATTGTAAATTGCAGAGAATTAGAGTTTGTTTAGGGCATGTTAGTATGCCGTCACCTCGAAGTCATAATCGGAATCACGGTTGTACCAGCGCGCGTCAAGAGATGTGCCCGACGGTACTTCAGCCGAATTGTTCAGCACACCGCTGCCGGCGATGCCCCAGCGCACTATATAACGTGCGGCTCCCGGTACGGCGTCCCAGCTGACAGTTATATGGCGTGGATCGGAATCATCGCGCTCAACACTGTAGCGGGCTTTCTTGTCAAGAGCCTTCTTTCCGTCGCTGCCGAACACACGCAGGTCAAACATCGAGAACTGTCCCTCGATATCCTTGTCGTTGACCACACGCACATAGCGGGCCTTCACCGGCTTGTCAAGGACGATCAGCTCGTGAGGCATATCGCGGTTGTTGTCACGGCGGTCAGCTATCACTTCCCACTTTTTGCCGTCTTTCGACGCCTCTACCGCATACCGGTATACTACCGGAAAATCATATGGGCGGTATACAGGCATCTCCTCGTCGGCAAAATTAGGCTGCAAGGCATTGATGGTACATACCTTTCCAAGATCAATCTCAAGCCATTCACCTTTGTTGCCGGTCGAAGCGGCCCACCATGTCTCCACTATATCGTCGGAAGCCAAAGCCGCCTCATGCCCCGAAGCCGACGACGAAGCCTTTGCTTTGGCGCCGGCGGCAAGCTGCTTATAGCCCGACGAGAGCGACTTTCCGGAGGCGTCAAACTTACGCTGCGGTATTACAAAAGGATAATCGGTCCACTCCGTAATCGCACGCATGGTCTGTGTCTTCTCATCCAGTACTACGGGGAACAGACCGAGACGGCGTTCAAACCAGTGGCGTTCCGATATTTTCATCGTAGCCACATGCCAGATATTGCCGTAACGGTCGCGGAAAGTATGCCCGTGGCCCGCGCCTGCGATAAAGCCGCCCGGCTTGAATGAGAACGGGTTGCTCTCCATTGCCTTGAACGGTCCCAGAGGGGAATCGCCTACATACACTCCGTCGCCGTAGATACGGAACTGTGTGCCCGAAGCCGCATACTGGAGATAATACTTGCCGTTCTGCTTCAGCATGGCGGGACCTTCGTTCCACCCGTTGTGGAATGTCTCTTCATTATTGTCTCCTGGAACTTCCCAGCCATACTTGTCGATATTATGCTCTATAAGAGCCACAGGCTCTCCCTTCGGTGCAAAACCATTGGCCACGTCGACCTCGACACCCATGATCGGTTCCTTGTCGTGACATCCCCAGTAGAGATATACACGCCCGTCATCATCCTGCCAGATACAGGGATCATGTTGCTTGATAAGGAAGTTGCACTTTATCTCCTTCCAGGAGTTGCCGTCGGCCGGAGTGGTGGTCTTGAATATGCGGTTTACATCCGACGCCATATAATAATACTCGCTGTCAATGGCACATACCGTAGGTGCATACTCGTTGATCGTAGCTATTGAAGGGGCCGGTATATATTCCCAGTCGGCAAGATCCGACGAGCGCCAGTAACCGCTCGACTTCGAGGCAAACAGATAATAGTCATCACCCCACAGTTCTATCACAGGATCGGCCGCCTCGCGCCGTGGAGGTGTATTATCCTCCTTCGGTCCGAACTGATAATTCAGATTGATAGGATTGGCCACTACCGGATCCGGATTTCCGGCCCAGGCTCCGGCTGCACATACAGCAATAGCTGTTGCTGACAATAATCGTTTCATATCTCTTTAATATTTTTCGTTTCAGATAATCCCGATGCAACGCGACGCCATCGCGTTGCATTTATGATTGCCATATGCGAGCAACCAAGGTGCAACGCGGCAGCGCCGCGTCTCTGCGTCAATTATGCAGTTAATTTTACAATTTCAACCGTTGGCCAATTGAGATATTGTCGCTCTTCAGGCCATTGGCTTTCTTGATCGCTGCCACGGTAGTGCCATGTGCTCGCGCAATCTTGCCAAGATTGTCACCTTTCTTTACGCGATACGTACCTCCGGCCGATTTGCCGCTCTTTGCCGATGCAAGCGACTTTGATCTGCGGCTCTTGGGAGAATAGTCGCGTGCATTCTTGAATGTAGACTTATTGAAGGTGTATGTATCGGTATGTGTTGTCTTGTTTTCAAAGTCGAAGATCGCGGCTGGATTGATCGCATAACCCATGAAGCGCGTCTCGAAATGGAGGTGCGGACCGGTCGAACGGCCGGTGTTGCCGCCGAGAGCGATGGGGGTACCGGCTTTCACATACTGACCCGATTTCACAAGAAATTTCGACAGGTGGCCGTAGATGGTCTCAAAGCCATCGTTATGACTGAGGATGACATAATTGCCATAGCCCCGGCGTTCAAAATTGGTAAGACGCACATAGCCCGAGAAAGCCGCACGGATAGTATCACCGATCTGTACCTTCAGGTCGATTCCCTTGTGCATGCGGCGGAAGCGCGGACGGTAGCCGTAAGGCGACGTCACATAACCCATTGTAGGCATACAGAACTCGCTAACGTCAATGGTAGCCGTCTCCGGAACATCGCTGTTGCGGAACGGATTTACCGTACGGTCGTTCTTGTAAGTCTCGTAAAGGTCGTTTTCAGGGGCTTCCTCCTCCTTGAAGATGCCGTCCATATAGTCGAGGGTCTCCTTGAGCTTGATCTCCGAAGAGATGGTCTTCTGCATGGCGAGGAGATCCTCGTGGTTGGCGTTATGCTCGGCCGGGCGACGCAAGTCCTGCGCCGTTGCCGGTAATATTGCTGCTAATCCTAAAAGTAGTGAGGCTGATATTTTTACTATATTAAACTGCATTTTCTTTTGTTTTTCTGGTCGTTACTTCGATTCGTCAGGAGCATAATAGAATCGCAGATCCGACGGCTTGTAGGCTAATATTTCTTCCGCTTTGAAGAAACGGGCCAATTCTATCTTCGCATTCTCCACACTATCGGAAGCGTGGACTATATTTTCCTGGCCGCTCATGGAGAAATCGCCGCGGATTGTACCCGGCAACGCTTTACGTCCGTTGGTGGCACCGACCATCAGTCTCACTACCTCTACGGCATCTTTACCCTCAACACACATTACAACTACGGGGGTGGCCATCATTGATTCCAGAAGAGAGGGAAAGAATGGCTTCTCGACAAGGTGCGCATAATGCTCGCGCAAAATATTCTCGTCAAGCTGCATCATCTTCATACCGGTGATGTAGAGTCCTTTCTTTTCGAATCGCGAGATAACCTCGCCCATTATGTGGCGGTGTATTGCCGCTGGTTTGAGTATTACTAAGGTCTGCTCCATTAGATTTGGCTTTTTAACATTTCTGTCGTCCGTTTCCCAAATATAACACTTTTTGCTCGGTTAGGTCTAAAACTGCGGACTAAAAAGTGTGAAAAACCGCAACCGCTCCATAAATACAGCCATTAAATACTGATAATCAACATATTACAAAAATATGTTTTACAACACATTTTAAACCAACTTGCAAGGTAATGTGTTGCACAAGTTTAACCGACCGTTAAAAAACTTTTATTCAGAGTATGTTTACTCTCAACTTATGCGCGACCAGTCTACCGCACGCGAAGTCTGCTGCGCGAGTTCACGAGAAGCCACGGCATTTTCGGGGAGCGACAATGTCGGATCCGCGTCAAGCAGAGCCTCGGCCTCCCGTCGGGCAAGCTCCACGATCTGTCCGTCGCGCGCAAGGTCGGCGATCTTCAGGTCAAAGGCAATGCCGCTCTGCATTGTTCCCTCAATGTCGCCGGGGCCGCGCATCTTCATGTCGGCCTCGGCGATTACAAATCCGTCGGTAGTCGAGGTCATTACCTCAAGCCGCTTGCGTGTGTCACCGGCTATCTTTCGTTTCGACATAAGTATGCAGAAGCTCTGTGCAGCCCCGCGCCCCACCCTGCCGCGCAACTGATGCAACTGCGACAGACCGAATCGCTCGGCATTCTCTATGATCATCACCGACGCGTTAGGCACGTTCACTCCTACCTCGATCACTGTGGTGGCCACCAGTATACGCGACTTGCCCGAGGCAAACTGCTGCATCTGATAATCCTTTGCCGCAGGCTTCATGCGCCCGTGCACAAAGCTAACCTTATAACTCGGAAAAGTCTCGCAGATACGCTCATACCCCTCCTCAAGGCATTGCAAATCAAGTTTCTCGTTTTCCTGAATCAGCGGATACACCACATACACCTGCCGTCCCGCGGCAAGCTCGCGGCCTACCGAGCGGTACACCTGTTCACGCCCGTCGTCATAGCGCAACAGCGTGGTGACAGGCTTGCGTCCCGGAGGCAGTTCATCGATTACCGAAACACTGAGATCACCGTATACCGTCATGGCGAGCGTGCGCGGAATCGGCGTCGCCGTCATCACCAGCACATGTGGAGCCACGGAATTTTTATGCCACAACCGCGCCCGTTGGGCCACACCAAAACGATGCTGCTCGTCAATCACAACAAAGCCGAGATTACGGAACTGTACATTGTCCTCGATCACGGCATGAGTACCGATAAGTATGTGCAGGCTGCCGTCAAGCAGCTGCGCATGGGTAATATTGCGTTCTTTCTTGCGCGTGGAGCCGGTGAGCAGCCGCACATTTATCCCCAAGGGCGCCACAAGCTCGCGCACAGTCTCGTAGTGCTGGGTTGCAAGTATCTCAGTAGGAGCCATAAGGCATGCCTGGTAGCCGTTGTCGAGTGCGATGAGCATCGTGAGCAGGGCCACCAGAGTCTTGCCGCTCCCTACGTCGCCTTGAAGCAGACGGTTCATCTGCCGTCCGCTCCCCATGTCGGCGCGTATCTCTTTTATCACGCGCTTCTGTGCTCCGGTAAGCGGAAAAGGCAACTGTTCGAAATAAAAACGGTTGAAATAGTCCCCCACACGGTTGAAGCGGAAGCCTCCGATGGCAGCATTACGCTTTCGGCTGTAACGCAGTATGTCGAGCTGCAGATAGAACAGCTCCTCAAACTTCAGTCTGAGGCGCGCGGCCTGTAGCCTTTCATTCGACGCGGGATTGTGTATATCCACCAACGCCTCCCTGAGGCCTGCGAGCCCCAGACGTGCGATTACCGTATGCGGCAGAGTCTCGTGGATCACCGGAGTGGCTGCAAGCACACTCTGTACCCATCCGAATATCTGGCGCGTGCCTACACCCTGGGCCGACAGCTTCTCGGTAAGCGGGTACACACCGCGCAGCCCCTGCGCCGCCGTCAGTGCCTGTGGAGTATCGATTTCGGGATGCACCATTGACCAGCGGTTGTTGAACACCTCCGGTTTGCCAAACAGTATATACTCCGTGTTGACATGATACACCTCCTTTATCTGCTTGATGCGTCGGAACCATACCACCTCCATCATCTGAGATCCGTCGGAGAACAGGCCTACAAGTCTGCGCTTAGCCCCCTCCCCCTGCTCGGTCATAGTGATAAAACGGCCCTGCACCTGCACCATCGGCATATCGCCGTCGAAATCGGCGATACGGTATATCGACGAGCGGTCGACATACCTCATGGGAAAATGATACAGCAGATCGCGGTAGCTGCGTATGCCGAGCTGCTTGTCGAGCAGTTCGGCACGCTTCGGGCCGATACCCCGCAGATACATCACATTGCTGTTGCGCAGTCTGTCCATTCTCTCAGAAGATATACATTGTCACACAGTCACCGGCTCCCGCTCCCCACGGGAAGCAAGAATATAGCCGGCAAGCGCGAGATCCGACGGATGTGTTATCTTGATATTCTCGGATGAACCGGCGGTAAGCACGATATTTCCGTGTCCGAAAGCGCTCATTACCGATGCGTCGTCGGTAAAGTCAGGT
>JAHZGZ010000022.1:37753-38067 GCA_019420545.1 Bacteroidales bacterium | reverse complement strand
GGAGAACGGCATCTCGTAAGCCTCCCGCAGCAATCCGGCGCGAAATGCCTGCGGAGTCTGCACGGCGCGGAGGCTCTGTCTGGCAACCGGGCGCGATGTACCGTCGGTCGAGACTATCCTCACTGAATCGGTAACGGGCACCACAGGTATGGCGCCGTCAACCCCGTCGGCTGCCGCAGCGAGAACAGTCTCGCGTATGACGCGCTCCTCCACGAGCGGGCGCGCACCGTCGTGCACGGTAATTACATCGCCCGGCCCGGTAATATCGAGCGACATAACGGCGTTGCGCACCGATTCCCACCGGCTCGCACCAC
>JAHZGZ010000022.1:2757-37722 GCA_019420545.1 Bacteroidales bacterium | reverse complement strand
AACTCCACATGCGCCTCGCTCAGCACAACCACAATCTCACCGTCGGGCAACGCCTTGCGGAACGCATCAATAGTATGGAACAGCACAGGCCGCCCCGCGAGCATGCAGAACTGCTTCGGCAGCTCCCCGCCGAACCGCGACCCGCTCCCCGCCGCCACTATTATATTATATGTATGAGGCAATGACGCCACCTTGTCACGCGGTTTCATAATCTCGAATCTTGACTTTTGAGCAAATTTACAAAACTTCCCCGACAAGCGCAATCGCATCGAGCAACGGCACATTCATAGCCCCCGAAAAGCCGCCGGGCAATATATACGCAACAGGGACGAAGCCATGGGGCCTCGTCCCTGTGTCAGAATTATGTAGGCATGATGCGCGGGATCTGCATCCACCGCGCAAGAGCATGCGGTTTACTCGGCGTACTTCTTCACGATGACCGAAGCGTTGTGGCCGCCGAAACCGAATGTGTTCGACAGAGCGGCGTTGACGGTACGCTTCTGGGCCTTGTTGAAGGTGAAGTTAAGATTATAGTCGATATCTTCGTCGAGATCGTCGTCGGCATGGTTGATGGTGGGAGGTACGATATCGTCCTGTACGGCCTTGATGCAGAACAGGGCCTCCAGCGCTCCGGTAGCACCGAGAAGGTGGCCGGTCATCGACTTGGTGGAGCTGATGTTGAGCTTGTAGGCGTGGTCGCCAAACACCTCTTTGATAGCCTTCACCTCCGACTTGTCGCCAACGGGAGTCGACGTGCCGTGCACGTTGATATAGTCAATATCCTCGGGCTTCATCTCGGCGTCATCAAGCGCGTTTTCCATCACCAGCTTTGCGCCCAATCCCTCAGGATGGGTGGCTGTCAGATGGTAAGCGTCGGCCGACATGCCACCGCCGACAACCTCGGCGTAGATCTTCGCGCCGCGGGCCTTGGCATGCTCAAGCTCTTCGAGGATGAGTACGGCCGCACCCTCGCCCATTACGAATCCGTCGCGCGAGGCGCTGAACGGACGCGAAGCGGTAGCGGGGCTGTCGTTGCGCGTAGAAATGGCGTGCATGGAGTTGAAGCCGCCGATTCCGGCAGGATAGATAGCAGCTTCAGCACCGCCGGTGACTATGGCGTCAGCCTTACCGAGACGGATAAGGTTGTACGCGTCGATGATTGCGTTGGTCGAGGTAGCGCATGCTGATACCACGCCATAATTGGGACCGTGGTAACCATACTCCATCGAGATATGGCCGCTTGCGATGTCGGCAATCATCTTGGGGATGAAGAAAGGATTGTATTTGGGCCCAAGTTCCTCGCCGTGGAGAGCATAGTAGCCTGCCTCCTCCTCGAAGGTGTGCAGGCCACCGATGCCGGCAGCGACGATTACACCGACGCGGTTCTTGTCGAGCCCCTCATATTCGAGGGCCGCGTCTTCGATTGCCTGCTTGGCGGCGACAAGCGCATACTGTGCGTACAGATCGAGCTGGCGGGCTTTCTTGCGGTCGAAATGATCGTTGGCATTGAAGCCCTTGACCTCGCAGGCAAACTGTGTCTTGAACTTAGAGGCGTCAAAATGTGTAATAGGCCCGGCGCCGCTTACTCCGTCGAGGGCATTTTTCCACGTGGTCTCCACGTCGTTGCCCAGCGGATTGAGGGTTCCGAGTCCTGTTACGACAACTCTCTTTAATTCCATTAGTGAGGTTGGATTTGTAGTCTGTTTTGTTGGGCGCTGAAGCCGGAATTACTTCTTGGCCTCTTCGATGAAGTCGATAGCATCCTTAACGGTAGTGATGCCTTCGGCCTTGTCATCGGGAATAGAAATGCCAAATTCCTTCTCAAACTCCATGATGAGCTCTACGGTGTCGAGGCTGTCTGCGCCGAGGTCCTTGGTGAACTCTGCGTTTTCGGTTACTTCGGTTTCATCAACATTGAGCTTGTCGGCGATGATAGCCTTTACTCGAGATGCAATTTCAGACATAGTTATAAATTTTAATTATTAATGATTTGCGATTTTGCAGTGCAAAGTAAGCAATTTTCATCGAATTACTAAAACTTTTTTATGCACAAACCGTCGATTTGTGCGCAAAATAACGAATATATCAGAATTATTGGTCAGTTTTCCACCATTTTCACATTAATTAAGGCATAACGTTAATACTTAGTCAATTACAATTATGTTACATTGATGGGCGTAATTCGCCATAATTACATTGTCTATCCAAGGTCAGGCGCCGATTTTTTGGCACAAAAGGAGAGGCTTAGTAACTTTGCACCACTGTTGCGACAGCAATGCCTCTCCACCTCATACATTATTATATAGAGAGTGATGGAATTTATCATATATAGAGATGGAAAATTATACTGACAAAGAACAGGATGCCAAGTTGTGGAATGCCAATTACTTGCGCGCAATGGCCGGCAACTTCCTGCTGTTTTTCTCGTTTTATATACTCACCCCCCTGCTGCCAATATACCTCGACGCGCAGTTCAATGCAGATAAAGACCTCATAGGCATCGTATTGTCGGGTTACGTACTCGCAGCGCTGCTCGTGCGACCGTTCAGCGGATTCATCGTCGATACTTTCAACCGCAAGAAGGTGCTCGTGACATGCTTCTTCTTCTTTTTCATACTGTTCGGCGGATATATCGGCGCAGGCACCGTACTGATGTTCGCAATCGTGCGCACACTCCACGGGCTGCCTTTCGGAGCCGTGACTGTTGCCAACAGCACAGTTGCCATGGATGTGCTCCCGTCGGTACGACGCAACGAGGGTATCGGCTACTATGGTCTGAGCAACAACCTCGCCATGGCGTTCGCTCCCACCGTCGGAATCTACATCTACTCGGCCACCGACAATTTCCAGCTCCTTTTCTGGATTGCACTCGTGCTGGCCATGATCGGATTCTATGCCGTGTCGACAATCAAAATGGCGCCCCGACATCCAGTGCTCAACCGCCCGAAAATTAGTCTCGACCGCTTCTTTCTCACACGGGCATGGCTAATGGCCATCAACATCGCGCTGTTCGGCATGTGCTGGGGCGTAATGAGCAACTATGTGGCCATATATGGCAAGGAGGAACTCGGTATCACCAACGGCACGGGCATATTCTTCATGCTTCTGTCGTTCGGCCTTTTCGCGTCACGCCTACAGGGAGCCAAAGCTCTGCGTCAGGGCAAACTCACATCCAACTGCGCCGAGGGGGTAGTGCTCTCGCTTGCAGGCTACACCCTGTTTGCCGCCGTGGAGCAGCCATGGGCCTACTTCCTGTCGGCCATCCTCATCGGCCTTGGCAACGGACATATGTATCCGGCGATGCTAACCATGTTTGTGCGCGTGGCTCGCCACGACCAGCGCGGCACCGCAAACTCCTCGATACTGACCTCCTGGGATACGGGCATGGGCCTCGGTATACTTGCCGGCGGAATGCTCGTGGAATATGTAGGCTACGGAGCGGCATTCTGGTCCACCGCCCTGATGCAGGCCGCAGGCACCGCCCTATTCTTCCTTTTCACTAAACGCTTCTTCCTCGCGCGCCAGATCTACGACGACGAAGACTGATCCATACCCCGCCCGTCAGGTAATCGCCCTGCTTATAGGAGATGCGGTTTCTCAACCGCATCCGCACTGTAATCAACGGCATAGGATGCATACACAGCAATGCGCCACACGGAGCTTCCGTGCGGCGCATTGTTTACATTATAGCGTATCTCAAAGGGAGATCAGGCTTTCTCGGGAGCCTCGCGCAATACTGCGCTGAAATGATAGGAGGTTGTAACAGCGGACTCGCCTTCGGCAGGTTTGGGGGTGTAGTCGAAGTCAAACTCCAGGCGTCCTACATTGTTGACAAAATCTACCACGGAGAAGGTGAGGTGGCTGATCTTGAACTCTGTCATATCCTCACCGAGGGTCGACGATCCGACAGCGGCAAGTTTGGGAGTGATCGGGGTCTCGCCGCCGGTAACAGTCATTGTGCCGGCCATCGGATCGATCTCAGGAAGAAGATCCGGAATACCCACACTTGTATTCTCGTCAATCTTGACGCCGTTGTCAAATTCCGGTTTTACCCAGAAGAGCGTGGCCTTGAACTTGCGGTCAACATCGCCGTTCTGGATAAGCAGCTGGATCACATTCTTATCGGCTGCGATTGTAGTGACGGGAGAGCCGTTGCCGGTGATGGTTGCCGAGGAGAATAGGTACAGCGTATTGCTGTAGCCGAGTATCGTAGTCGCGCCGTCGACGATGTTGAGACGCGAGTTGATCTGATTCACGCCGCCCATATAAAAGTCGAAGGTCGCAGGATCGCTCACACCTGAAAATGTGGTGGAAGCCTGGGGCGCGAAGCGGTACCCAAGTGAGTTGATGATGGAATACTTCATCGGTCCGGCGCTGATCTCGACCATCTGGTCGTTGGGCATACGCACATTGGTGATCGAGAATGTCGCTGTGGTATTGTTGTACAGATCAAGACCGGCCTTGGCTGTAGTAAGCATCGTCTGCACCTGCGAGCTTCCGCTGTTGGCGGTAGCCACCAGCATGGTGCGGGGAATTGTCATCTCATATTTAGGATCCGAGTTATCGCTGTTGCATGAAGTGAAAACTGCCATAGCGACCGATCCGATCAATAGTGTCTTTGTCAAGTTCATAATAATGTTTCTTGTTATCAGAATTTTAGCCGTAAAGTTGCTCCGAGGCGGCACGGTTTCCCGCGCTGCACAAAGGAGTTTTCTATAGAAACGAAATAAAATGTGTCATATTGCGTGCCGGTCAGGTTCTCTCCCCACAGCGAGAGGGAATATTCCCGGGCCTCGAAAGTCACCGATGCGCCGATAAGGGCGTAAAAGGGCTGTTTCACAGTGTTCTGGTCATCCCACATTATACTTCCGACGCCACGGCAGCTGACGTTAAATATAACATCATTTAACACGTTGCCGTTCATGCCGATACGGTAGTCAGCCGATGCAAAAAGGGTATTCTGCGGAGCGTAAGGTATCCGCTTCCCGCGGAAATCCTCTCCGCCCGACCGATAGCTTCTGAAGCAGGCGTCGGTATAGCCGTACGAAGCGCTTACGCTCAGGCCCTCGACGGGGGTATGCCAGCGTGCCGACAGCTCGCCACCCATACTGCGGGTGCGCCCCGCGTTGGTCATGCGACGACCGGTGCCGCTCCCTTCGGGAAATACCGTAAGCTGCTGGTCGCGGCACTGGATGAAAAACAGGGCGCCCTCCACGGCCAGACCTCCGTCGAGAAGCGACAGATGCGTGCCGGCCTCATAGTTCCAGCTCTGCTCGGGACGGTATGAGGCAACCTCTTCTACCGTGTAGCTGTCGCTCTTCATGCCAAGCATACCCTGCATCTGTGCCGGAATTATTTCCGATTGCATGCGATCCTTGAGTATATCGCTGAACATCTGCGTATTGAAGCCGCCCGACTTGTAGCCGCGCGACACGGAGGCATATACATTGCTCTCGCCGCGCGCGCCAAACGACCAAGTGGCCGCAAACTTAGGCAGGAATTCCACGTATGTTTCCGACAGATGGCCGTGATCGTCGATATTGACATCGCGGCTTATCGGCCGCACGCCCGCAGGCCCCATGGGCACGTGTACGGTAAGAGCGGTCGCACACCGGCTGTTGTAGGTAAGAGCCGTATGCTCCACATCGAGGCGCAGCCCGAGGGTAAATGTCCACCGTCCCTGCTGCCACGATCCTTGATGGTATATGGCGCCGCCCTCCACGGGATTGGAGAAGTCGCTGTGCAGCACAAAGCTGTCGCCGTGCCACTCCGACTGCAAAGGTATGTTCGACGTGATGAGTCCGCGGATGCCGTCGGCCTTGAAGGTGACAGGCGCCCACATCGACGTATGGCGGTGGAAGCCGAACAGGCCCGCGAGCCAGCTGTAGTGATTCCCGGCAGTGCCCTTGGCCACAAAGTCCTGGGTGACGGCCCATTCATGGCGCCGTTGCGTGAGGGTGAAGTAGTCGAGCGGGAGGAAATCCTGGTCGAGGGTCATGTTGTCGGCGAGATACTGCGCCGAGGTGATGCTCGACAGCGTAACATTCCCCGCACGCCACTGCACGGTCAGGCCATCGGTGAGGGCCGTACGCCGGTAGAAACATGTGTCATTGTAATTCACCGTACCCACGGGATATTCCGTTATGCCGTCCTGCCTGAAAGCCTCGGCGGTAGCCTCGCTTATGGCCTGCGACGCATAGGGATAGCCACCCTGGCGCACGATCTGGAATGATGCCGTGTTTTCGACACTGAGCGCGTCCGAGGGATTCCACACCGTCTTCCAGCGTGCCGAGCCCTGGTTCTCCTTGTCGCACTTGCGTCCGTTGAAGGCGTTGCGGAAGAAGCCGTCGGTATGGCTGAACGCGCCGTTTACCGCCATGCCGAGCCGCGGGTTGATACGCCCGTAGTACGACACTCCGGCACGCACACTGTTGTGGCTGCCGTACTCTACGAGTGCGCGCACACCCTGCACCTTCAACGGCGACAGGGTGTAGACATTTATAAGGCCGCCCATCGTATTGCGGCCGTAGAGGGTCGACTGCGGGCCGCGCAGAAGCTCGATACGCTCCACGTCGCTCAGGTCGAAGTCGAAATTGTCTTTGTTGAGATACGGCACATTGTCGACATTCAGCCCCACAACAGGCTGGTCGATACGCGCGCCTATGCCGCGGATATATACCGACGACGTCATCCTCGACCCGTAGTCGGGGATATAGAAGTTGGGGGCGATCTCGCTCATCCCTTTGAGCGACGTGATATTGAGGCGCTCCACCTCGCGCTCGCCCACCACGGTCGACGCCACTGGCATGCGGTCGAGCAGCGTGGTGGCCTTGATTGCGGTGACGCCCACTTCGCCGAGGGTCACGGTGGTGTCGGCCCATTCGGCAGGGACAGGATCGGGGGCAGCCACGGGCAGTGCCGACGGCGCCGCGATTCCGGCCCCGGCAGCGGGGACAGCGGCAATGCATATCAGCGCGGCGCCCGGCAGGCTCCGCGACAGGAATTTCCAGCTCTTCATGCCGCAAAGTTACACACCTCGGCGCGGCCCCGCAATCCCCATTTATTGTGATGTCCGGCTGCCGCGTGCCCACACGTTGATTGCGATGTCCGGCTGCTTAGTGGCGGATTACTTCACGACAGTCCATCCGGCCTCCGCAAGCATCCGCTCCACCACCACGGCATTATTGTGCACCTCTTCGTGCGACGAGTATAGCAGCGTTACCTTCGGTTTCCCGGCGATAGTCTGCAACAGCGCCTCATACGCAGGATTCGCCTTCAGCTCAGCCCGGTATCTGGCGGCAAACTCCTCCCATAGCGTGTCTGGCGATGAATGAAACCATTCCCTCAGCTCGGTAGACGGTGCAATATCCTTGTCCCACAAATCGTAATGAAACGTTTCATGCGACAGTCCGCGTGGCCAGAGCCTGTCGATATACACCCGAAAACCGTCGTCGGGCGACGCCGCCTCATACGCCCGCTTTATCTCAACCGTATGTGTCATAGTTCCTGCATTATCTATAATTATATGTATTATATGCTCTTATTTTATACTTTCTGTACACTTCATAACGCTCCTCCGCCCTCCCCTGTTCATTCCCCGAAACCGCGAGAAGCCACTCCGCATACCCCTCTGCCAGACACGCAAATATATCCATCACCAAACCAAGTACCTCGATTATATGTTAATAACTCAAACAATCTCACAAATAATCATTCTGAAATTTGTGATAATCAAATTATTGTAGTACCTTCGCACAATAGCTAAACAACAACGATATGGAAACGACGAATACGATTCGAATACCGAATCCCTCCAAGGATTTAGTCGCTTTCATAGAGAAAGCGCAACAGCGAAAAAAAGAGCGCATGAAATCAATGCGCGAAAAGTTCTTAGAGACTCAATCATCCAAGTGCTAATGGAGTCAATCGAACAAACATTCTCAGATAATGAGGGCAATCATTTATTGGTAGCCCTCTATTTTTGTGATGAAGAATACAAACGAGACACCCTACATATACCTGAAGAATACACCTACATCAACATTATCGACATTGATATTACAAAGGCTTATGTTGATCAGCTCGTCCACTACAGCGTATTCTTTAGAATGAGTTCGTGGCTACTGCAGCAATTCGACATAAGGGATGATGCCATATTCACATTTATATGTTCTACCGACGAACTTAATACAAATCATCCTGATGCACTGCCCCAGGAATACCGCTGGAATCTCTTCGACAGGCTTTACCAAAGATATGCCGCCCGTGCCGGAATCAACATTCAGGATGTAGCTGTCGGACCTGAACAATACCAGTCGTTAGGACGCGCTTTTTACCGCGACAAGCACGCTCCGATTATCCACATCATCACCTCATATCTCACGGAAAAACAGCGACAATATCAGTGACATCAGATGCCGCGGCTTGTTGCGTCACGTCAACGACACAGGGTCAGAACAGCAGCAGGCCGAAACCCATGATAGCCATGCCGGCGATCACGCCACCTATGGCCCAGTGGTGGTGGCCGTAAGCCTCGGAGTTGGGCAGAAGCTCGTCGAAAGCGATATAGACCATGATACCTGCCACGGCGGCAAGACATACCGAATTGACCACAGGGGTCCATATCGGCATGAGGAACAGGAGCGCGAAGAGCGCCCCGACAGGCTCGGCAAGGCCCGACAGCGTACTGTACCAGAAGGCTTTGCGGCGGTTGCCGGTAGCCTGTAGTATCGGCACGCTCACGGCGATCCCCTCCGGAATATTATGTATCGCCACAGCCACCACGATCGGGAGCGCGATGTCGGCCCCCTCAAGCCCCGACACAAACGTGGCCACACCCTCCGGAAAGTTGTGTATGCCTATGGTTAGCGCCAGCATCATGCCCGTACGCTTCAACCGGCTCCCGTCGGGACATACGGCACCCTGAAGGTGCACTTCATGGGGATTCTCGTCCTCCGGCACCAGCCAGTCAATCAGCGCGATAAGCGCCATACCGCCGAAGAAGCTCAGCAACACATAGAGCATCGCCGTCTTGTCGCTGGCCGTCACGGCGGCCATACCCTCCACGGCATCAGGCACAAGCTCCATAAACGACACATACACCATCACCCCCGCCGAGAGCCCCAGCGCCCCCGAAAGGTGATGATTATTGCCCTTTTTCGTAAAAAAAGCCATCAGCGCTCCCACCGCCGTAGCCATGCCGGCGATAAGTGTAAGCAGCAGCGCCACAAGTATGTTGTCGAATGTCATCATCGATTGTTCATATTATGTTTACCGTTCCGGGCAATGATCTTTCACCTATGAAACAATCACCGGCTCCCTCCGGTTTTTCAATTTCAACGCCCAAATTTACGAAAAAATTGCATCAACCCTGACCGGGAGGGCGGCACTTCAGCCCGCCACGATCACCCTTGCCGCCACAATTTGCATAGCCACGCCTGTAGGAGATGCGGTTTCCAACCGCATCAATCTAAATATTAGCACATTACGCTGACGACGGTTGAAAAACCGTCGCTCCTACCACCCGTGCGATTTTTCCAACTGCATCAAGGAAAATCACGCAGAGCCCGCAGAGTGCGCAGAGGCCTTCCGGTTTCAAGGGACACCGTTCGCGCTTTACGCGCTCTCTGGAGCACGCAAAGCATCCGTGACGAAGCGCCCCGTCAGGGCTATAATCCGCCGTCAAACGGTCACCAGTTCTCCCCACCGATGGCCTTCCAGTCCTCGACCTGGGCGCGCGAGGCCCAGGCATCCCACATGGCGCCAAGCTCGGCTACCAGCTCCGGATGCTGTGCGGCGAGATTATTGGTCTCCGTGCGGTCGGCCTCCATGTCGTAGAGTTCCCATTCCCCGCCGGTAGGATACGGGCGCAGTGTGCGCCAGCTCCCCGGGTATTCGGCCACAAGCTTCCATCGCCCGCGCCGCACGGCCTTGTTCCCCTCATGCTCCCAGTACATCACACGCGTTGTGTCGACCACATTCTCACTCAGTGAGGCCACAAAGCTGCGCCCCTCGATCGGGATCGTCCGCATGCCGCGTATCGAGTCGGGATATTCGCCCCCGGCAAGCTCAAGAAAAGTGGGCATGAAGTCGGTGATACCGTACATACCGTCGCGCCACGCGCCTTTGTCCTTGATGCGGTCGCCCCAGCTCACTATCATCGGGGCGCATATGCCCCCCTCATGAATCCAGCTCTTGTAGCGCCGGAACGGCGTGCAGCTCAGATGGGCCCACTGCGGGCCGTAGCTCCCGTAGGTGTCGTCGGCGCCAAGATCCATGCCGGGGATATCGCCGGAATGCACCGGTCGACCGTCGCGCGTCGCCTCCGGAATCATTTTGTCGCCCCAACGGCGCCCGGTGCGCTCCACGGTATTGTCGAGATGCCCCTCGTTGGAGGCCCCGTTGTCCGACAGGAACACAATCATCGTGTTGTCAAGCAGATTGCGCCGCCGTAGTTCATTCACTATCTGCCCCACCCCGGCATCCATCTGCTCGACCATGGCGGCATAAACCTCCATGCGCATCTGCTGCCATTCAGGCCACTTCTCGTCGGCCCAATCATAGCACTGCTCGTCCTTCGGGGGCAGCGCGGCGTCGGCGGGGATTGCCCCGAGATTCTTCATGCGCTCGTAGCGGGCCACGCGCAGCGAGTCCCACCCGGCGGCAAAGCGGCCTTTGTATTTCTCGATATACTCGGGGCGCGCATGAAGCGGATAATGGGGCGCAGTGTAGGCCACATAGAGGAAAAACGGCTCTTTCTCTCCGGCCATCTCGCCGATAAAGCGGCATGCACGGTCGGTAATGGCCTCGGTATAGTAGTAGTCGCCGTCGGCGCGTACGGGTGTGTTGCCGTCAAACAGGCACTTCGGATCCCAGAAGCTGCCGTGTCCGCTCAGCGTGCCGTAGTAGCGGTCGAAGCCGCGCTGCACAGGCCATTGCGACATATCGCCCGCGGTGTCGGTATTGTTGGTCACATGCCATTTGCCCGACATCGCCGTATTATAGCCTGCACCCTTGAGCGCCTCGGCAAGCGTCACCGTATTGTCGGCAAGCGTGCCGTGGTAGCCCTTATAGCCACGGTCGGCAACCATGTGGCCCACGCCTGCAAGGTGGGGAGTCAAGCCGGTGAGCATACTCGCGCGCGACGGACAGCTGCGCGCCGTGTTGTAGAACTGCCGGTAGCGCAGTCCCCTGGCGGCAAGCGAGTCGATATTCGGAGTGCTGATCTCGCCGCCGTAGCAGCCGAGATCGCTGAAGCCGAGGTCATCGGCAAGTATGAGCACGATGTTCGGGCGTTCGGCCTCCTGTGCCGGAGCTTTCCCCCCGCAGCCTGTCATGGCTACCGTGCCTGTGGCAGTCATCCCTGCAAGGCAGATTTTTCCAAGTTCATTAAGTTTCATGTGTAATTCCGGTATTTTGCGGGCACACTTTTACAGACATCATTCCGCGACGCATACCCTCAGGTTGATTGGTCTTATTTGTCTGACAAATATAATGCATTTACACCATTCCCCAAAAATTTTGAAAACATTTCCTCAAAAATAATTCTGCACTCACTCTCCTCCGATTCATATACACGGTTGGCATGCGCTCCCGTTTTTTAACACTTTAACAATTTCAGCGCCACAGTTTACGAAAAGAATACGTATTTTCGCGGAAATATTTCCCGATACCCTCATGGCAGACGACAAAAAAATGGACGATCCCGACCTGATAGCCCGGCTACGCGACCCCAAACAGTGCCGCGCGGCTTTCGGCGAGGTCATCGCTCTCTACCAGCAGCCCCTCTACTGGCAGATACGTCGCATGGTCGAAAACCATGAGGACGCCAACGATCTGCTGCAGAACACATTCATGAAGGCGTGGGACAATATCGAGAATTTCCGCGGCGATGCCAAACTCTCTACCTGGCTCCACAAAATCGCTATCAACGAGAGCATTACATTCCTCGCCAAGGAGCGCAAACGCCTCCATATGTCGCTCGACGACGAGGAGTCGCACCTTGTCAACCTCATCGAGGCCGACACCTACATCGACGGTGACGAACTCGCCCTGCGCCTGCGTAAAGCGATAGCCTCGCTACCCGAAAAGCAGCGCCTCGTGTTCAACATGCGCTACTTCGACGAGATGAAATACGAGCAGATGTCGGAGATACTCGGCACCTCCGTCGGGGCCCTGAAAGCATCGTACCATCATGCCGCGAAAAAAATCGAGCAATATTTTGCCGACGACGATTAAACCACACGCCGCTGCCGTAGTCAAACCATCAGAAAAATTCCGTTGATCATGAATCGCGAACGTCACGACATACTTGACCGCCTCCCCCGCACCGACGGTATGACTGTGCCCGAAGGATACTTCGACACATTTGCCGCATCGATGATGGAGCGTCTGCCGCAGAAGCCGGTAGCGAAGGCCCCCGTCAAGCGCACTCTCTGGATGAAAGTGCGCCCCTACGCGTATATGGCTGCTATGTTCGGCGGTGTATGGCTGATGATGTGGATGTTCAACGACATGGCCGGCACCCCGTCCTACAAGCGAATGGCCGACAATCCCGCAATCGCCCGGGTACTCGCTACCGACCAGGTATACCAGTACTACGACACCGATGTCGACGAGTACGATCTGCTCGAGGAGCTGTATGAAGACGGCTACACACCGGCCTCGTTCACGCCCGACAATTAACCAAAACTGAAGTATATTGAATATGCATATGCACCGACTCATATCTCTGTTGATAATGCTGGCATCCGTGGCGGCATCGTTCAACATATGCGCCCAGTCCCACCGTCAGGGCGACAACAAGATGGATCGCCAGGAGTGGTTCAAGCAGATGCGCGTCTACAAACACGATTTCCTCGTAAAGGATCTCGGCCTTACACAGGAGCAGCAGGATAAGTTTTTCCCGCTCTACGACGCAATGACCGAAAGCATTATGAAAGTCCAGCGCGACGCACGTCAGCTCGAACGCCGTATAAACAACAGCAAGCAGCCGGTCAACGATCTCGAATACGAGAAAGCCACCGAGGCGGTGATCGACAGCCGGGCCCGGGAGGTACAGATCTCGCGCGAATACTATGCAAAATTCAAGACCGTTCTAACTCCCGCCCAGATCTACAAACTCACGCAGGCCGAGCGTCGGTTCACCCGCGAAGTCATGAAGCAGCACTCGCGCATGAAGCAGAAAGCCTCCGGCGACTGACACCCACTCTACCACCCACAAGCATTATTTCAAGCATACAGTATACAGCAGGCGGCCGGTGCCGGGGATGATGAATGAACCCTTATGCACTCGCCGCTTGTTTTATTGACGGACTACACATCAGTAACCATATATATCCACATATCATGTTACGCCGACTCTTGATTTTCATGGCCGCCATGGCCTCGGTATTCGCTGCATTTGCCGCGAAACAGCCCGACTCATATGCCCGGCCCGACTTCGCGTTCCCCACAAAGGTTTCGTCCGATGCCCGGGCAATGCTCGGCAAAGCCATTGCCGACGACAACGGCCGGCTCGCCCTGCGTGCGCTCATCAACCTGTCTATATCCCTTACCGACGTCGATCCCGACAGCGCCGCAACCGTAATTGCCGACTGCCGCCGCGCAGCCGCCGCATTGTCGCACCCTGCCGACAAGGCCCTGACCAACCTCCTTACCGCCAGAATATATCTCGCCCTGTATCAGCGCAACCGTTGGAACTACGATCGTCGCGAGCAGCCTGCGGCACCCACCTCCGACTACAAGCTGTGGAACGGCACACAGTGGCGCGACACGATCACCGCTCTCGTCGACAGCGCCGTCGCCCGGCCCGACGCGCTCGCCTCCGTATCGCTCGCCAAATACAGCAAAGTGATATCGGTCGACAGCCGTATCGCCGACATGTACCCGTCGGTACTCGACTTCGTGGCCGACCAGGCTACCGGAATGCTTTCCCGCATCGGTGATATCGACATGCTCCCCGTGCGGCTGATATGTCCGTGGAACGACTTCATGACCATGCGCATTACCCTGTCGAAGCCCGCGGCACAGCGCATCCTCGACATATATTCGATATGGCTCGGCCATGCCGGCAACAAACCTGCCGCGCTGATAGCCGCCGAACTAAGCCGTCTGGAGTTTGTCAACGACAATCTCTACTCACGCTGGGATAAGGCCGACGAGGTGAATGCGCGCATGTTCGACGCGCTCTACTCTCTGTGGAGCGCGCATAAAAGCTCGCCCTACGCCGCCGAAATACTCATCCGGGCCAACGACGTGATTACCGGGGAGGAGACTCCGCTACCCACCGTAAAAAAATTCATCGCGGCATGCTCCGAACAGCTTGCCGCCCACCCCCGCTATTTCCGCAACGGCTGGCTTGAGCGCGACATCGCGCAGCTGAAGCAGCCGTCGGTCAACGTTAAATACCCTTCTACCGTAATGCCTGGAGATTCCTTGCCGGTCAAACTCACGGTAAAAAATGCCCGTGATTTCACTGTCAATGTCTACTCCGTGCCCTACAAATGGGAAGAATGGAGCTGGGGATATGAGGTGACAAAGAAAAAAATGTCACAGCTCCGTCTGGTGAAGAGCGTGCGCGTCACGGTCGATTCCGTTGCGCCGTTCCGCACATCACTGGAGCGGAAAATCGTGCTTGATCAGCCCGGCACATACATTGTCGGCGCACTATTCCCAGGCCAGACCCTTGACACCGGCAACTATGCCTACATCCACTGCTCGGGCCTGCGCCTCGGCTCGCTCTCGTTCAAGGACGAGACATGGCCGTTCGTTGTCAATCCCGCAACCGGATGCCCCGTCGAGGACGTCACGCTCAAAGGATATGAAAGCCGCAGAAATTTCACTCTCGTTGATACCAAGACCACCGGCGCCGACGGAATGGCTCTAATGAAGGAGAACGCGCATACCATTTTTGCACAGAAAGGCACCGACCGCTTCGCGCAGTCGATAAATGTCAATAATTACTACGACACCCCTAAGCCCACTTATGTGGTCAGCGGTTTCACCTCGCTGGCCCTGTACCATCCGGGCGACACTGTCGAATGGGCCGCGATAGCCCGATCGGTCATGCTGAATGCGGATAAGCCGGTTGCCGGCAAAGAGTTGCGCGCCGTGCTTAACGACGCCAATCATCAGGCGATAGATACGGCGCTTGTCACCACCGACCAGTTTGGCCGTGTAGAGGGACGTTTTATCATCCCCAAGGACGGACTTACAGGCAACTTCACGATACACTTCACATTTACCGACAAGGATCTTAATGACAAAATGTACTGGAGCGACGTCTCGTTCACGGTATCCGACTACAAACTCCCGACTTACATGGCCGAGGTTACCGAGGTCGAGCGCGACACTCCCGCCAAGGGCGATGTCACCATCAAAGGCCGTGCGGTCACGTATACCGGATTCCCCGTGGCCGATGCTGATGTCTCTGTAATTCTGTCTGCGGGAAGCCGCTCATGGTGGAATATTCCGGTTTCATTTAAATCGTTCGCAGATACTACCGACGCCGAAGGGCGCTTTACAATCGTATGCACCGCAGACATGCTTTCCGGCGCTCCGGTCGACAAAGGTGTGTTTACCGCCGACATTTTAGTAACCTCACCGTCCGGCGAGAACCGTACCGCCTCTACGGCTTTCACCCTCGGCAAGCAGCTGATGCTCCGCGTGGCCCTCGCCAATACTAATGTTGACGCCGCCAGGCCCATGAAGCTCGACCTTGAGCTGACCACGGTCAATGGCGTGAAGCGCAATGCCACCATTGCTTACGAGTTCCTGCGCAAGGATTCCACAGTGGCTGCAAGCGGCACATTCGAGGCCGTGCGTCCGGTGATCGATGCCTCTGCTGTCGCAAGCGGCGTCTACTCCCTGCGTCTGGCCACCGCCGACACCACACTGGCCGATCCCGCCACTATCGAGGAGGTGGTGCTCTACCGACCGTCCGACAGCGTGTCGCCCGATCCTGATGCATTGCTCTGGCTCCCTGCCACCACAGCCACGATCCCGGCCATAGGCGGCCTCGACCAGCTGTATGCCACTACAGCACCCGAAACGTGGATTGTCTATATCCTCTCCGCCGGCAACGATATCATCGAAAAGGGTTGGCTTAATGTCGGTCCCGGAATGCATCGCTTCACCCGCGATCTTCCCGCCGGTTGCCCGAAAGCCACGCTGAGCATGGCCTGCGCCCTCGGCTACAAATACAGCAAAGCGGATGTGGACTATACCCGCGAGAATGTCATAAGCTCTCTCGACATCGCTATAGAGAGCTTCCGCGACCGCATCGCTCCGGGCGATACCGAACGCTGGACACTCCGCGTTACCGGCGGCAAGGATTCCATCGCCATGCGCTCGGCCCTTATGCTTGACATCTACAATAAGGCGCTCGATGCCATCACACCCCATGAATTCCGGTTCACACCACGTTACATTCCTTTCCCCACCCCCTCGCTCAACATCAACAACGGTCTGGGATGGTACGACAATTCGCGCAGCCTGCCCGTCAAGCGATTCATATGCCCCTCAATGCCCGAACTCAGTTTCATCACATGGAACCAACAGTTGATTGGCAACGGAATGCGTGTAGAATATGAAAACAAAGTATTTTACGCTGCCGAAGCAGTTGACGAGACCCCGGCGGCAACTCATTATCGTATGACCAGTGCCAAACTGGCAAGAGCCGCTTCAGCAGATACCGCTGCCGGCGGTGTAGAGACTACTATCGAAGAGGAAGCCGCCGATGCCGACAGCGGTGCCCCCGCCGAGCGCCCCGAGGAGGAGCAGTTTGCCTACCGCGACGCCGAGACTCCGCTGGCACTGTTCGCCCCGATGCTGACCACCGGTGCCGACGGCGAGCTGCGCATTGAATTCACCGCGCCCAATGCCAACGCGACATGGATGCTCAGGGCCATCGCCTACAATGCCGACATGATTGCCGGAAGCGCTACGCGCGAAATGATTGCATCCAAGCCGATAATGGTGCAGCCCAACCTGCCGCGCTTCCTGCGCAACGGCGACAAGGCTGAGGTGCGCGCCACAGTCATGAACAATGCCGACAGCACGGCGGTCGTAGCGGTACGTGTCGAGATTTTCGATCCGGCAACAGGCGCTCTGCTCCTCGCCCGCGACTATAGCGAGAACGTGGCACCCCTCGGCTCGGCCACCATATCGACCCTCATCGACGCCCCCGCCGACGCGCTGATGCTCGGCTACCGCGTGAAGGCCTTATCGGGACGCTACGCCGACGGCGAGCAGACGGTGATCCCCGTGCTTGCGGCATCGCAGCCGGTAGTGGAGTCGACACCGTTCTACATACCCGCCGACACCCTCAGCTACGCCGTGAAGCTCCCGAAGATGTGCAAGAACGCACGCGTCACCCTGCAGTTCTGCGAGAATCCCGCATGGTACGTGGCTACCGCGCTCCCGGGCATCCGCAGCTCGGAGTCGCGCGACGCGCTCTCGGCCTCGGCGGCGATATTCTCGGCGGCAGTGGCCGACGGTCTGCTACGCGACCAGCCCGACATCGCCGAAGCGCTGCGCGAGTGGAGCCGGTCGGACCGTTCCGACTCTACCCTTACCTCCATGCTTGAGCGCAATGCCGACCTGAAGATAGTGCTGCTCAATGCAACGCCATGGATGATGGACGCACGCTCGCAGACCGAACGCATGGAGCGCCTCGCCCTGCTCTTCAACCCGCAGGAGATACGCTCGACCTACGCCTCGTCGATCGCCCTGCTCAAAAAACTGCAGTGTGCCGACGGCGGCCTGGCATGGACTCCGCTCTTCCCGCAGTCGTCGCTCTGGGCTACTGAAAACGCGCTGCTTACATTCGGCAAGCTGCGTCAGCTCGGATGGCTCCCCTACAACAAGGAGCTGAACGACATCATCGCGCGCAGCCTCGCCTATATGGACAATACCGTGGCAGCATATGCCCGCAAGCACCGCGACTCGACCGACGAGACCTACGTATACATCCGCGCGCTTTATCCCGACACGGAGCGTCCCGGCGAATGCGTGGCCCTGACCTCGCGCACCGTGGCGTCGCTCCTCAAGTCGTGGCGCGACATGTCCGCCGGCTCAAAGGCCATCGCGGCACTGATATTCAAGGCGCAGGGACAGACCGAGGCAGCCCGACTGGCCGTGGCCTCGCTGCGCGACTTCGCCGTGACATCGCCCGAACGCGGCATGTGGTGGCCCTCGCTCGACTCGCAGTCGTGGTGGTCGATGGGACGCATCGGCACAACCGCCCTCATCCTCGATGCATTTGCCGCGGTAAATCCCGCGTCGCCCGACATCGACCTCATCCGCCAGTGGCTCATCATTCAGAAGGAGGCTACCGACTGGGGCACCTCGGTTGTGACATCGCAGACCATCGCCTCGATACTGCGCACAGGCACCAAGTGGACACGCCCGGCATCGCCCGTGACCATCACCGTCGGCAAGGAGCGCGTACAGCCCGATAAGGTCGAGGCTCTGCTCGGCGAGATGCGTACCGACATCTCTTCCCTCAAGCCCTCGGGCAAGACACTCGCCATAGGCAAGTCGCAGACAGGTCCGTCGTGGGGCGCCGTAATCAGCAGCTATGTCGGCGACATGGCCGACGTGAAGGCAGCCTCGTGCCCCGACCTGTCGATCGAAAAGGCCATCTACAAGCGTGTGGCCACGCCCGACGGTGAGACATGGGTCGAGGCCGACTCGCTCCGCCCCGGCGACGTGGTACAGGTCAACCTCACCATAGTTACCGCGCGCGACATTGACTACGCCGCCATTGTCGACAACCGTGCCGCTTGTCTCGAACCGGTCGACCAGCTCCCGACACCCATCTGGGCCGACGGCCTCTGCTTCTACCGCGAGAACCGCGACGCAGCCACCGACATCTTCATCACCCGTCTGCCTAAGGGCACCTACCGCCTCAGCTATCTGCTCAACGTCAACAATGCCGGCACCTTCGCTTCCGGCGTTGCCACCATCCAGAGTCAGTACGCCCCGGCCCTCACCGCCCACACCTCCGGTACCCTCCTCCGCGTCAATCACTGATTCCCAATAAAATAATGCGCCAATAAAGTAAAAACACCCATAAAGTAAAAATTGCATCAACCCCTCCCGGTCATGGCTGCAGCATATAATTGCATCAACCCTGGCCGGGAGGGCGGCGCTTTAGCCCGCCACGTTCACCATTGCCACCACAACTTGCATGATATCGCCATCCCTGTAGGAGATGCGGTTTCCAACCGCATTAACCTAAATATCAATATATTAGATTTACGACGGTTGAAAAACCGTCGCTCCTAACACCCGTGCGATTTTTCCACCCCCATTGAGAGAAAAATCACGCAGAGCACGCAGAGTGCGCAGAGGCCTTCCGGTTTCGAGGATACCGTTCGCGCTCTACGCGCTCTCCTGAGCCCACAGAGCATCCGTAAAGGGTTGTAATCGCAGCTAATTCGCACAGAGATAAGATTTTTATACCTACAACCTCGTGCGGGGTTTCCAACTGCATCAAGGAGATTCACGCGTAGCGCAAAGGCGCTTTTGGCGCCGTCCACAACGTTAGCCTATAGCAAATGCCGCGTTAGCGGTATGCAGCCATAGGACAGAGGCGTGCGTCTCTGTCTATGCTTGGCGTAGCCCGGCGATAAGCCCATGATTAGCAGCGCTTCATAATTTTATCGCAGAGCTACACCATCGAGAGGATTGGGATCACGAAGGGGCACTGGCTTTCAGTCCGGGGCCTCGGAAGCGGTCGGAAAACTTCTGTTTCTGATGAAATGGGAAGTGGTTACGAGGCGGATTTACCGAAGCAGGACGTTCTGTAATCGGCTGTGAGGTGATCACACCGGGCTGATGGACTCCGGATATCGCCCGGCCCACTGCCGGAGCAGGTTGTGAAATAGATTTCAAAGGAGCTTCCGAAGTAGTTTGTGCAGATTGCGAAACGGATTTATCGGATTGCGGAGCGGATTGTGTGGCCTGAGCGGCAGCTTTGGCCGCCAGAGCCTCCTGACGGCGCTGGCGACGACGCTCGGCGGCACGGCGGTTGCGCTCCTTGCGGGCTTTTATCTGCGCTTTGATCACTGTCCACGCGCCGCGGAAGGTACGCTCGATGGCGAATGTCGATTCCGGCTCAATATCATCCTCAATGTAGGCGCGTATCATACGCTCGATGCGTCCGGGATTGTCTACGTCGGCTGTTATCATGGCAACACGCCATGCATCGTCGAATTTATAACGTTGCTTTTTCATAACTGATTAAGATATTTATAATATGTGTTGCAATTATTTATGCGGCAAAATTACATCGTCAAAATGTCATTTGCAAATTATCTGACATGTTTTTCAACATAAAACCATTCCCATCCCATTGCAAAAAGATGACATGCACAACAATAACGATGTTGCAGGGAAGACAGGTAGGTTAAAATTCGTCCTAAATTTGCGACGTGGAATGGCGGATTCAGAAGATTATTTATGGAGATTAAGCGATATTCATGTATATTTGCGCTATCATAAACACTCTACATATAGTTATCGAAATGAATCTGATCACCAAACTTATTACAGCGCGGGCCGGAGCCACCATATGCGGCATTATGGCCATGAGCGGCTGCATGCTGTCGGCCTGTCACACCAATGATACCGTAAAGGGATACGCCAAAACCGACTCCGGAAGCATCGAGCTTTACATGGGCGGCGACACCCTTTCGATTACCCCCTATGCCTCGGGAGGATGCGTGCATATCGTCGCCGGACATCCCTCGGAAGCTCAGAAACAGAGCTATGCGGTGCCCTCGCAGCCTGCAGCAGCACGGGCCGAAATATCGGAGGCCAACGGCAAAATCAGCATCTCCTTTCCCGGAGGCAATATAGAGGTGGACCGCGCAACAGGCGACGCCGCATTCATCGCCGCCGACGGCCAGACTGCCCTGCTGACCTCGCGCTTCACCCCCGGCGCGGGAGCGGCCGCAGAATTCTCAATCGCCGACTCCACAAGCGCCCTCTACGGCCTCGGACAGTTCCGCGACGGACGCCTCAATCTCCGCGGCGCCAATCGTGAACTCGTGCAGTTCAACTCCCAGGCCGCTGTGCCGGTGCTGCTGTCGACCGGAGGATGGAGCCTGCTATGGGACAACCCGTCGCGCACACTCTTCGCCGACACTCCCGGAAATATGACATTGAAATCAGACTGCGGCACTGTCGCCGACTACTACGTGATGACCGGCACGACGCTCGACTCGCTTGTAGCACGCTACCGCACGCTTACCGGCGCCCAGCCCATGCTCCCCCAATGGGCCCTCGGCTTCCACCAGAGCCGCAACCGCTATCACAATGAGAGCGAACTGGTTGAAGTGGCCTCGCGCATGAAGAAGCTCCACGTGCCGATGGGCTCGATATTCATCGACTACTACTATTGGGGCGACAACGGCACAGGCTCACACCGCTTTGATACTAAGCATTTTCCCGACCCCAAGGGGGTGATCGACAGGCTCCACAAGGAGTATGACACCCATGTCGTCGCCACCATGTGGCCATGCTTCAAGCCGGGCACCGACAATTACAGGCGCATGTCCGAGGCCGGATGTCTGCTCGACAGCGCCAAGGCTATCGACGGAATAGTCTATGACGCATTCAACCCCAAAGCAGCCGAGCTTTACAACGAGATGGCCGCAGGACTGGTCGACACAGGCATCGACGGATGGTTTCTCGACGGTCCGGAACCCGATCAGGCCAACACATTCCTCCCCAACATGACCCACGACGGCCCCGCAGAGACCGTGCGCAACGTATATCCGCTCGTCCACTCCCGGAACTTCCGCCGCGGGCTCGACGAGCGCCGTCCCGGCCGGCGCCACTACATCCTCACACGCTGCGCATGGGCCGGACAGCAGCGCATAGGCACCGCCGTATGGTCGGGCGACATCCCCTCCGACTTCAAGGAACTGCGCACACAGATTCCCGCAGGACTCAATTTCACCGCTACGGGCATCCCCTACTGGACTACCGACATAGGCGGCTATTTCAAAGGCGACCCCGACTCAGAAGAATACCGCGAGACGTTCACCCGATGGTTCCAGTACGGTACCTTCTGCCCCATATTCCGCTCCCACGGGCGCCGGCACCCATTCGACACCAACGGTCCCAACGAAATATGGTCGTACGGCCCGCGCGTGCAGAAAGTCCTTGAGAAATATATCCGTCTGCGCTATTCGCTTATGCCCTACATCTACACCCTTGCCGATAAAGTAAGCGCCGACGGCTATACGCCCATGCGGCTCCTTGCCTTCGACTTCCCGGCCGACACTGCGGTATACGACATCAAGGACCAGTTCATGTTCGGCCCGGCATTCCTTGTATGTCCGGTCACCGAAGCCGGGGCTACGACCCGCAAGGTGTATCTGCCTGCCGGGAACCAGTGGATCGACTACCATACCGGCAAGCGTCATGCGGGAGGACAGACCGTCACTCTCGACGCACCGCTCGAACGCATGCCTCTGCTTGTACGAGCCGGCTCGATCATACCCATAGAAGGCGATTCCATATCGGTATATCCCGGTGCCGACGCTGAATTTTATATCTACGAGGACGACGGCACCACTACCGCCTACCTCGACGGCAAGTCGACACGCATCCCCCTCCGATGGAACGACGCCGAATCAACCCTTACCATAGGCCCCTCGGACAACACCGCAACGCGCACCTTCACAGTGGCAATCCCGCACACCTCCCGGAAACAGGCCATCACCTACGACGGCACTCCCCGCACCATCGTCCTGTAACAGCATGCATATAATAAGAGCGCGGTACCGCATGGGTTGCGATACCGCGCTTTCCTTATACTACACCATTAATTACATCAATCAGGTCAGAGGGCGATCTTCACGCCGACCTGAAGCAGACCCTGGGCGCCGAAACCAAGTTCACCGAACATGGAGACCGCACGGCTCAGGCCCACCTGTGCGCATATAGGATTGATCTGAAATGCGCAATATGCCTTGTTCTTGCTGTCGTCGGGCCATGTCTCGTGCGTGATTACGGTGCCGAGGCCACCCTTGGCATACATGGTGACGATAGAATTGCGATAATAGTTGTATCGCACATTCAGCATGATAGCGTGATAGTAGAACTTATTCTCATCATAATGCTTGCGCGAGCTGCTTGAGAAAGTATAGCTCGGGCCGATCCAGAAGCCCGGAGCTACATGGAAATTGACACCGGCATTAAGTGCACCCCATGCAGCGTTGACCGAAGGGCCGCCGTCGTGACAGTCCATCGCGTCCATCTGGGTGTACGCGCCATAACTTACCGAGAGTTCTGTCTGTGCCTGTGCACCGGCCACAACTCCTACCATCATCATCAGAGCAAGAATGAATTTTTTCATAACGTTTATTATAAATTTTAAAATTTCTGTCACCCTATTAACAAACGTAAATTAACTTGGTTCACGATCAACCCGCCGGAATAAACGGCAAAAAGACACCACCCGAAAACTGACCACATTTTACTCCTTTCGTCGGAATATATCAACTTTTAATAGGATACATTTGTTAACCTATTGCACTAACTTTGCGCCGAGCTTTCGGACATAGAAAAGCGACTATTATTTATGAGACCGTCATTTCTCCACATCAACTTCCGCCACAGCCTGCCGGCTATTCTCTTCCCGGCAATGCTGGCATCGGCCATATCCTTACCGGCGCAGACCCCGTCAACGCCGGTACCGGCCCCTTCCGAGGCTGTATCGCTCGACTCATGCCGCGCCATGGCCATGGCCAACAACAAGCAGCTTCGCATTCAGGCCGAGCAGATACGTGCGGCGGGCTACCAGAAGAAAGAGGCTTTCGCCGCCTACCTGCCGCAGATTGATTTTGCCGGAGGATACATGCACAACTCCAAGGATATCAACATCCTCGGCTCCGACCAGCACCTGCCGATAATGAATTTCGACGGAAAGGGCTATGCGTTCGACCTCGTTACCAATCCGGCAACCGGCATGCCATTGGTGGTCGACGGCCAGCCGGTGCCCAAACAGGTGGCCTATCTGCCGAAGTCGGCGATGAGTTTCGACATGCACAACATATTTTTCGGAGCCGTCACCCTCACACAGCCGATATTCATGGGCGGAAAGATAGTGGCCATGAACAAGATCACCGGCTATGCCGAGGAACTTGCACGGTCGATGCATGACAACGGCGCCCAGGATATCATCTACGCCGTCGACGCCGCCTACTGGCAGGTTGTGTCGCTCAACGCAAAAAAGAAACTCGCGGTAAGCTACGTGGCTCTGCTCGACACCCTTCACCATAACGTGCAGGCAATGGTCGACCAAGGCGTGGCCACCCGCTCCGATCTGCTCACCGTCGACGTCAAGCTCAATGCCGCCAACGTCGACCTCGTAAAGGTTGACAACGGGCTTACACTATCGCGTATGGCGCTCGCACAGATTTGCGGACTGCCCGTGAATACCGAGCTGACCCTCAAGGACGAATACGCCCCGCAGGCCGACGAGGCGCCGATAGCCACCACCTACAATATGGCCGACGTATACTCGCGCCGCCACGACCTGCATGCCCTGCAGCTCGGTATCAAGATCGCCGACCAGCAGAGCAAGATAGCCCTCTCGTCGATGCTCCCCACAGCAGCTCTCGTAGGTTCGTACACGGTAAGCAATCCCAATATGAACTACGGATTCGAGAAGAAATTCGGCGGCTCGTGGCATATCGGCGGAGTGCTCCGCATACCCCTGTGGCACTGGGGCGGAAACTACAACAAGTACCGCGCCGCCCGCACCGAAGCCAATATCATGCGCCTGCGGCTTGAGGACGCCAAGGAGATGGTCGACCTGCAGGTAAGCCAGGCCGCATTCAAAGCCCGCGAGGCCATGAAGACATTCGACATGACACGTGCCAATCTCGCCAAGGCCGACGAGAACCTGCGCCAGGCCGAACTCGGATTCAAGGCCGGCGTAAATACTACCGACAACGTGATGGAGGCCCAGACAGCATGGCTCAAAGCAAACTCGGAGAACATCGACGCCGAAATCGACGTGTGTCTCTGCCGCGTATACCTATCGAAGGTACTCGGTACTCTCGAATATCCTCATAATAATAGATAATCACATCATCGCATACTCTTATGGCAACCAACGATTCAAATCCGACACCCGTAAAGCAGGAGCGCGACAACAAACTTGTAGGCTCTCTCGTCATAGTGGTCATCGTCACCGCATTGGTGGCCCTCATCGGCTTCCTGTTCCTGAAACCTGAGTCAGACGTACTCGAAGGACAGGCAGAGGCAACCTCAATACGCATCTCCGGCAAACTTCCCGGGCGCGTAATGGAACTATATGTGGAAGAAGGTCAGAAAGTGAAAGCGGGCGACACGCTCGTGCATATCCACAGCTCGCTCGCCGAAGCAAAGATGTATCAGGCCGAGGCCGTGAAAAGCGCCGCAGCCGCCCAGAACCGCAAGATCGACGCCGGTACGCGCAGCCAGATCATACAGAGCGCCTACGACCTCTGGCAGCAGGCAATCGCAGCGCGCAATATCTCGGAAAAGACCTACAACCGCATGGAGAACCTCTACAAGCAGGATGTGGTAAGCGAGCAGCGCCGCGACGAGGCAAAAGCCGCCTACGAAGCCGCAAAAGCCGGCGAGAGCGCAGCCCGCAGCCAGTACCAGATGGCCAAGGAGGGCGCACAGAAGCAGGATAAGGAAAGCTCGCAGGCAATGGTCGACGCAGCCGCCGGAGGTGTGATGGAGGTGGAAGCCCTTCTTCAGGACCAGTACCTTACCGCGCCGTACGACGGTGAGATCGACGTGATCTATCCCCACGTGAGCGAGCTCGTATCGCTCGGCACACCTATAATGAGCCTTCTGAAGACCAACGACAAGTGGGTGACATTCAACGTGCGCGAGCAGCTGCTCAACAACCTCACCGTAGGCACCGAGATTGAGCTCGAGATTCCGGCCCTCGACAAAAAGAAAGTAAAGGGAACGGTATACTATGTGCGCGACATGGGCGACTATGCAGCATGGCGTGCCACCAAGGCCACCGGCGAATGGGATTCACGCACATTCCAGGTAAAGGTGCGCCCCGCCGAGCAGATCGAGGATCTGCGCCCCGGCATGACCGTAATCTGGCACAAGCCCAACTAATCTCTTTAACCTCCACTATAATATGCGCAAAGCCATTATCGACGGTTTCCGCCAACTGGTAAGCAGGCCCATCTACCTGATTGTGATGGTGATTGTACCGATGGTCACGGCATGGTTTCTGCTCGACCTGATGCGCGAGGGGTTGCCGCTGCAACTCCCCACCGCGATCGTCGACCTCGACCATACCACGACCTCGCGCCGCACCGCCCGCAATCTTGCCGCAAACGAACTTGTAGACGTGACCTACTCTCCGGAGACATACCACGACGCGATGCAGCTGCTGCGCAAAGGCAAGATCTACGGATTCTTCATGATTCCGGCCAATTTCGAGCGCGATGCCATAAGCGGAAAAGAGACCACCATCACCTACTATGTCAACCTCGCCTATTACGTGCCGGGGTCGCTCTCGTTCAAGTCGTTCAAGCAGACGGCAGTAACTACGCAGGGTGGAATCATGGTAACCTCTCTGGTAAGCGCCGGTGTAGGCGAGGATCTCGTGCAGAGCATGGTGCAGCCCGTAGTAACGCAGGGGCATCCCTACGGCAACCCGTGGACCAACTACTCGATCTATCTCAGCAACTCGTTCATACCCTGCGCGCTACAGCTCATCATCTTCCAGATAACCGCATTCTCATTCCTGCAAGAGATAAAGCGCGGCAGCTCGATACAATGGATCGAGGATGCCGGAGGGTCGATAGTAAAGGCCTGTTTCGGCAAGCTCATCCCGCAGTTTATCATCTTCGCCGTCGTGGGAATGGCGATCCTCGGCATGCTTTACGGCCTGTGTCATTTCCCGCTCAACGGCAGCGTATGGGGAATGGTCGTAGCCATGCTGCTGTTTGTAGCGGCAAGCCAGGCATTTGCCCTGACTATCTGCGCCATCATCCCCAACCTGAGGTTTGCGCTGTCGATACTCTCGCTTACGGGCATACTCTCATTCTCGATAGCCGGATTCTCGTTTCCTGTCGAGCAGATGTACGGCGGCGTGGGCATATTCTCCTACATACTCCCCATACGCTACTACTTCCTCATCTACATCAACACCGCGCTCAACGGCTACGAGCTGTATTACTGCCGCTGGGATTTCGTAGCGCTGACCGTATTCCTCGCGTTGCCGTTCACCATGCTCTGGAAGCTGAAACGCTACGCATATCATCCTGTATATATCCCCTGAAAAAGCCATGTCACGCATACTGTCAAATATCCGATACTGGTGGTCGACGCTATACCGCTCGCTGCTCAACGAGTACAGGCTTTCATGGCGCGACAAGGGCGTAGTGCTGTTTTTCATAGCGCTCCCGCTGCTTTATCCCATCACCTATACGCTCATCTACAATCCCGCGATTGTGACCGACCTGCCTATGGCCGTCGTCGACAACAGCCGCACGGCCGCGTCGCGCGAACTGGTAAGAATGATCGACGCCACACAGTATATCGAAGTATCGGGCTACGCGTCGTCGCTGCAGGAGGCCAAGGAGTGGGCCAAGGAGCGCAAGGTATACTCCATACTGGTAATTCCGGAGGACTACGCGCGCCTTATCGGACGCAACGAGCAGGCCGTGCTACCGCTGTATACCGACATGAGCCTGCTGCTGCGCTACCGCAGCATACTTTTCGCCATGACCGACCTACAGCTACAGCTCGGGGCCGACATCCGCGCCGATGTGCTCGAGCATACTCCGGCGGCCATCGCCGTCGCTCCGCAGGAATCGGTAAAGGGCGTGGATACCCAGTCGTTCTTCCTCGGCGACCCTACGCAGGGCTTCGCATCGTTTATCATGGTGGGACTCATCATTCTGATTCTGCAGCAGAGCGCCATACTCGGAGTGCTCATGCTCGGAGGCGGCTCACGCGAGCGGCGCCGTATCAACGGGGGGATCGATCCCGACGAGATCTCCGGCCCAATGTCGGCCAATCTGCTCGGAAAAGCGCTGGCGGTATTCACGATCTACATGCCCATGACGGTATATATCCTTCATTATGTTCCCATCATGTTCCGGCTTCCGCATGTAGGCGATCCGTTTGACTATCTGATGTTTATAGCGCCGATGATGCTTGCCTCGATATTCCTTGGCCAGATTCTGTCGGCCATGATATCGGAGCGCGAGAGCTGCTTCCCGGTATTCGTGTTTACGTCGGTGATATTCCTGTTCCTGTCGGGACTCACATGGCCCCATTCGGCCATGAATCCCCTGTGGAGCATAATTTCGGGCTTTATCCCCGCCACGTGGGGCGTACAGGGCTTCGTAGGTATCGATGCCAACGGCGCCTCCCTGGCCGACATGAGCACCCCCTACTACATGCTCTGGGTACTGACGGGCGCCTACTTCATCATCGCCTGCTTCACCCAGCGCTGGGCGCGCAGCTACGACCGGCGCCACTTCCGCCTCCCCTCCGTCCCGTAAAAACCGTCACCACCAGGTTCCGACTGTAAGGGTAGTGCTTTAGGACGCCACAATCACCCGTTGCCATCGTGATTTGCAGGGTATCGCCACGCCTGTAGGAGATGCGGTTTCCAACCGCATTAGTCTAAATATTAGCTCATTATACATACGACGGTTGAAAAACCGTCGCTCCTAACACCCGTGCGGGGTTTCTAACTGCATCAAGGAAATTCACGCAGAGCCCGCAGAGTGCACGGAGGCCATCCGGTTCCGAGGGCTCCGTTCGCGCTGTACGCGCTCTCTGGAGAGCGCAGAGCATCCGTGATGAAGTGCCACGTCACTATCCCATCAACCCTGACCGGGAGGGACAATGAATCAAATGCAAGCGCGTTATGTGGTGATTCAATGGTCGGGAAGGATCAGTCGATGATGCCGTTGGCGCGGAACACCTTCTGGATTTTCTCGAGGGCGGTGGTCACCTGATCCATTGTGTGGGTGGCCATCAGCGAGAAGCGAATGAGGGTGTCGTGGGGTGCCACTGCGGGCGAAACCACGGGGTTGACGAAGATGCCCTCGTTTAGAAGGTCGCGTGTGATGGTGAACGTCTTGTAGTTGTCGCGCACGAAGAGGGGGATGATCGGGGTCGAGGTGTTGCCGATCTCGATGCCCATGTTGCGGAAACCTTCAAGAGCGTAGTGAGTGAGCTTCCAGAGGTTCTCCTGGCGTTCGGGCTCCTGCTCCATGAGGTCGATGGCGGCGAGAGCGGCTGCCGTAGAGGCGGGAGTGATGCTCGCGGTGAAGATATATGAGCGCGAATGGTGGCGCAGGAAGTTGGTGATCTCCTTGTCGGTGGCGATAAAGCCGCCGAGCGAGGCAAACGACTTGGAGAATGTGCCCATGATCAGATCAACGTCGTCGGTAAGGCCGTAGTGGTTTACCACGCCGCGGCCACCCTTGCCGAACACTCCGATACCGTGGGCCTCGTCGATCATCACGCTGGCATTGTATTTCTTGGCAAGTTTTACCATTGTGGGGATGTCGGCCACGTCGCCCTCCATCGAGAACACACTGTCGCTGACGATGAGCTTCACCTTGTCGGGGTCGCACTTCTGGAGCTGCTGCTCAAGCGACTCCATGTCGTTGTGCTTATATTTCAGCGGCTGGGAGAACGACAGACGTCGGCCGTCGACGATAGAGGCATGATCCTGCTCGTCGCAGATCACATAGTCCTCGCGGCCGGTAAGGGTCGACACCACGCCGAGGTTCACCTCAAAGCCGGTGGAGTAGATCATCACATCCTCCTTGCCGATATACTCGGCGAGGCGACGTTCGAGCTTCTTGTGGAGGTCGAGCGTACCGTTGAGGAAGGGTGAGCCGGCACAACCCGTACCGTATTTCTTTATTGCTTCGATAGCAGCCTCCTTTACCTTCGGATGGTTGACCAGACCGCTGTAGCAATTGCTGCCGAACATCAGGACTTTTTTGCCATCCATGATGACTTCAGGATCCTGTTCGGACTCGATGGCACGAAAATAAGGATATACCCCGAGGGCTTTTGCTTTCTGCGGCTCTGTATATTTGGCCAGCTTGGATTGTAGGAGCTTCATATTCTTTACAATGGTTTTTATCTGTTCTGCTTTGTCAGATATATCTTCTTTTAAATCAGGTACACTGCGACCGCATGGATGAAGGCCCGTCTCTCTGAATTTTGCAGGCTGCAAAGATAACTAAAATTTGGAATTGAGCGCCCCCTCTTCACCTTTTTTCACACTTCCGCCCGACTTTTCCTCCAATCCGTCATTTACGGGAGTTTCTGTGGCGGGGAGGATTTCTTTGGCGGTGCCGGAGCGGGTGCTTTTTATCTTCATTTTTACGGCATCGAAGCCTTCGCCGTATACGCCGTTGACGTTGGCCTGGGTGATGAAGGCGTTATGGTCGATAAGGCGCGCGATGCGGAAAATGTTGACCGACTCGTATTTGCGGCACATCACGAGGAGCACCTTCACGGCCTCCTTGCTGTACCATCCCATGCCGTCGAGCACGGTGCAGCCGCGGTGGGCGTTGTTGTTGATGGCATCGGCGATCTCGCGCCAGCGTTTCGATATGATTATGAACTGCACGGTCTGGCGGTTGGAGTTGATGACCAGATCGGCCATGTACGAGGCCAGGAATGTCACGATAAGGCCATACACTACCTTGTCGATCTGATGGAACACGAGATAGGACGATGAGATGATAAGGAAGTCGCAGTAGATCATCATGCGGCCTATCGACACATCGTTGTGTTTCGACACCATGGCCGCGACGATATCGGTGCCTCCGGTGCTTCCGTTGTGAGAGAACACGAGGCCAACGCCAACACCGCAGAGCGCACCGCCGATAACTATGTTCATAAACGTCTGCTGCGCGATAAGCGGCTCGGGGAAGAGCGGCTGGAGGATGCCGATAAGGCCGTTGAGCACAGTGGCGCTGAATATGGTGCGCAACACAAACTGTTTGCCCACCACACGATAGGCCATGGCCAGCAACAGGAGATTGAGCACATAGGAGGTGATGGCCACAGGGATGCCGCCAAGGAAGTAGACGAGCGAGCCGACTCCGACGAGGCCGCCGATGACGATTTTCTCCGGGAGCACAAACGCCGAGAAGCCGAACGCGTAGCAGGCGAGGCCGAAAATGATTATCACATAGTCCTTATACGAAATCCACAGTTTCTCTCGTGACAACATGACTTATGGGGGGTATATTACCTTGGTTTTTATTGAATAAATAATAGTGGTGCAAAATTACGTCAATCCTCAATTCGCAGCAAAATATCCGGGCGTGAATTCATAAAAAAAATTCCACACCCGACGGCATGGGGCGGTCATTCTTTCGGCCGGAACCGGAGCAGAAGCACCTCCTGACGCACGTCGCAGCTGCGCTTGCGGAAATGCTTGAGCAGATAGAAATCATATTTGTCGGCATGGGCGGGGAGCCATGTGCGTCCATCCTCGACACCGATAAGCATTACCCCCGAGGCGGGATTGGAAAGTTCGAAGGGCTTGACGCGGTCGCCGGTATAGAAGTCGGCGGTAAAGAAGCGGAGCATGTCGGTCGACACGTGGGCGTAGACCGGCCCGTCGGGCTGCACCTTAGCCACGGTGTCGGCGATGACCTTGTCGCTCTTGGCATTGACGATGCCGGGCTGGTAAGTGCCGCCGAAGGCTATATAGAGCAGCCATATAGTGGTAAGCGTGGCCGGGAACGATAGCTTCTTGGGTCCGCGCCAGAGCACGAGCGTAACGGCCGCCATCACCGCCGACAGCGAGACGCATATCCACTGCGCCACGCCGTCCCAGTTGTAGAGCGACGTAGCCATCATGGCCTGCTCGAAAGCATGCCTGCCGCGGAGCAGCCCGTAGGGGAACCATCCGCACTGCACCACCACGTAGGCCACATAGGCCACGATCGCCGTAAGGCAGATAGTCCACATAAACGCCGATATGGCGCGGCTGCCGGCCCTGACGAGATGGAGCGCATATCCGGCCACCCACCATGCCAGGAAGGGATATACCGGGAGCAGATACACGCTGCGCTTGCTCTCGGGTATGCAATAGAACACGAACACCACCACAAAGCATACTATCGTGAAGCACTCCACGGGGTCGAGAGCACGGAAGCGTTTCCACCATCCCTGCACATGGGGGCGAACTTTAGTCCACACCTTTATGCGGTGGAGTGACAGCAGGCTGAAAAGCACGAGCAGCGTATAGGGGAGCATGCCAAGGATCACCGACTGAAAATTGTACCACACGGGATTGGCATGGGAGGCGTAGCTCATAGTGCCGGTAAAGCGCCCGAGATTTTCTTCAAGGACAAGGCGAATAAACTCCTCGCCGCCACGGGCATATGCCCCGACATACCATATCATCGGTATGACACACGATGCCACCGCTATACCAAGGAGTTTGGAGAAGACTTTCCAAAAATTAGCGCCCCTTATGAGCATGAACAGCCCTACGGCGGCACACGGAAGCAGCACGCCGACAGGGCCTTTGGAGAGCATGGCACCCGACATCATCAGCACCGGCGCCACGGGGAAACCGTTCATGCCCCGCTTCCAGTAATCATAAAGCGTAAAGAAAGCGCCCACCATGAAAAAGGTGAGAAGCATGTCGACACGGCATGCCATGCCCGCGCGGTATGCCTCGAACGACGTGAGCAGAATGGTGGCGCACGTCATGGCACGCGCACGCGAGGCGCCATTGTCGATATAGAAGCGGAAAGTCCACACGGTAAGGGCGATAAGCGCCAGCGCCGACGGCAGGCGCGAGATATACTCGTTCACTTCGCCGCCGAAAAGCTTGGCCAGCAGGGCTATGCACCATGCGAGCATAGGGGGCTTGTAGGGGATAACGTCGCCGTTGCTCACCGGCAGTATCCAATCGCCCGTCTGCAGCATCGACACGGCCACAATAGCCTCGCGGGGCTCACCTTTGGAGTAGAACAGCGCCATGCCCAGAAACGGAAGCAGCAATATGGCCGCCTCAAGGAACACAAGCAGGGTGGAATGGCGCAGCCATATCGATTCGGCATATGGCGGCAGGAATGTATCGCGCTTCATGTGTGAGTAATTTTTCAATTTAGGCAAGACCTAAAAAAGTCTTATATGCATAACAATTTTACATGGCTTGGGAAATGCAAATTTAGACATTTTTTGCTAATTTCGCAGACAAACAACCATAACCGTATAATTATGCCCGTAAAACCGTTTGTATACCAGGCGCCATTCCCCATGTCGCCCGACAAAACCGAGTATTACCACCTCACATCCGACTATGTGAAGGTAGAGAAATGGGGCGACCGCGAGATGCTCGTGGTTGATCCGGAAGCTCTGCGCGTGCTTGCGCGTCAGGCCACTCACGACAATTCATTCATGCTCCGCCGCGAGCACAACGAAATGGTGGCCAAGATCCTCAGCGATCCCGAAGCGAGCGAGAACGACAAGTTTGTGGCTCTCACCATGCTCCGCAACGCCGAAATCGCCGCCAAGGGGCAGCTCCCCTTCTGCCAGGACACCGGCACCGCCATCTGCATAGGCAAGAAGGGCCAGAACGTCTACACCGGCGGCGGCGACGAGGAGCAGATATCGCACGGCGTATACGACACATATACCGGCTGCAACCTGCGCTACTCGCAGAACGCTCCGCTCAACATGTATGACGAGGTGAACACCGGCTGCAACCTCCCGGCGCAGATCGACCTCTATGCCGTTGACGGTAACGAGTACAACTTCCTCTTCGTGGCAAAGGGCGGCGGCTCGGCCAACAAGACATATCTCTATCAAGAGACCAAGGCGCTGCTCAACCCGCAGAAGCTCGTGCCCTTCCTCGTGGAGAAGATGAAGTCGCTCGGTACGGCCGCATGTCCCCCCTACCATATCGCATTCGTAATCGGTGGCACCTCGGCCGAGATGAACCTCGCCACCGTGAAGAAGGCGTCGGTAAAATATTACGACAACCTCCCCACCACCGGCAACGAATATGGCCGTGCGTTCCGCGACGTGGAACTTGAAAAGACCCTCCTCGACGAAGCCCACAAGATAGGCCTCGGCGCACAGTTCGGCGGCAAATATTTCGCCCACGACATCCGCGTGATCCGTCTGCCCCGCCACGGCGCATCGTGCCCCGTAGGTCTCGGCGTAAGCTGCTCGGCCGACCGCAACGTAAAGGCCAAGATCAACAAGGACGGCCTGTGGATCGAGAAGCTCGACACCAATCCCGGCGAACTCATCCCCGAGGAGATGCGCAAGCAGGGTGAAGGAAATGCCGTGAAGATCGACCTCAACCGCCCGATGCCCGAGATTCTTGCCGAACTGACAAAATATCCCGTGTCGACACGTCTGTCGCTCAACGGCACCATCATCGTAGGCCGCGACATCGCACACGCCAAGATCAAGGAGCGTCTCGACGCAGGCGAACCGATGCCCGACTATCTGAAGGATCACCCCATCTACTACGCAGGGCCGGCCAAGACTCCGGCAGGTATGGCTTCAGGCTCGTTCGGTCCGACAACGGCAGGACGTATGGACAGCTACGTAGACCAGTTCCAGGCAGCAGGCGGCTCGATGGTGATGATCGCCAAGGGCAACCGCTCGAAGCAGGTGACCGACGCATGCCACAAGCACGGGGGATTCTACCTCGGCTCTATCGGCGGCCCCGCAGCCATCCTCGCCTACAACAGCATCAAGAAAGTTGAATGCCTCGAATATCCCGAACTCGGCATGGAAGCCATCTGGAAAATCGAGGTGGAGGACTTCCCCGCATTCATCCTCGTCGATGACAAGGGCAACGATTTCTTCACCGAAATCGCCAACCGCTGCTCGGGCTGCCCCATCGCCAAGTAAAGATTACCCGGCATATGGGTGTTGCAAATTATAAATTTTGAC
>JAHZGZ010000022.1:0-2747 GCA_019420545.1 Bacteroidales bacterium | reverse complement strand
GCCTTCTATAACGATTACTCAAGAGAGTGTGGCGCGACATGAGGTTGCGCCACACTTTTTTTGTCTATGGTTGTGGACAAGACGCAGACAGTAGGAACGACGGTTTTTCAACCGTCGGCTTAAAATACGTCGATAATTAATTATATAATGCGCTTTAATGTGTTTTAATGCGCTTTAATGTATTTTAATGCGCTTGGAAAGCGCATCTCCTACATGCGTGGCGGCCTGAAATAATCATGGGTGGCAGAGTAGGCAGAGTAAGACGTGGCGGGCTAAAGCGCCGCCCTCCCAGTCAGGGTTGATGCAAAAAAACGGTTAGAATTTGTTTACTTTAGATTGAGACGAAAAAAATCGCCGCATCAAAGGGAGAGTCTGACGCGGCGAGAGTTATATGGCTAAATATCTTTTGATCTTACTTGCGGATACAACGGATTGAATGTCCGAACTTCAGATCGTGTCCCGCATTGCTACTAACCGCAACATTATTTGCCTTATTGCTAATTCTAAATGTCTCAAGTCCATTGGACTTCGAAATGAAATCGTAGAACGTTGTAGTGCTCCAAAAATAAGCTTCTGAATATAACTCGTTCAGATTAGTTGCTGTCGAATAGTATCCGGTAGCCACAGCGTCAAATCCGGTAATATTATTCCCCGTCGTACCTGCTGACCAGGTTCCGAATTCTTCAGCCTTAAAGTTTGCTGCCAGAAGTTTTCCGGCTGAGCGCAGTTTTACAAGCTGATCACGAGTAGGCACTTCCCAGCCTTCGGGAGCAATACCCTTTTCACTAGTAACACAATACCCATTATAGAGATACCCTGCAACTTTAACCCAATCAGCTTCAGATTCCGTAAGATAAGCGCCTGTTGTATTGGCTTTCCAAGCTGATGCATCAGTTTCTGCGATACCGGCGATTGAAGAACCGTCACGGAAATAGGTTGTACGGAGGTTGTCGGCCATCCAGTACTGGGTGCCGATCTTTACGATGCGGTAGGTGTTGCGTTCGAAAAGACCGCGGTTGTCCTTGATGATGTCGGGCTCAACGGTGGCAGCGTCGGATTCACCGTCGAAAGAGGTGAGGATGGCGCCGTCGCTGACGTAGACGGTGGTGAGGGCTGTGCCTTCTTCACCGACAGTGGCTGTGTTGGCTGTAAGATCCCATACTACGGATGCGCCGGTGGTGGTGACACCCTTGGTGAGGTCGGCACGGCCGTCCTCGCCGCAGGGATAGATGACAACGTGCTGCTTGCCGGTAGCCTTGATGTATTCTTTATCGATCTCGGCGATCTGCTTGCCGTTGAACATCACTTTCTGTACCCAGCTCTTCGAGAAATCGGTGGGGACGGCAACGCTTACGGGCTTAACAGCGGGCGTGGGATTTTCAAATGTGATGCTCTCGATATTGGAGATCTCATACTGAGCCTTATCGCCGTTCTTGAGCTGGAGGTTCATGAGATAGGGAGACGAGGCATCCTGGGCAAAAGCGGAAGCTCCGAAGAGGAGTATGGAAGGAAGTAAAAACTTTTTCATATTGATAGATGTGATTAGCGGGTGAATTTGATAGTCTTGTTGTTGGCCTTTACAATATAGATACCTGAAGCCATGGAGTTGAAGTCGACGCTCAGGCTCTCAGTGCCCTGCTGCGAGCTGACAAGGATACCGCGCAGATTGTAGACATTGAGCGTAAGAGGCACATCAGCGGAAGCACTGACAGTAAGCACACCGCCGGAAACCGATACATTGATGTCGTCGAGCGCGGCCTCGATATTGTCGACAGCGCTTGTCGAGAGGTCAAATGTAATTTTACTGATCTCGGCGAGATCATATACCTTGTCGCCGCCTGTAGTGGCGATTGTAATGTTGTTTCCATCGAAAGTGATCTTGCTTATATCAGCGATGCCGATACCAGCAAGCTGCCCTTCGGGGCCGGAAACCATCAGTCTGTCATCAGCATAGACAGAATTAGCCGCCACAGCACATAGAGCACCAATCGCAGCAGCTCGTAAACAGTATAGTTTCATGTAAAGAAATACAAAATTATGATAATAACTTTCGCAAAGTTAGCAAATATTTCGTTTGTTCGCAATGATTCAGACATTTTGCTGCAAAATACCGCCAAATACAGCATCTTTAACACAACACCGGCCAAAAAGAATAGTGCGCCCGAGTGGGGCGCACTATCCGCTTTGTATAGAAGCTTTTGAGCTAAATCATTGTTGACTTAGAATTACATTCGGCTTTTGGTGTCGGAAGCCTGTGCTTCCGTGGGGATCAATCAGAGGCTTTTGGTCTCTACGGCCTCGACGTCGATCACTTCGGGCTTCTCGATTACTGACTCGATATCGTCCTTACCGGCCACGATGAGCGAGTCGTACTCGCGCAGACCGGTACCGGCAGGGATCAGGTGACCGCAGATAACGTTCTCCTTCATGCCTTCAAGAGTGTCGGTCTTGCCGTTGATGGCGGCCTCGTTGAGCACCTTGGTGGTCTCCTGGAATGAAGCGGCCGACATGAAACTCGAAGTCTGGAGAGCTGCACGTGTGATACCCTGGAGTATCTGCTCGGAGGTAGCGGGCACGGCGTCGCGCACGGTGATGACCTTGAGGTCGCGGCGCTTGAGAGCGGAGTTCTCGTCGCGGAGCTTGCGAGCGGTAATAATCTGGCCGGGCTGTACGCTGTCGCTGTCGCCGGCGTCGACTACCACCTTCCTGCCCCTGATTCGGTCGTTCTCGTCCATAAAGTCGCGCTT
>JAHZGZ010000219.1 GCA_019420545.1 Bacteroidales bacterium | reverse complement strand
TGATGGTAAAGTGATATATGGACCGGACGGATCCCCATTAAGACAAACTGTTATAACGCGAGTCTCAGATGGCAAGACGTTTTTGGCCGACACTTTAGGAAATTTCCATATTGAAGTACAAACCGGAGATTCACTGCGGTTCTCTTACGTTGGTACTATCGGTAAGACATTGCCGATATTGAAGAATGACACTCCCATGACCGTGGAGCTTGAGCCCTATGTGCCCGGCAATGACGAATATGTTTATAATGATAAATATTTCGGTGAATTTGAAAACCAAGATGACGGCTCGACTCTTGTAATCAGCAGAGCGGAAAATGGGTATTGTGTCTCTATAAGATTGTATCGTCTTACGGAGATAAACGACTGTATCGGAAAATTGAAAGACGGCAAACTTATCTTTACCGGAACAGATGCTTCCGGGAAACCAATATCAGGAACAATCACAATTGAGGGTGATTCTGCAAAACTCGTATTCTCGGATTCCACTTGGGAATATCTTTCAGACGGGACATCATATACATTTGAAAGGAAACATGGCTTAACTCAGAAATTCTATTCGACAGCCGATAGTATGGCAATGTCACTTATCAGTCCCAAACCGATTAAGAGTCCGATAGATTCACTTATCGTGTAATTTACGAATAACCGCAAAATAGATATGACCACCGGGGAATGGTATAGAATCGATAAACAATTGACAAAAGGGAACTGGATCCAAGCTCCGTACTCAGAAAAGTATCTTGAACTAAAGGCAAATGGAACCGAGGTATGTTTTAATGATATTGGATATGTCGTGCGACCTGATGGCACGTTCAAGATGACCGTAAAGCAGTGGATTTATGACCTGAGTGATAAATCTGCGATGTATCGACTTGTGAAAACTTTCCACTATCCGCCTTATCTTGCCTTATCTTATTCAGAAAAGCGACACGGCGTATGTTGAATTTCAAATCAGATAATCAAATGTTAAGCAATAAGGTAAAACGCAATTTCTGGCTGATTCTCGCTATACTATCAGTCGGTTGTATTATAGATAGGGCGATTCGTGTTATCGATGGATCTATCGAGTGGTGGAATCTGGTTGCGACGATTGTTATAACCGCTTTCTGCACCAAATTCTATCTTTGCTACCGCAAACAGGTGAAACGCGGCAACCTTTTCGGTCGTGTCAAGGTATTCAAGTAAAACAGCCGCGATTAAAACAATGTACATTCTTCAATAATATAAAACATAATGGCCTTTATCTCCACCAATTCATATAGAGACAGAAAATGGTATGACAAACGTCGCCAAATAATCAAGCGCGACAATAACACGTGTTGTCGATGCAAAAGATGTCTGCCAGAGGAACAGTTGCAGGTCCATAATCTTCATTATTTTGAGGGACGGAAGCCTTGGGAATATGAAGATTTCGAGCTTATAACACTATGTAAGCATTGCAATGCTGAGGAGCATGGTCATGTGAAACCAACTTGCGGATGGAGATATGAGGGAATGGAGGATTTGGAAGACCTTGTCGGTGAATGTGAAAACTGTCATCAGGCTATACGCTACGCTCATCTCATATCTCATCCGGATTGGGGGTTCATGACTGTGGGTTCGCAGTGTGCCGAAAATCTCACCTCCGAATATGGATTGTCCGCACGTGAAGATGAAGCCCAAAAACTTGTGCAACGATATAGACGGTATCTCACATCGTCGAAATGGAAACACCGTAAGAACGGTTATTTCATGGATTTTGACGATTACTATATTAAAATCTGGGATCACACTAATTTCTGTAATCTTGAAATTGTGTTCTCGTTGTGGAATAGGCACAATTTGGTACACCGCTATGAGAAGTTATCCAGCAAAAAGAAATATGCAACACTTGGAGGTGCAAAAGCACAAGCATTCAAGGTAATAACAGATAGGTCACTAATCAAATATTGTGAGCGTCATTATCCCGATGATACGCCATACAGACCAATCTATGATGACTCTGAGAACTACGATTAACATTATTGTTTATAAAATCCACTATGATTGTCAGCTCCAATAATACAATACAACAGACCAATCCATTCTCATTGAGTGGAAGAAGGTTACGGAAATATAATCTTTTGAAATATCGCATGCTTAGTGCGATTCTTGATTATATGGCAACCATGAACGGAACTGTCTTGCCCGGTATGCACCAGCCGGAAGCATTTGATGAACGACATATCTATAATATGCTTGGAACCGGCATTTTATCAGAGAACAAATATCGTATTGCAGACTATAATCGCATACTCGCTGATATGTGTTATGCAGTGATAGATAAAAGTCTGTCAGAAGTATCGTCAGTTGTCGAATATATGCGTTTTAACGAATGGTTTGGCATGGGCGATTCACTTGCCGCTTATCCTGAGGACTCGATACTCTATTATGGCCTTGGAATCGACGGAATGAGTATAAGTCAAGTCATTAAAGAGTATGGGCCTTTTTGTGATGTAAGATATGATACGGTAAGATACGGTATGGGCCAGTATTATTATGGAGAGCCTATATTGTATCCTATTACCTTTAATCCGTGCAGAGTGGAATATTCACGATGATATATTTATGACCGTCTATTTTGAACGACATAACGATTCTACTTTCGCGATATATGGATATCAGTTTGACAAATCACAAATAAACATATATGAATAATGGATTTGCATTTATACCTTTGAGTCTGCTGTTACTGGCAGGGTGTGAAGGAAAAGTTTATAATCCGCCATCTTTTGTGACTGAATTGACTGACACAATTTCGATGGAGGATTATAAAAGACTTACTGCATGGGTTGAACTTTATGATGATCCGGGAATCAATATTAAAACCCACTTCAACGATCTCGGTGTTAATGACCTTTCGTATGAAGATGCGATAAATATTCATGGTGCTCCTGTTCTGGAATACGCCGATACGGTTATACGTGGGATTAATGTAAATAGCAGAAAACCTGATTTCGATTTATATCCTCTTACATTTGACAGAGATACTGTAATTGTTAAGCGCTGTTGGTGGTATAAATCATATCATACGGGAGAAACGTTATATATTGTATTTGAGCGGGACAGCGATAGAACAAAGCCAATTTACGGATATAGTTATTATGCTGTAAGAATATGGTAATTACTATATTTGGATCCTGAGACATAATCATATATATATGTAAATATAACTTTCTTGCTTTAGATCAATGGAAAAATCGCAGTCAATATACAGACTCCCGTTATATGGCTTTATTGTAGCCGTGATGTCGCTTTTGTCGGGATGCATTTATCTCCACATGACACATCTATCAGATGAGGACTTGGAATGGACTAACTCCATACCCATGTATTCAGAAATTATACTTAAATCCAATAACGGTCGGACAGTGTCGGTAAGATATCAAAAAAATTCATTAATAATTCTACAGATAGATTTTATATAAGCGCTGTAGGAGGCACTAATTATGAGGCAAACGCAGGCTATCGGTTTGAAATAAAAGATAGCTTGAAAACGCTATCAGGATTTTTTTCAATAGAGAGACCGATTAAGGAAAAGGATCTATGGTATATGGCAAGCCTTGGAGCACGATTCACTATTGAAGAAAAGGACTTTGTTAGACCGTTGGTTATACGTAGCTACACAATAGGAAATCATATAATAAACGATTGTGTTATCACTGATTCATCAAATTCAGAGTATGGTTCAGATTTGGCTAATTATCCATATTACCTTATTGAAAAGTTTGTAATAAGTAAGGAGTACGGTCTCATTTATTATAAGCGGGAGGATGGCGAGGAATTCTTCCGGGAAGACTTGCTGCCCGACTCTGTGGTACATGGAAATAAATAAAATTTCTAAAAACGGCATATGCCGTTTGGCCCGATAAGGCTTTTTTGTGTACCTTTGCGAGTTATGCTAAAATCCGTCATCAACGAGGACAATGTAAAGGCCGTGCGCAAACTGCTCGAAGAGAGCGAGCGCATAGTCATCACATGCCATAAATCGCCCGACGGCGATGCCATTGGCTCCGCATTCGGTCTGGCCCACACTCTCGCCAACATCGGCAAGGAGGCAAAGGTGGTTACGCCCGACCGTCCGCCGCGCAATCTGCGCTTTCTGCCCGGCGTGAAAGAGGTCGTGCCCTACACAATGTATCCCGACTTCGCCCACCAGTTGCTTCAGGATGCCGATCTGGTATTCTGTCTCGACTTCAACGCCCTTTATCGTGTCGACCGCATGCGCGACGAGCTCGCCGCATCTCCTGCGGTAAAAGTGATGATCGACCATCACGAGGACCCCGAGCCCTTCACGCAGGTCACCATATCCCATCCCGAGCAGTCGTCGACATCGGTGCTTGTGTTCCGGCTGCTGTGCCGCCTCGAACTCTTCGACCGCATCGACCGGAAAGCCGCCACCTGCATCTACACCGGCATGATGACCGATACGGGCAATTTCACCTACAACTCCAACGATCCCGACCTGTATATAATAATCGCCGAACTGCTCCGCAAAGGCATCAACAAGGACGACCTGTACAAACGTGTGATGAACACACGCAGCACGTCCACCCTCAAGCTTCACGCTTACGCCATCGCCGAGCGAATGCAGATATTCCCCGAGCTGCACACTTCGCTGATCGTGCTTACACAGGATGAACTGAAGCGCTACGACTATCATCCCGGCGACGACGAAGGGCTCGTAAACGAGCCGCTCGGTATCGAGAATATGGTCTACTCCGTATATTTGCGCGAGGACAAGGATCAGATAAAGGTATCGACACGCAGCGTAGGCAACTTCCGCGCCGATCTCATCTGCAATCAATACTACAACGGAGGCGGCCACGTAAACGCCGCCGGAGGCGAACTGAAATGTTCGCTCGACGAAGCCATAGAGGTATTCCGCTCAACATTCCCCGACATAGAGAAATATCTGCATCAATAATCAACGCCACGTACATCACTAACCGACATATATGAAACACTTACGCAATACTTTCCGGATGCTGGCTATGCTGGTTCCGGCTGTAATAGCACTGAGTTCGTGCAGCCACACCAAAAGCTATGCCGAACTTCTCAATGAAGAGACAAAATACATCAATGCATATCTTGCCGACCAGAGGGTTGTTGGCGAAGTACCCGCCGACAGCATTTTCATCCAGGGGAACGACGCGCCCTATTACCGCATGGATGAGGACGGCAACGTATATATGCGTGTCATCAAGGACAATCCCGACGGCGTGAAAGCCAAGTACAATGATCTCGTGTACATGCGTTTCACACGTTACAATCTTTACTCATACTCCAACGGCACCCTCCCCGACGGCGAAGGTAACGACGACAATGCTCTCAACCAGTTCAGCTTCCGCTATCAGAACATGGAGATCACCTCGTCGTCGAGTTGGGGCGAAGGTCTGCAGCTCCCCCTCAACTACCTCCACTATGGCTGTGAGGTCGAGCTT
>JAHZGZ010000218.1:7851-8143 GCA_019420545.1 Bacteroidales bacterium | reverse complement strand
CATCGAAACCGCACGACCACCTACGCGGGCGTTGATAAGGAATCCGAGGTTGAAGCCTTTCCAATGGAAGTCGTTTCGCCAACCCATGGTATACTTCGGTTCAGCGTTTCCGGCATATACCCATCCGTCGCCGTTGGGACCGGCATAATCATCCTTGTATACAGAGTTGTCCTTGACATCAAGGATAACGTTACCATGAACGTCGCGTTTGAAAACTGTAACGTAGAGGTCGCCGATGGAACCACCCTCTACAAGGCGGCTCTTCACGTTGCCGAGAGTAACGATATCGAGC
>JAHZGZ010000218.1:4247-7841 GCA_019420545.1 Bacteroidales bacterium | reverse complement strand
CAAGAGTAGTAGGCTTGAGCAGTTTTACGACCTTGTTACGGTTGAGGGTGTAGGTGAAGTTGGATGTCCACTGTACAGGGCCGAGGGGCTGGTTGATACCGAGCGAAACCTCAATACCCTTATTGTCGATCTGACCACCGTTGATATAGATCTTGGTATAGCCGGAGCCTGAGGACAGAGCCGGGCTGAAGAGCTGATTGTAGGTAGAGGTCTTGTAGAGCGACACATTAAGAGTGATCTTGTCCATCCAGAATCGCGACTGAAGACCGAGTTCCCATGCCTTGGTGCGTTCCGGCTTGATATCGTTGTTGGGATAGGTAGTTGCTGTAGTAACCGATCCGTTCACGATAGGATAGGTCTGATATGCGATATAACGTGTAGGAGCATTACCTACCTCAGAATAAGCTGCGCGTACCTTTAGGAAAGAGAGCACGTCATTCTGGATGCCGGGGAAAATATCTGTAAGGATGCCCGACAGACCGATCGAGGGATAAGCCACGTGATCGGAGGTAGTCCATCCGAGAGCGGAGCACCAGTCGATACGTCCGGCCATGTCAAGATATACCTTGCTCCAGAAACCGAGCTGGAGAGTACCGTAGATCGATTGTGTCTGATCGTGGTAATTATCCTGATCAGTTGACACATTTGCCTTGTCGAGATTAAGCAAAGTGAACTTGTTGGCTACGGAATTGAGGTTACCTCCGATCATGTACATATTATAACGTACGTCGTTGATAGAGGCACCTGCGACAGCAGTAAGAGACAAGGGGCCGAATACACGGTCATATTTGGCCATCACGTCGGCATACAGCTGACGGGTAGTATCATCTTTCTTTATATATGTACCGAAGTCTCCGTTTGAGAAAATAGGATCGGTAGTAGCATGATACTTTGTTTCATATCGACCATCAGTATTGTCGACTTTCACACGACCCGAGATATCAAGGCCGGGAACGACGTTGTCCCAATATAATCCGGCGGTGATAAGATAACGGTTCTTGTGGTTGGTAAATTTGTCGCGGTTAGTGATCCAATAGGGGTTCTGCATGGCAAGACCCATATTGCCCCAAGGCCAGAACTGAGTCTTAAAGCCACGAGATGCATCGTAACGCTCGTAGTTCTTATAAGGGTCGAGTCCGTAGGACGGCGACATAAGATAAAGAGGCACAATGGGATTCATGTAGAGACCCTGCGAGATCATATTCTGCTCGCGAACGTTCATGTATGTGGCACCGATATCGAGACGGAGTTTGTTTTCGATAAGCTGAGTGGTGTTGCGTACAGTGAAGTTGTAGCGGTCAAGTGTATTGTTCTTTACGATACCCTCGGCGTTGGTAGCTGCGAGTGAAACAAATGTCTGATTTTTTTCACTTCCGGCAGAAATGGTTACAGCATTGGTCTCGTTGTAACCGGTCTGGAAAAAGTCGATAGGATCATAGTTAGAGGGTACAGCAAGCTTTTCGCCCCAACTTGCGAACTCACCGGTAGCAGCCCCGTAGGTATTCTGGAACTCGGGAGTAGCCATGGCGCGGAGCCACTGGGTAGAGTTGCTGTAGCTTACACGGAGGCGGTCGGCATTACCCTTCTTAGTGGTAATCATGATGACACCGTTGGCAGCCTGGCTACCATAGAGGGCGGATGCTGCGGCACCTGATAGTACCGACATCGACTCGATATCCTCGGGGTTTACCATAGAAGCACCGTCGCCCGACTGCCCCATACCGGTATATACATCCTCCGGTTGCTTGTTTTCGAGGGCAGGCATAGGTACTCCGTCAATAACATAAAGGGCATTGTTGTTGCCCGAGAGAGATTTTGAGCCACGCATAACGACCTTTGAGCCACCGCCGATACCAACTGAAGAAACGTTGATATTAACACCGGCTACCTTACCGTTGAGAGCATTTACGAAGTTGGCATCCTTGACGGTAGTGAGAGCGTCGGGAGTAACTTCCTGCACGTTATAGGTAAGGGCCTTGGCGGAACGCTTGATACCAAGGGCGGTCACGACAACCTCGGAGAGCTGCTGGGAGTCTTCCTTGAGGGTGACGGTGATCGGCTGGCCGTCGGCGGGCACCTTAACAGTTTCGGGCGCGAGGCCCACGTAAGAGAATTTGAGCGTCTGACCGGGATGAGCCTTTACAGAGAAACGGCCGTCCATATCGGTAACGCCAACTGCACCTTTTCCTTCGATCGAAACGGATACTCCGATGAGGGGCTCGCCCGATTCGTCGAGGACCACGCCGGTAGCTGTTCCGGCAGGGGCATTTGCCACTGCTGCCTGAGGCTCGGGGGCGTTAGAGGGTGCGGCACTCAGCATCTGTCCGCATGCTATCACGGACGCTGCCAATAAACTTGCTTTTACATAATCTACATTCATAGATTCATGGCACTGGTTAACGATGGATTAAAAAAATAACTACTACATTTATAATCTAACATTGTCGGAGAGAGCGCCGGCTACTGCTTAAAACCGGAAGAGAGACGACAATGACACATTATATCTATTTCAAGACAGAGTCTGCCTCAAAAATGGCATTCTCCGATGAACACAAGACATATAGGCTCCGGAAAGAGGTAAAACAATCGGTAATCGCCTTTACAAGGCGTAATCCGAGCATATAAAGAGCCAAAGAAGAGAGAGGGAGGACTTAAGGAGTTTTGCTTAGTTTCTACATTTGCTTAGCTGTGATACTATACACAAGAGGATGAGAAATCAGACTTTTTGAGGAGAAAACTTGATTAAAAATTGGAATAAATAATACTGCTTTTTTGTTTTCGTGAACAAAGTTAGTGAATCGCGAAATGCCAACAAAAGTTTTTTTTGTTAAAGAATGTTAACAGAATTACGTATATCAGTTATTTAACTTCCAGTCAGAAATTTTAGGCAAAAGCGATAAATAATCGGTATGATGCAGAGCCTGTAATGACAAAAACCGGCCGTTAGCCCCCAAAAAAGGAGGTGCATCGGTAACAATACACCTCCCGGGGTCGGCATCAGTCGGCCGATGAAGGGATACACACGGTTCCCTTCGGGAAAATATGTCTGGTCAGCGGCCGTAGCGGCGGAGCATTTCCTGATGGGAGATGCGGCCGGTGTGGGCTTTGGCGTTGCCGCGGCGGATGACGAGCGAGGATTTGCCCCATACTTCGGGATCGAGCTTCACCGTTATCCTGTCGAACCGCGGCACGGTGAGAGTGAATGCGGGATCGCCCGGTGTGTCGGGATACATGCCCATCATCGACCATATGGCCCATGCCGACATGGTGCCGCAGTCCTCGTTGCCGGGGATGCCGTCGGGGGCGGTGGTGAAGTATTTGTCGAGGAGCTCGCCCACGATGCGGTGGGTGCGCCATTCCTCACCTTTCACACGCGAGAAGAGGTAGGGGTAGATGATGTCGGGCTCGTTGGCGGGATCGTAGAGGCCGTTGTCGAATACGGCCTGGAGCCTTTCGACAAACTTCTTCTTGCCGCCGTGGGCCTTTATCATCCCCTCCACGTCGTGGGGAATGGCGAAGGAGTAGTTCCATGAGTTGGCCTCGTGGAATCCGGGTGCAGGCTCAAAGTTCTCGCCCTGACGGGGGTTGAAGGGT
>JAHZGZ010000218.1:3981-4237 GCA_019420545.1 Bacteroidales bacterium | reverse complement strand
AGGAATGAGCCGTCGGGGAGACGCGGGCGCAGCACACCGAGGTCGGCGTCGAAGTAGTTGTGCCATCCGGCGGCGCGCTCGGCAAAGAGCGTGGAGTCGGCACGTCCGGTAGCGGCTGCGAAGCGGCTCAGGGCGTAGTCGGCGGTGTAATACTCCAGGGCGTGGCTCACAGAGTTGTCGTACTGCTCGCGCAGGGGCACGTAGCCGAGGCTGAAATAGTCGTCGGCATCGGGGCGCATGAGGTTTTCGGCTCCGG
>JAHZGZ010000218.1:0-3971 GCA_019420545.1 Bacteroidales bacterium | reverse complement strand
AGCATGGCCTCCCAGGCAAGATGGGTATCGAAGCCGCGCAGGCCGCGCAGGTAGGAGTCGGCGATGACCGGGATGGAGGGGTCGCCCTCCATGGTGTAGGTCTCGCGTCCGTAGAGTTCCCACTTGGGCAGCCATCCGTGCTCGCGGTACATGGCGAGCATGGTGTTGATCATATCAGTCTGGCGCTCGGGGTATACGAGTGTAAGGAGCTGATGGAGATTGCGGTATGTGTCCCAGAGTGAGAATACGGTGTAGCGGTTGTGCCCCTGGGGCATGTAGGCTATGCTGTCGCTCTCCATCACGGGGTATGCGCCGTCGACATCCTGAAGGATGTTGGGGTGGATGAGGGCATGGTAGAGGCCGGTGTAGAATACCACCTTGTCGCGGAGCGATCCGCCCTCGACGGAGATGCGCGAGAGGTCGTCGTTCCAGAGGCGGCGTGCGGCGGTGCGTATGTCGTCGAAGGTGGTGCCTTCGGGCTGCTCGGCCTCAAGGTTGCGCAGGGCGCCCTCCTCGCTTACGTAGGATATGGCCATCGACACCTCGACGGTCTCGCCTGCCGACATGCCGTCGTAGGAGTACCATACACCAATGTCGTCGCCCGACATCACCTTGGAGTAGCCGGGATAGAGCTTGTAGCGGCCCTGGTCCTTGTTCCACTCGGCCTCCCATTCCTCGCCGGGGCGCTGCTTCTTCCACATGCCCTGACGCGAGGGGACACGGCTGATGCGCATCACGAAGTATACAGGGTAGACGGCCTGGTCGGCCACGTAGCAGAATGTGCCGAGGAGCTTCGAGCCGCGGATCTCGGTGGGGCTGACGCGGCGCACCGTGGCTCCCGACTCGTTGGTAAGCCCTTCGCCGAGGTTGAGCAGAATGTTGCCCTCTCCGGCGGGGAATGTGAAGCGCGTGCGGGCGGTGCGGACTGTGGCGGTTGTCTCGGCGGTGATGCCGTAGGCATCGAGATTTACCGAGTACCAGCCCGGTGTGGCCTGCTCGTCGGAGTAGGCGGTGCCGTAGTTATGGTAATCGACATCGAGCTTTCCGGCGGTGGCTGTAAGGAGCAGTGAGCCGAGGTCGGGACACCCTACCCCGCTGAGCGCGCCGTGGGCAAAGCCGGTGAAGAATGAGTTGGTGTTGTCGTAGGGTGTCGACCACCAGCGCTTGTCCTTGTCGTAGCGGTTGGCGTCGGATCCCATTACGTTGAACGGGGTAACGCGCATCAGGCCGTTGGGCACTCCGGCACCGGGGTTGGTGGTGCCGAAGTTGGTGGTGCCGATAAAGGGGTTAACGAAGTCGACGGGCTCGCCCGCAGGCTCCGCGGCCTTTTTCGCCGCCGCGCCCGAGAGGACGCCCGAAACGATCAACGCTCCGGCCAGGAGAGGGGTGCGGAAGCGGCGGGTCAGCATACGGAGTTGCGCTTGATGAATTCAACAATCTCGGAGATGTATCCGAAGGCGAGACACACGCTTGTGTCGGCAGCGCCGTAATATACGGCCACACGGTCGCCGTCGGTGAGGGCCGAGCAGGGGAATACGACGTTGGGCACGTCGCCGGTCATCTCGTACATCTCGGCGGGAGCGAGCAGGTAGGGCTGCGTGCGTGCTATGACCTTCGAGGGGTCGTCGAGGTCGAGCAGGGCGGCACCCATCGAGTAGCGGAAGCCGTTGCAGGTGGTGATTACGCCGTGGTAGAACATGAGCCATCCCTCGGCTGTGCGGATGGGCACGGCACCGGCACCTACCTTGGTACACTGCCATGCGCTGTCCTCGAAGCGTGTGGGCGACATCACGTGGCGGTGCCTGCCCCAGAATACCATGTCGGGGCTGTAGCTGAGCCAGATGTCGCCGAATGGGGTGTGGCCGTTGTCGCTGGGGCGGCTGAGCATGGCGTACATGCCGTTGATCTTCTCGGGGAAGAGCACGCCGTTGCGGTTGAAGGGGAGGAATGCGTTGTCGCACTGCACGAAGGTCTTGAAATCGTCGGTGTAGCCCACGCCGATTGTGGGGCCGTGGTAGCCGTTGCACCAGGTGATCCAGAAGCGGTCGCCGATGCGTGTGACGCGGGGATCGTACTTGTAGTCGCTCTCCTTGTCGCCGAGGAAATGGATAGGCTCATGCTCGATCTCCCAGTGGATGCCGTCGGCGCTGCGTCCGGCGAAGATGTTCATCTGCACGGCACGGTTGTCGCAGCGGAACACACCTGCATAGCCGTCCTCAAAGGGTACTACGGCACTGTTGAATATACTGTTGGATGTGGGTATGGAATAGCGGTCGATGACGGGGTTGTCGCTCTTGCGCCACATTACTTCGTTGCAGCCGGCAGGGCGATCCTGCCAGGGGAAATTAACGGATGTTTTCATTAGGAATTATAGGGTTTCTGAATTTATTATGCGTTTTATACCACTATGGCCGTTCGTTCGGAAATCTGTCGAACAGGAGCGAACGGTGAACATGGTTGTCAGAGGGTACCTTCCGTGTCGGTAAGGGCCTCCTCCACGGCACCGGCTATGGGTGTGCCGTCGTCGTTGTACTTGAATGGCACGAACCATGTGATGAGCAGCGGGACGATTGTGGCGACGAGCACGAAGATGAAGAAGTTCTCGTAGCCGCCGAGCTGCTTGAGCACGAATCCGCTGAGCATGCCGGGGAGCATCACGCCGAAGTTCATGATACCGGATGCAAATGCGTAGTGGGCCATCTGGTGCTTGCCCGGAGCCACCTGCTGCATCATGAAGAGGGTGAGACCCACGAATCCGAAGCCGTAGCCGAAGTATTCCAGACCGATGCCGGTGGCGATAAGCAGGCCGTTAGTAGGCTGGAATATGGCGAAGAGGGTATATACTACAAACGGGAGGTTGAATATCAGCGCGAGCGAGAAGAGGGTCTTGCGCAGGCCGCGTGCCGAGATATAGTATCCTGCCAGGAGCGATCCGAGCACGAAGGTGGCGGCTCCGCAGGTGCCGTAGTAGAGGCCTATCTGCTCGTTGGAGAGGCCGAGGCCTCCGGCGCCTGTGGAATCCTTGAGGAAGATGGGGACGATCTTCACCACGAATCCCTCGGCGAAGCGGTAGAGGATGATAAAGGCGATGTAGTACCATATATAACGCTTGCTGAAGAACTGGAGGAGCACGCTACCCAGCTCATGCATCACCTCGCCGCTGCTGCGCCGTGCTGCGGGGGCGCTGCTCTTGGGAGCCGAGGGGAGGAAAAATATATGGTACACGCCTATGAGAATCATGACGGCGCTGATGATACCCATCACCACCATCCACGAGTTGCGGTTGGCGGCATAGTTGGCCTCAGTGACCTCTGAGCCGCTGCCTCCGAAGGCGGTGAAGAGCATGCCTGCGAGGTATACCAGAAGGCCTGTGCCTACGATCTTGGCTATGTTGTAGAAGGCACCCTGCCAGCCTATGTATTTCGACTGCTCGGCGGCCGAGAGCTCGCCCATGTACACGCCGTCGCAGGCCACATCGTGGGTTGCTCCGGAGAATGCTATCACCGCCAGCAGGGCTATGGTCACCGCGAAGAAGTGGGAAAGGCCCAGGGCGAGGGCCACGCAGCCGAAAGCGGCGCCCGAGATTATCTGGGTGGCCACGACGTAGGCTTTCTTCGTGCCGAAAATCTCCATAAACGGACTCCACAGGAATTTGAAAGTCCAGGGCATCAGGATAAGGGATGTCCAGAAAGTAATTGTCTCGGTGTCGACACCAAGGTCGGTGTACATAAGCACCGCCACCATGTTAAGCACTACAAACGGAAGCCCCATGGCGAAATAGGCCGTAGGAATCCATGTAATAGGTGATCTCTTTTGGTTCATTATAATAAAAATAGCAGTTTTTTCATGGGAAAATTCTATACCCACACCAGAGGCAATATTCCATTGCCTGAATTTGGGGCGCAAGTTACTAAAAATTTCAGCACGCTCCGCGCAAAATAATGTTAAACTGCTCAGCGTCTCCGCAACGG
>JAHZGZ010000217.1:1849-12962 GCA_019420545.1 Bacteroidales bacterium | reverse complement strand
GGGGCTGTGTCGTAATTAAGGTTTTACGGCGCAGCCTCTTTTTTAGTGCTTTTAGATTCGGATATATTTCAGGCGACTAATTTTTCAGGATTTTCCCAAAATATTCGATTCTCAGGCGACAAAAAACATGATATGAGTAAAAACGGGCCAAAATGGGGCGTATTTCCCCCGTTTTTGGCCTGTTTTGCTATCCTTGAGCACATTTTCTTTATGTTGAAGGCTATGGCGAAGAAGGCAAAGTCCATTGTGACCTTGTCTTTTCCGAAGTGGCGGAAGCGGCGGTATGCCATGTTGAACTTCATCTGTCCGAAGACGGCCTCCGGCTCGATGCATCGTCGTCCCCTGTGCCTGATTCCGTCCTCCGATGTCAGCAGTTCCCGCGCCCTCCGCTTGTATTCGTTGAGACGGAGGTTTACCTCGATTGTACGCCGGTCGCCTCTGGCTTTGTAGCAAAGGCACCGCAGCGGACAGCCCTTGCAGTTCTGCGCCCTGTAGCGGACGCTTTCGCTGCGGTAGCCGCTTGCGGTCTTTGTGTGGGAGGTGCCTACGCGCCTCATGTGCTGGCCCATCGGACAGACGTAATAGTCCTCTTCGGCGTTGTAATGGAAGTTGTCGTGATGAAAGGTTTTTGGCCTGTACCGGGGCCGCTGCTCAAGGTGGAAACGGTTGTATTTGACGTAAGCCTCCATTCCGGCCTCGTCCATGAAGCGGTAGTTCTCCTCCGAGCCATATCCGGAGTCGGCCACGGCCACAGAGGGCAGATGTCCGTAACGGTCAAGGAATGAGTTGAAGAACGGTATGAGTGTGAGCGTGTCGGTGGGATTGGGGAAGAGGGCGAAGTCTGTGATGAACTGGTTCTCGGCGGATATCTGCAGGTTGTAGCCGGGTTTGGTCTGGCCGTTGTTCATGGCGTCCTCCTTCATGCGCATGAACGTCGCGTCGGGGTCGGTTTTGGACATGGAGTTGCGTCCGCAGATCTGTTCAAGTCTGCTGTCATATTCACCAAGCTTGTCGCGGTGTTTTTCCAGTTCCTTTATCTGTTTCTTTGTCTCGCGCTGATGTTTCTTCCGCTCCTTGTCCGAGGGTTCGGGTCCCGCGGCCAGAGCCTCCTTGAGATCCGTGATGAGAGAGTCCAATGCCTCGGGGGTAAACTCTGCCTGCTCCGCCCCGGCCGCCCTGTCCTGCGCGATGGCATCGTCTATCTGCTGTAGGAGAACACGTATTTTTTCCTGAAGTTTCACCCGGTTACTCTCGACAGTCCTGCGCCATACAAAGGTGTACTTGTTGGCTTTTGACTCTATCTTCGTACCGTCGATATACTCCACGTCGAGAGTGATGAAGCCCCGCTCGGCCAGCAGCAGCACAACCTGTGTGAAGATGTTGTTGATCTCTTTTTTCACTCTGTTGCGAAAACGGTTGATCGTCACAAAATCGGGACGCTCCTGCGCCGCCAGCCAGATATAATGGATGTCGCGCCGCACCGCTTTCTCTATCCTGCGGCATGAGTAGATGTTGTTCATGTAGGCATAGAGGATGACCTTGAGCATCATTTTCGGATGGTACGGGCATCGGCCACGCTCCCGGTACAGTTTTTTGAACTCTTTGAGGTCGAGACCCTCGACAACAGCATCGACAACGCGCACAGGATCGTTTTCCGCTATATCTTCATTGGGATTCAGCAGAAAAAAAGTCTGTCGTTGTTACTGTAAGATTTTGTATGTAACTTTATAGACATTTAATTCTTTATTTGTCATAAAGTTACAAAAACTTTTTGACATGACAAAGCCCCGGCTTGTGAAAGTCAGGGCTTTGTTTTATGTTTTATAGCATGTTACGTAAAAAGAGGCTGCGCCTATTTTGACACAGCCTCATCTTATTGTCTTAAATCATTCAAATCATAAAACAAAACCCTTGTTCGACCGTCCTTGTCATCATCATTAAGAAATGAAAATTTATTTCTTTGATAAAATGTAATTGCCTCAGAATACGAATCAACCGTAATAAATCTACATCCTGTTTTATTATCAACAAAGAAATAAGACTTTATAAACTGAATCAACCGAGAGCCGATTCCCATCCCTTTTAAAGATAACCGAATCGCAAGTCTGCAAATCTTGACTGCAGGATAACTCTTCAATCGTTTTGAATTTACAAATTTCGGACGCCTGAATTTATTGTAATCCCTCGATTCATCAAAATCCTGCAATCCGATTCTATCATTTGCGAGACTAAAATAAGCAGCAACTTCATGTGTATAATTATCTTCCAGAACATAAGTTACAGCCAGAAGTGCTTGCCGATAAGGCATAGCATCATGAATGATAAAGTCATTTAAGTCCTCATCACCACAATTAAACGATTCTATGGTTTCATGTTCCTCAAGTTTTCTTATTGAGAACCGTTTTTGATATTCCTCAATAGTCATACCCTCACTTAATGAACATTTTCATCATCGCTTCATAAACTTTCATGCGCTCGTCTCTCTCTTCCGGGGTTTCCTTGCGCTCATCAGAACGCATCATGTGCTCTATAAAGCGCTCGGCATCTTTACCGTAGAGAATAGGCGTTTCTTTAATCGGACGTGCCATCTTATTTCTTTATTAAATTGGATTACAAAGATATAACAATTATATGAGATTATTTTACTCAGTTGATATAATTCCATTCTTCATAAGTCCGTTGGAGTACAATTTTAACACGATTTTAACACCTCCTGCAAGAAAACTGGTGCAATGCTTTGATATTTGCGGAGAAATCACTACCTTTGCACCGCTTTTTAGCATCCCCCGTGTGATGGGAAATTAGAAAGCTTCTAATTTTGAGTAACACAATTTAATTCCAACAAAATGAAGACTTACAATCTTGCAGCACAGCCCCGCACCGACCTCGGCAAGAAGGCTGCCAAGACCCTCCGCGCCGAGGGCCTCATCCCCACCGTCCTCAATGGCGGCGAAATCGTTACCCTCCCCTACACCGCAGCCCTCAAGCCCGGCGAAAAGATCGTGGAGATCGGCAACGGCAAAGGCCTCATCACTACCGACCTCGTGGTTAAGACCGACGATGTGCGCAAGCTCCTCTATACCCCCGACGTATTCGCTATCGAGCTCGACGTAAACGGCGAGAAGCGCAATGCAGTGCTCCGCGAGGTGCAGTTCCACCCTGTAAAGGACACTATCCTTCATATCGACCTCCTCGAGGTTAACGACAAGAAGCCCGTCATCGTAGAGGTTCCCGTGAAGCTCGAAGGCCACGCCGAAGGTGTGAAGGCCGGTGGTAAGCTCCAGCTCTCCATGAAGAAGCTCAAGGTAAAGGCCCCCTACACCCTGATTCCCGAACGCGTTGTCATCAACATCGACAACCTCGGCCTCGGCAAGACCCTCCAGGTAGGCGACCTCCACTACGAAGGCCTCGAGCTCGTTAACGCAAAGAACGCCGTTGTCTGCGCCGTACAGCTCACACGTGCCGCACGCGGTGCCGCCGCAAAGGCATAATCTCCCTGATTACTGCCAATGAAATATCTGATTGTAGGGCTGGGCAACATCGGCGACGAATACCGTGGAACCCGCCACAACATAGGATTTATGATATTGGATGCCTTTGCCGAGGCATCCAATATTTCTTTTACCACCGACCGCTATGGCGACGTGGCCCACATGCGCCTCAAAAACAAGATGCTGACGCTTGTAAAGCCATCGACCTACATGAACCTCTCGGGCAACGCCGTGCGCTACTGGAAAGAGAAAGAAGGCATAGCCAACGACCACATCCTCGTGCTCGTCGACGACATCGCACTCCCCTTCGGCGCCATACGCCTCAAGCCCGCAGGCTCCGACGCCGGACACAACGGGCTGAAGCACATCGCCCAGATGCTCGGCACAGCCGCCTACCCGCGCCTGCGATTCGGCATAGGCAACGACTTTCCGCGCGGATGCCAGATTGACTACGTGCTCGGACGTTTCACCCCGCCACAGCGCGAGGAACTGCCAGCACGCATAGCCGTGGCATGCGACGCCATAAAGGCTTTCTGCCTCAGCGGCGTACAGTTTGCCATGTGCAACTTCAACAACAACAACACTCCACCAAACCCTCCCGCCGAAAATGCCACTGACCGAGGAACGAATTGACAAATGGATGTGGGCAACCCGCATCTTCAAGACACGCACCATCGCCACCGACGCCTGCAAGAAAGGGCGCGTGCTCATGGGTGGAGTGGCCGTGAAACCCTCGCGCGTAGTGAAGGAGGGCGACGTCATCAACGTGCGCAAGCCGCCGGTAACCTACTCGTTCCGCGTGAAGGCCCTTACTGCCAACCGCCTCGGAGCCAAGCTCGTGCCCGACTATCTGGAAAACATCACCCCAAAGTCGGAGCTCGACCTGCTCGAGGTAGTGAAGATAAGCGGATTCATCGACCGACGCAAGGGTCTCGGACGCCCCACCAAGCGCGAAGGCCGCGAGCTGTCGCGCTTCAAGGAGGAAGCACTCGACGACGGCTGGGACTTCGATTTCGACTTCGACTCCGACGACGAATAATACTTTCAGAGTCCTACGCTGACACTTCCCCCATGATTGTGACTCTCCCCATACTCGCCGACCGTTTTAACCGCTACAATGCCTTGATTTTCGGCGGAAAGCTACCGCGCATACCGCTGCGCATCAGCTCGGCGGCAACACGTGCGGGAAGTTTCAGCCACCGCATAGAGCGCACGCCCAGTGGGCCGGTCCACCGGCGCACCATCACCATAAGCCGCGCCTTCGACCTTGAGCCCGACCGCCTCGACGACGTGATAATCCACGAGATGATTCATTACTGGATCGACCTATACGGCCCGCATGAGGCGCCCCACGGCCCCGCGTTCCGCGCCATGATGGAGGAGATCAACCGCGTGCACGGGCGACACATCACCGTCACGGTGGCAAAACGTCCCGAGAAAAAGCGGCCGTTCCACATAGTGTGCGTGGCTACCCTCTCCGACGGACGCACAGGCATCGCCATTCCGGCGCGCACACGCATTCAGGCCATGTGCCGCGACATCCCGCGCCTGTTTCCCGTAAGCGGCTGCCGCTGGTATATCGCCTCCGACAGTTTCTTCGACCGGTTTCCTGCGGCCCTCAAGCCGAAGCTCTACCTCCAGGATCCCGATATCCTCGCCAAAGCCCTCGCCGACGCCCGCGAAATTGAAATCGACATCACGTCCGGCCGAATCACAACGTGCACAACCCGTTGAGTTCCACCGAAAACGCCGGCCCTGACATTTTTCCGACACGGAATTTTGCACAACATTTGCAAAATAAAAATGTTTTGCGTAATTTTGCACGCGATTTCCCACAGGCACGGACATACACGTCGGCCGTGGCTCACAGAAAAATAACAACAAAACAATTATACTGCAATGAAGAGAACATTCCAGCCCTCCAACCGCAAGAGAGTCAACAAGCACGGCTTCCGTGAACGTATGTCCACTCCCAACGGTCGCAAGGTCCTCGCACGTCGTCGTGCAAAGGGTCGCGTCCACCTGACCGTCAGCGACACCATCGCCCGCAAATAATATCCTCTTACGGAATTAAAAGTATTTAAGCACGACAATCTCCCGGTTGCCGTGCTTTAAAACATTATATACCTGCAATGGCTAAAGAACTCAAGAACCTCACAAAACGCAGTGAGGACTACTCGAAGTGGTACAACGAACTGGTTGTAAAGGCCGATCTGGCCGAACAGAGCGCAGTGCGCGGATGCATGGTGATCAAGCCCTACGGCTACGCCATCTGGGAAAAGATGCAGCGCTATCTCGACGACATGTTCAAGGCCACCGGCGTAAGCAACGCATATTTCCCCCTCCTCATCCCGAAATCCTTCCTCTCCCGTGAGGCCGAGCATGTCGAAGGCTTCGCAAAGGAGTGTGCCGTAGTGACACACCACCGACTGATGAACGCCCCCGACGGCTCTGGCGTAGTTGTCGACCCCGACGCACGCCTCGAAGAGGAGCTTATCATCCGACCCACCTCCGAGACAATCATCTGGAACACTTACCGCAACTGGATCAACTCCTACCGCGATCTCCCAATCCTCTGCAACCAGTGGTGCAACGTGATGCGCTGGGAGATGCGTACCCGCATGTTCCTCCGCACCGCCGAATTCCTCTGGCAGGAGGGCCACACCGCCCACGCCACATCGGAAGAAGCCGAGGCACGCGCACGCCAGATGCTTGAGGTCTATGCCAATTTCGCAGAAAAATATCTCGCCGTACCGGTAATAAAAGGCGTAAAGAGCGCCAACGAGCGCTTTGCAGGTGCCATCGACACCTACACCATCGAAGCCATGATGCAGGACGGCAAGGCCCTCCAGTCGGGCACATCCCACTTCCTCGGCCAGAACTTCGCCAAGGCATTCGACGTAACTTTCGTCAACAAAGAGAATCAGCCCGAATACGTATGGGCTACCTCGTGGGGCGTTTCCACCCGACTCATGGGCGCGCTCATCATGACCCACTCCGACGACAACGGCCTCGTGCTCCCGCCCCATATCGCACCGATCCAGGTAGTGATCATCCCCATCTACAAGAATGCCGACCAGCTTGCCGCCATCTCGGCCCACGTCGACCCGATCATCAACCGTCTGCGCGAGCTCGGTATCAGCGTCAAGTACGACGACGCCGAAAACCGTCGTCCGGGATTCAAGTTTGCCGACTACGAGCTCAAGGGCGTACCCGTGCGCCTCGCCGTCGGTGCACGCGACATCGAGGAAGGCACCGTCGAGGTTATGCGCCGCGACACCCTTGAGAAGCACTCCGCACCCCTCGAAGGTATCGCCGAATACGTGGCCAAGCTCCTTGAAGAGATTCAGCAGAACATCTTCGACAAGGCCCTCGCCCTGCGCGAGAGCATGACACGCCCCGTCGACACCTGGGAAGAATTCAAGACCGAGATCGAAAAGGGCGGATTCCTCCTCGCCCATTGGGACGGCACCACCGAGACCGAAGAGAAGATCAAGGAAGAGACAAAAGCCACTATCCGCTGTATCCCTCTCGACGGCGACACCACGCCCGGCACCTGCGTCTACACCGGAAAGCCCTCCGCACGCCGCGTGATCTTCGCCCGCAACTATTGATCCCCGCAATACCTTCATATCAAAGGTATCGCATATACCCTATTCAGTGAAGTAGGGACGCGGCGTGCCGCGTTACATCAATATAACCAAGCAATTTGCGTCTCCCGATGTAACGCGGCACGCCGCGTCCCTACCGGCTTACGCCAATACAGCGTTTATATTACATTTCCAAGCCAGCCCCTTACTGCCATGTCGACACCACTCCCCCGCATCGCCATCGTAATCCCCTGCTACAACGAAGAGGAAGCCCTCCCCATCACCTCAGCACGCATCCTTGAGCTGCTCGACCGCATGGCCGCCGACGGCCTCATCGCCCTCGACAGTTTCATCATGTGCAGCAACGACGGCAGCCGCGACCGCACATGGCAGGTAATCGGCGAACTTCACACCGCCGATCCACGCATAAAAGGCATATCGCTTGCCCACAACCGCGGCCACCAGTACGCTCTGTTGGCCGGACTAATGGCCGTGCGCGACATGTGCGACGCCGCCATCTCGATCGACGCCGACCTCCAGGACGACCCCCAGGCAATCGTCCGCATGGTAGAGGCGTTCCGACAGGGCAAGGAGATCGTCTACGGCGTGCGCTCAAGCCGCGCCACCGACACATGGTTCAAGCGCACCACAGCCCACGCCTTCTACTCACTGCAGCACCACATGGGCCTCGACACCGTATACGACCATGCCGACTACCGTCTGCTCAGCCGCCGTGCCCTCGACCTGCTCTCCGACTACGGCGAAAGCAACCTCTTCCTCCGAGGCATCATCCCGCAGATCGGTCTCGACACAGCCATCGTCACCTACGAGCGCCACGAGCGCGTAGCCGGTGAGTCGAAATACCCACTCGCCAAGATGCTCAGCTTCTCAATTGACGGCATCACCTCATTCTCCTCCAAGCCCATCCGCATCATCTTCGTCGTTGGCCTCATCCTGCTGCTCATCGACATCGCCGTAGCCGTGTGGGTATTCGCAAGCTACTTCTCCCACCGCACCATCTCCGGCTGGACATCTCTCATCATCTCCATCTGGTTCCTCGGCTCCCTCACCCTCATGGCCATCGGCATCGTCGGCGAATACGTCGGCAAAATATACACCGAAGTCAAGCACCGCCCGCGCTACGCCATCCGCGACCGCATCCTCTGATCCGCGATCGCATCCTCTGATCCCCTCCCCTTACGCAAAATTAATCGCACAGAAACAATAAATCGCACAGAGCCAATCAGTGAAAATCACCCTTGGCTCTGTGCGATTTTATTGTATCTTGCGATCAACCCGGACTGGGAGGGCGGCGCTTTAGCCCGCCACGATCAAACCTTGAAACACGCAAATGCTTTGAACCATGTTCTCATTTTTGCCCATTTGATCGTGGCGGGCTAAAGCGCCGCCCTCCCAGTCAGGGTTGATGTTTAAACACGCAATTTGTAATTTATTTCTCTGTGCGCTATGTGATCTCTGTGCGAGCTTTTCACACGGCGGGTAAGCGCTCACTCGGGAAACATTATCGCGCGGTCGCGCCGGGCGGCAGACTTGACAAGCTTTTCGGGGACAAACTTCCACTGGTTGAGCGGACGGGGATTTACCGTGCCGCGCTCGCAGATATACTCCGTAAGGTAGTGGCGCAGATCGCGGTCGGTCGAGCTGATGATGCGCGACGGCAGCTCGGAGTGAGGTATCCCCGCGCCCTTCGTCAGCAGCTCGCCGCCCCCGTTGCCACGGTAAGAGTTGAGCGCCACCTTGTAATGCTTCTCGGGATCGAACGGCTTACCGTCGGCCATGCGCAGAATGCATATCTTCTCACCCTCGGGGCGGGTGACGTCTACCTCATAGATTATACCGGCTGCCGAATCAAAATTGTAGCTCGCGTTTTTCAGCTTCGAATGGGTCTGGTCGCCGCTGCGCGTGCCATCGCTGAAGAGCATCAGATGGTCGGACGGCGACTTCATCTGCTGCGTCCACAGCGCGTAGGCGCGCTCCAGATAGTTTTTTATCTCCTCCCCGGTAAGATCCATCACATAGAGCATGTTCTCATACTTATACAGATTGAACATGTCGCTCACCGTGATCGGCCCTGCCGGAATGGTGGCGTCATAGCTCAGCGGAGCCACAAACGACACGTCGGCACCCGTAATGCCAAGCTGCAGCTCATGTATAAGATCGACAAACGCCGACGGCCCGAAATAGGCGTCGCGCGTGGTAACCGGGCGTGTCATCGTGCCTATCGGCATGTCGACATACTCCCTGATGGTGGACATCTGCGGAGCGAATTCCGCCATAAACACGCTGTCGGGGGCATAGGAATCCATGTCGGCTATGCGTCCGTCTATCTTCTTTCCGGCCACGCGCCCGAGACTGTCGAGGTCAAACTTCATGTCGATGTCGACCATATGCACGGCATTGTTGGCGGGATTCATCACAAGCACACTGTCGCCGGCCACGTTGACCGTCCACTTCTTGTCGACACGATGGTCATGCCCCATCAACACTACGTCGAATCCCGGCACACGCTGAGCCACCTCAAGCGAAGCGTTCTCCTTATGCCCGACAAGAATGTTGCCTGCCTGCCCCGAGTGGAACAAGCCCATGAGCACATCGGGATGCTCCCTTTCCATGATTATCGGCACCCACTTGCGCGCCGTCTCCTCCATGTCGTCGAAGCGCAGCCCCTGCCACAGCACCTCGGGCAGCCATGCGGGGATGCCCGGCGTGATCATGCCCAGAATTGCGATCTTCACGCCCTTGCGCTCGATCACCGTGTACGGGCGGAAATGCGGCTCACCCGTGGCCGTGTTGATAACGTTGGCACCGAGCACCGGCATGCGGCACTCCTGCGCCCAGCGGTCCATCACCTTCCGGCCCGTCTCCACGTCGTGGTTGCCGATAGTGCCGGCGTCGTAGCCGATGAAGTCGAGCATGCGGGCGGCAATGTGGGGAGACACGGTGTCGACATAATTATAGTAATATACAGTGGGCTGACCCTGGAGTATGTCGCCGTTGTCGACCACGATCACAGCGTCGTCACCCGCCTGCGACTTAACGTCTCTTACAGCCGATGCAACCCGCGCGAGGCTCCCTTTCGAAGGTTCGCGGGTAATGAAATTGTAGGGATAAAAGTTACCGTGGACGTCGCTCGTCTGCAGCAGACGCACGCTGACATCCTCGGCCATAGCGGCGGCTCCGCACAGCGCGGCCACTGCAAGTATTCCGAATCTTTTCATCATCATAAAAATTTTGCATGAGGACGCCGCGCAAAAGACGACATCCTCATGCAAAAATATCTAATTCTGCCGAAACCGGCAAAAACTTTCAGGACTGATTCCCCCTATTAAAGCGCCTCAAGCAGAAGCACACGCGAGGAGAAGTCGGTGGCGTCGGCCTTGTCGACGCTGTGGAACGCCGGCATAGGCAGTCCGTTCGACATAAGCGCGCGGCCGGCGAAGGTCTTCCCCTCAAACGGCAGAGCCTTGTTGTCGATGCGGTTAAGCTCCTTCACGCGATAGGTCTTGTCGGGATCGAGACCGTCCATCGGCACGCGGTGGAGCTGTTCGGCGGCCATCGACTCGGTCTTCCACCAGAAGAAAGCGGCCTGCTTCTTGTCGGGCGACACATACATGAGCGATGCCACACCCTTCTTGTCGAAAGGCGACTGCAGGCGGTAAAGATCGCCGAGCTGCACGGTGGGGCGTATCGTCTTGTAGTCGACGATGGCGAGACGTATCTGCTCCTTCTCGGCGGCAGTCATGTTTTTGGGCTGAAGCTCCATACCGAGACGTCCGGCCATGGCCACGTCGGTGCGGTATTTCAGCGAGGTGCGGCGTCCGGTCTGATGGTTGGGAGCGGCGCTGATGTGGCTGCCCATGCCTATGGCGGGGAAGAAGTAACTCGTGCCCCACTGGATGTAGACGCGCTGCAGGGCGTCGGTGTTGTCGCTCGTCCAGTACTCGTCAAACCAAGGGAGATAACCGTAGTTCACACGTCCGCCGCCGCTCGAACATGCCTGTATCACCACGT
>JAHZGZ010000217.1:0-1839 GCA_019420545.1 Bacteroidales bacterium | reverse complement strand
CGGGATGCTTCGCGCGTATGCGGTCGAGCGTCTTGTAAGGCCGCGCCAGTACTCTATGTTGTTGTGGCTCTGCTTGTCGGCAGGCAGATACTGCGAGCCGTGGAGGGCCATAGCGTTGTTGGCGTCCCATTTGATATATGCGATCTCAGGATATTTGGTCATAAGCGTGTCAACAATAGTGAACACGATATCCTGACATTTGGGATTGGCCAGATCGAGCGCCACCTGCGCCTTGCCGCGGCCGGGCATGTTGGCTCGGTTGCCGGCCTTGATGATATATTCGGGATGCTTCTCGTAGAGTTCGCTCTTTTCGTCGAGCATTTCAGGCTCGATCCATATGCCGAACTTCACACCCGACTTGCGGGCGGCGTCGGTAAGCCCCTTGATACCGCCGGGCAGTTTGTTGGTGTCTACCACCCAGTCGCCGAGGCCCTGCTGGCTGTTGTCGCGCGGGTACTTGTTGCCGAACCATCCGTCGTCCATCACGAAAAGTTCGCCGCCGAGCGCCGCGATATCGTCCATCATCTGCTTCATCTCAGGCGCCTTGATGTCGAAGTACACGCCTTCCCACGAGTTGAGCAGCACGTCGCGGAGCTTGTTGCCGTGGGCAAGCTTGGTGTTGCGTCCCCAGCGGTGGAAGTTGCGGCTCACCTGGCCCATGCCGTCGTTGCTGTAGGTAACGGCGAGCACCGGGGTGGTGAATGTCTCACCCTTGGCCAGATAATAGGGCGAATGCTCCTCGTTGATGCCGGCGAAGAAGTGGATCCAGTTGCTGTTGTCGTTGAGCGTGCGCAGCTTGAAAGCGCCGGGATAGCACAACGCAGCACCTACCACGCGGCCCGAACGCTCCTGCGGCTTGCCGTCTAGCGAGAACATCATCTCGCCGTGGGCGGCATGGTTGGGACGCAGCTGGTCGCGCGACTTCACTACTTTCAGTCCGTGGGGCAGAGGCAACTCCTCAAGCCATCCCTCCTTGGCCCATTCACCGAAGAGGTTGCTGCTCCATACGTCGCCGTAAGGGAGGGCGATATAGCCCGAGGCATATTCATTCAGAGTCACGGTGCCCTTCTCGCCGTGGGAAATCTCGCTCCACATCTCGATGATATCTTCCTCGGGATATGTGCGGTAATTGAGGCGCACGTAGAAGGGATAATACTTGTCCTTGAGATTGATGGAGGTGACATTGCCGTCGCGCTCCACGCCGTCGACCACAAGGTCGAGCGTCATGTTACCGTCGGTATGCGTAGCCGCTACCGCAGTCTCGCGCCGGGTATTCATTCCATAGGGAGCATAGGCATTTACCCATGGAGCGCCCGAAGCGGTCATCGACTGTATGTCGGCGTCGGTGAGCTTGTCGCCATAGTGGTAGAAGCGAAGCTCCTTCCCTTTGTCGGCCTTGAGCACAAGCGATGTGGATGGCGTTGACACATGTACCGTCTCGGCCGATGCATTCTGCAGACCGAGCGCTGGCAGTGCCAGAAGAGAGGCAAATGCCATGGTTAAGTTAAGGTTCATAGCGATTGTTTTAGGGTTGCTGATGTCTTTTTAAAGTATGTTTACTTTTAGATGATTGGTGTAATAACATTCGGCAACAAATTTAGGTATTATTTACATGTTTCGCAAACGCTTTCATTATATTTTCATATGCTCCGCCACCTTTTCGTTCTGAAACCAGTCCTACCTCTCTATGATTTCATACCTCAAGAAAAATTCGCCGGAAATTTGCACCGCCGCGAGCGTATCGCTAACTTTGGAGACACAAGATCAACACATATGGAAATCAAGGATTACATAACCGGTGTGCAGCACATAGGCATACCTACGGACGATATAGAGCGC
>JAHZGZ010000216.1 GCA_019420545.1 Bacteroidales bacterium | reverse complement strand
AAATCGCCTCAACCTATACGACCCTGTCGGCAACATTTATTATTAAACAAGCTCTAAACTTGATCAGCTGAACCAGTAGAGCTGGGCCAGAGGAAGCACTGGTGCCGGCGGAACGTAGGCGAGTTCGCCGTCGACGTAGGCGTAGAATGTCTCGGGGTTGATCTCGATACGCGGCATGGCGGTGTTGCGTACCATATCGGTCTTGGCAAGCTGGCGTGTGCGCGATACACCGTAGCATTGGCGTGTAAGACCGAGCTTTTCGGGAACACCGGCTTCGATCGACGCCTGCGACATGAAGTTGACGCATGTTGCTCCGAGGGCCTTTCCTTCGGCTCCGAACATCTTACGCATATAGATAGGCTGCGGGGTGGGGAGCGATGCGTTTGGATCGCCCATCTGTGCCCAGTTGATGAAACCGCCCTTGATCACCATCTTTGGCTTGGTGCCGAAGAATGCAGGTTCCCAGAGCACGAGGTCGGCCATCTTGCCCGGAGCTATCGAGCCGAGGATATCGCTGATACCGTAGCAGATAGCAGGGTTCAGGGTTATCTTGGCAAGATAGCGGAGCACACGGAAGTTGTCGTTGTCGTCGCTGTCCTCGCGGAGTTTGCCGCGTACCGACTTCATGTAGCTTGCCATCTGGAATGTACGCATGAACGACTCGCCCACGCGGCCCATTGCCTGGCTGTCGGAACTTACCATCGAGAGGATACCCAGGTCGTGGAAGATGTTCTCGGCCGACTGTGTTTCGGGACGCACACGGCTTTCGGCGAAGGCCACGTCGCTCGGGATGTTGGGGTTGAGGTTGTGGCATACCATGATCATGTCGAACAGCTCGGCCTTGGAGTTGATGCCGAAGGGGAGTGTCGGGTTGGTCGACGACGGGAGCACATTGGCAAGCGAGGCCACCTTCAGAAGGTCGGGGGCATGTCCGCCTCCCGCACCCTCGGTGTGGTAGGTGTGGATGGTACGTCCGTCGAGGGCCGCGATCGTATCCTCCACGAAACCGCTCTCGTTGAGGGTATCGGTGTGGATTGCTACCTGCACGTCCATGCGGTCGGCGCAGTCGAGACAGGCGCGTATGGCTGCCGGTGTCGAGCCCCAGTCCTCGTGGATCTTGAATCCGCAGGCACCGGCGTAGATCTGCTCCTCAAGAGTGGCGTTGACCGACGAGTTGCCTTTGGCGAGGGTACCGTAGTTGATAGGAATTGACTCGTAGGCTTCGAGCATCTTGTGGATGTTCCATACACCTGATGTGATAGTGGTGCCGTTGGTGCCGTCGGTCGGGCCGATACCGCCTCCGATAAGGGTGGTGATACCGTTTGACAGACAGTTGTAGGCCTGCTGCGGGTCGATGTGGTGTACATGGCCGTCGATACCGGCGGCGGTAAGAATCAGGTGTTCGCCCGAGATGGCGTCGGTCGACGGGCCTGTGACGAGGGTCGGAGTCACTCCGTCCATCACGTCGGGGTTACCGGCCTTGCCTACGCCGGCGATCTTGCCGTCCTTGATGCCGACGTCGGCCTTGATTACACCCAGCAGCGGGTCGATGATGGTCACGTTGGTGATCACCAGGTCGAGTGATCCCTCTGATGTGGTGTAGCGGTTGGCGAGTCCCATGCCGTCGCGCAGAGTCTTGCCGCCACCGTATACTACCTCGTCGCCATAGGTGCGGAGGTCCTTTTCTATCTGTACATACAGATCGGTATTGCCAAGGCGGATCTTATCGCCTGTGGTGGGGCCGAAAAGCATGTTATTCTGTTGTCTTGATATAGTAGCCATAGTTTGCTTATGATTCTTTAGTGGTAAACTCTGCGTCGGCCTCATCCTCGCTTACGCTCTTGAAGCCGTATTCCTTCATCCTGCGAATTGCCTCGATCTTTGTGGGGTAGAAAGTCGGTGCGTCCTGGCCGCCGGTATAGCCGTTGGCGAGGTCGTTGAAGCCCCATACTCTCTGCTTGCCGCCGTAGCTTACAAGCTCAACCTCTTTTTCCTCGCCCGGCTCGAAGCGGATTGCCGTGGTGGCGGGAATATTGAGGTGGCATCCGAAGGCTTTCTCGCGGTCAAACTCCATGTAGCGGTTCACTTCGAAGAAATGGAAATGACTGCCTATCTGCACGGGGCGATCGCCGGTGTTGCGTACCTTTAGCTTTACGGTATAGCGGTTGGTGTTGTATTCGATGGGTTCGTCGGCAAGCATCACGCCGCCTACGGGCACATAGTCCTTGGGTGTGAATCCGGGAGTGGCGGGTGCGTAGATCGGAGGAACTCCGTTGTATACCTGTGTAGGTGTGTCGACTGTCTTGGGAGGATTCTGTTTGCTGAATCCGTCAATGTTTACGGGAGGATTGCCCGGAGCCTGCGGGTCAGTGGCGGGCTTTTTGGTATTGTCGGTTGCCATGATTGTTTCGCGTTAGGTTTTGGATTACTTGATAGGGTGGTGGATACTCACAAGACGCGACCCGTCGGTAAACACTGCTTCAACCTGGAGCAGCGATATCATGTCGGCCACGCCCTCCATTACATCGTCCTTGGTAAGAACCGAGGCGGCCTCTACCATTACTTCTTCAACGGTCTTTCCGGCTCTGGCTTCTTCCAGAGCGGCCGAGGTGATGTATGCCACTGCTTCGGGGTAGTTGAGCTTGAGGCCGCGGTTTTTGCGGCGTTCGGCGATTATTCCCAGATTGAGCAGCATAAGCTTGTCAATTTCTTTCGGTGTAAGATGCATAACTAAATGTGGTTAATAAGTTCTAAGCATATAACAATCCTTACACAAAAAGGTTAATCTCCGTTTCTTAATTTTTAACGATGACTCCTCTTATATCATACTTCTCATAGCCTCATACACCTCAGGGAAGTGCTCAAGAAGTGCTCAAGAAGTTATATTTAAAATCTGTATGAAAATCACGAGAATTAATTTGTAGGATTGAATATTTTCTATACCTTTGCGATTGGTAAGATTAGTCAGACAAATCAGATAAATCATACCAAAATCGCTCGCACGGATACAAACATTTATTTCTAACCATAAATTATCATGAAAAGATTCTACCTTATGATGACTGTCGGCGCCATGGCAGTAATGTCGGCGTCGATGAGTAGTGCCACTGTCAATGCCGCAGAGAGCGGCTCGGTTATCTATGTCAAGACTGGAGCGAGTGGTACAGGCGCGTCGGCCGACGATGCCATGGGCGATCTTGCCGCTGCCGTAGCCTCGGCTGCCGACATGTCGGCATGTGCCGTGCGGCTTGCGCCCGGCACATATACCCTTTCCTCTACCCTTACCGTACCGGCGGGTGTAAGCCTTGAGGCTTCCGGCGAAAAACCGGTAGTGACTATCTCCGGCGAGGGTGCGGTTATTGTCCTTGGCAAGGGTACAGCCGATAAATATGCTTCCATTTCCGGCATCACGGTGTCGGGTGCTACCGCAGGCCGCGGTGTCACTGCCAACGCTTATTCCCGTATTTACAACTGGGTGATCGAGA
>JAHZGZ010000215.1:344-7064 GCA_019420545.1 Bacteroidales bacterium | reverse complement strand
GGCCTCGACAAGGCCCTATACGTGATGATACGCCGCAAACTTGTCGAGGCGTTTGGCGGCGAATTCGAGGAGGTAATTGTAGGCGGCGCACCGCTCAACCATGAGGTAGAGGAATTCCTCCACCGCATAAAATTCCCGTTTACCGTAGGCTACGGCATGACCGAGTGCGGGCCTCTCATCAGCTACACACCGTGGCGCCAGTTCATCGTAAGCTCTTCGGGACGCACGCTCGCCGGATTCATGGAAAGCCGCATCGACAGTCCTGATCCGGAAAACATCCCCGGCGAGATATGTGTACGCGGCGTCAACGTAATGAAAGGCTACTATAAGAATCCCGAGGCCACCGAAGCCGTGCTCGACAAGGACGGCTGGCTACACACCGGCGACATGGGCACACGCTCTTCCGACGCCACGATATTTATCCGCGGACGCTACAAGACCATGATACTATCGGCCAACGGCCAGAATATCTATCCCGAGGAGATCGAGGCAAAACTCAACAACATGCCTCTCGTAGCCGAGAGCCTTATCATCGAGCGCAACAAGCAGCTTGTCGCATTGGTATATCCCGATTACGAGGCCATGGACAAATTCGGCATATCCACCGCACAACTTCCCGAGGAGATGAACAATGTATTGGCCGAACTTAACAAGCTCGTGGCGCCGTATGAAAAGATATCTAAAATACAGCTTATTGCCAACGAGTTTGAAAAGACCCCGAAGCGCTCGATCAAACGCTATCTTTACAACGCATAACCAAATACCTACAAGCCATATATGGCAACCGACAATCAATCATTATTACATGACGAATGGGATCGCGAACATCTGTGGCATCCCTATACCTCAACAATCAACCCTCTCCCGACATATAAAGTAGAATCGGCTCACGGAGCCAAAATACGCCTCACGGACGGAACAGAACTTATCGATGGCATGTCATCATGGTGGTGTGTAATCCACGGTTATAATAATCCGCGCATCAATGAAGCCGCCAAGCGACAGATTGACAAAATGTCGCACGTAATGTTCGGCGGCCTGACCCACGAGCCGGCCATAGAGCTCGGCAAGATGCTTCTTGAAGTGGCTCCGCCGTCGATGCACAATATATTTTATGCGGACTCAGGCTCGGTAGCTGTAGAGGTGGCCATGAAGATGGCCATTCAGGCAGCTGTATCACGCTCCGGCAGTCATAAGAAGACTAATTTCGTCACTATCCGTTCAGGGTATCACGGCGACACGTGGAATGCCATGAGCGTATGCGATCCTGTCACCGGTATGCACGGTGCATTTGGCTCGGCACTCCCGATACGCTATTTTGTTCCCCACCCTTCCTCGCGATTCGGCGCCGAATGGAATCCTGCCGACATGGAGTCGCTTGAAAAAGTACTCGCTGAACACGCCGACGAAATCGCCGCACTGATACTTGAGCCTGTAGTACAGGGTGCCGGAGGCATGTACTTCTATCATCCTCAATATCTCGTGGAAGCGCGCCGACTATGCGACCGGTATGGTGTATATCTGATATTTGACGAGATAGCTACAGGATTCTGGCGTACAGGCCGATTCTTCGCATGGGAATGGGCGGGAGTAGAACCCGACATCATGTGTATAGGCAAAGGGCTTACGGCAGGGTATCTCACCATGAGTGCGATACTTACAACTGCAGAAGTAGCCGACACGATATCACGTGGCGAAGCCGGCGTAATGATGCACGGTCCTACATTCATGGCCAATCCTCTGGCATGCGCCATTGCCATAGAATCGCTCAAAATGCTCATGGAGACAGATATGGCAGCCCGCATAGCTCATATACGCACGATCCTCGAGGAGGAACTTGCGCCTGCTGCCGATATGGCAGACGTTGCCGAAGTAAGGGTACTCGGTACAATCGGAGTCATAGAGCTGAAAGAAACGATCGACGTAGGAGCCTTCCAAAAACTGTGTGTAAAAGAGGGTGTATGGATACGGCCGTTCGGCCATAACGCATATGTCATGCCACCATATGTAATTACCGACGAAGAACTCCGCATTCTTTGCCGCCGTTTCCTTAAAATATTAAAAGAGTACTGCTAACATACCTGCCCCCATTTTTTGCTCTGAAAATGCCATTTCCCATGACATAAACACGTAAGGACAAGAAATCCGGGGAAATATTTGCATATTTTCAATTTAGTTTCTAAATTTGCAGAAGAGATAATTCAACTACTAATATCTATCTATGAAGTCAGTCCAAATTATATCAGATTGATTTCACCGACATAGAACAGTATACTAAATCTATAATTAGCCTAAAATAATTCGCACATGCCAATTATCTATCTACTTTTTGGCATAAGGAAGGCTCGCGACGGATGTCGAGGGCCTTTTGTTGTATATGTACCTGCGCTTTCATGATGGTGTTGCAAAAAGCGGAGGCGCATCATCAATCACGATGACACGCCTCCTGATCTGTGACATTCAGACTAACTATTGAAATAAAATCTATATTTTTTGAACTCCTTTCAAACGTATATCGGCGGAGGAAGCTCCTACCATGATATCCCAGTCGCCTTTCTGCAGCATATGCCTGTAGTCGGGGCCTACAATCTCAAAAGCCGAAGCAGGCAGAGTGAAACTTACCTTGCGCGATTCACCCTTGGGAACGGCCACACGGCGGAAATCGGCCAGACGCATCAGCGGCTGCACTGTCGCGGCATATTCAGGATGGAGATATACCTGCACGACTTCCTCCCCGTCGCGATCGCCACTGTTGGTCACTGTCAGCCCCACTTCCACTGTACCGTCAGCACCCGGAACGAGGGTAAGATCGGAATACTCAAAAGTGGTATAGCTCAACCCGTGGCCAAAGGGATAGCGCGGAGCGGCCTCACCTTCGACATAGGGATGGAGCTGCGGTGCGCGACGGTTGTAGTAAAGAGGTATCTGCCCTACGGAACGCGGTACGGTGACGGGCAGACGACCGGCAGGATTGTACTTTCCGAAGATTACCTCGGCGATAGCATTTCCGCCTTCCTGTCCGGGATAATATGCCGTAAGCAGCGCATCGGCATTTTCGGCAGCCCACTCCTTGTCGAGCGGACGCCCCTCGATATATACCACTATGAGGGGTTTGCCGGTTTCTTTCATTGCTTTGAGCAGTTCTGACTGTCGGCCGAGCAGAGTAAGAGTCTCGCGGTCGTAACCTTCGCCGCTCTCCATATCGCTTACCGTAGTGGCATCAACGACGGCGGCACCGGTTTCCTTGTAGGAGGTCTTGAAATCGCGTGCGGAGCTGCCACCCACCACAGCTACGATGACATCGGCATCGCGTGCGGCATCGACGGCAGCAGCGATATCAGCCGAGGCGGTGTCGCGCACGGCGCATCCCTTTACATAGGTTACCTCGATTCCGGGCTGCTGGCGGCGCAGTCCGTCGAGCACGGTAACCACGCGTCCGTCGGGTTGCGGTGCGGTGTAATCGCCAAGCATGTTATATGCGTTGTCGGCATTGGGGCCGACAAGAGCAATCTTTAGAGAGGAGGTGACAGCGAGAGGAAGTATGCCATCGTTCTTGAGCAGAGTTACCGACTGACGGGCCACATCGCGGGCAATCTCGCCCGACCGGAATCCGCCGACAGTGCATGCAGCCTTGGGGTCGACATAAGGATTCTCGAAAAGTCCCATGTCAAACTTCAGTTTGAGAACACGCCCTACGGCGCGGTCAAGAGCGCCCTCGTCAAGTTTGCCGCTGCGTGCGGCGGCCACGAGATTGCGGTAAGCGTCACCGCCAAGATCCACATCGAGACCGGCATTGAGAGCCATAACGGCAGCATCCTCCATAGTCGGGGCCACATGGTGTGTCTCGTGAATGCCCTCGATAGAATAAAGGTCGGATACGACAAATCCCTTGAAACCCCAGTCGGTAGTGAGATCATAGAGTATCTCCTTGTTGGAGCTGCACGGTATGCCGTCGATAGAGTTATACGAACTCATAATCGAGAGAGCACCTGAATCGACAGCCTCGCGGAAGGGGGGAAGGAAATCCTGGAGCAGATCGCGCTTGCCTACTACGGAATAATTACCGTTCTGTCCCCCCTCGGGCACGGCGTAGGCAAGAAAATGCTTCAGAGTGGCGATGGTGGAATTGGGTTTCGACAGGTCACCCCCGCCAAGACCGCTGATCATGGCGCCACCCATGCGCCCGGCAAGCAATGGATCCTCGCCGAAAGTCTCTTCGACACGGCTCCATCGCGGATCGCGCGACAGATCCAGCACCGGGCCATAGCTTATGTGTCCGCCCTGGCTGCGTACCTCCTTACCGATCACCTCGCCTACCGAGCGCATCAGCTGAGGATTCCATGTGGCAGCCATACCGAGGCCCGTGGGGAATACAGTAGTACCGATAGCCATATGGCCATGGGGAGCCTCCTCGGCGAGAAAGACGGGTATGCCGAAACGGGTATTTTCTATTACATATTTCTGGATAGCATTCCCTGCCCGGGCAGCCTGCTGCGGCGTAAGGCCGTTGTCAAGAGTCTTGCGTGTCCAGGGATCGGCACGATATGTGGCCCAGAGCATTCCGGCGCCTGTCTGCTGCACGAGATCCTTGAATTTCTGCGACACCTCGACCGACTCCGGGCCGGTAATTTCATACATCTCCCATCCGAGAGGACATAGAAGCTGGCCAACCTTTTCCTCGACAGTCATACGCGAGAGCAGATCGGCAACACGCTGTTCGGTAGGGAGTTTCGGATTAAGATACGCACCCTTTTCCGTACGCGCATGAGCCGACACGGAGATTCCGGCGGCAACTATTAAAGCAATTGTTATTTTTTTCATGTGATAAGGCAGCTTGATATTTGTAAGGCAGATTGGTACAAGACTGATGAAGCATTCAGTCTAACGACGGTACAAATTTAGCAACTTCGCTCCAAATATCAGCACTAAACCGAAATTATTAGTGTATTATTCTTACTTTTACCGGAATCGAATCAACCGCAACGCCATGTATTACGGGACGCACATACAGCTCCGGAGCCGCCTTGGGAGCATCAGCCGGGACAGAGAGCGTCACTTTAAACTGCGACTTCGTCTCGGGCTGGAGCTTCAGACCGAAGGGTATGTCGAGCATGGTCGAGTCGTTGCCGGCAGGGCGCAGATCGAGCTCCATTCCTATCTGATATGAATTGGCCATAGGTATGGTAAGAGTCCTGGAAGTACCCGGGCGCATGGTGCCGAAGTCGATGGCCTTGCGGTCGAGGCGCAACCCCAGGCCGTATTCATACGGATACTTGGCGGGATCAACACGCGGACGCAGACGCTTTACGGTGCCGGTGACGAGGAGTGTGTCGCGCCGGTCGCCGCTGAGACGCAGATATACCGACTTTGTAAAATGGCCGTTCTGGCGCTCGGGATCGTATTTCAGCTGTATCTTCAGCTGCTCTCCGGCTTTTACGGGACGTTTGGGATAATCCACGGTGATACACGGGCATCCGGGGAAGGCATTGATTACCGACAGGGGCGCATTACCGGCAGGGAGAGTGAATGTGTGGGCCACCACACCTCCATCTTCGGCAATAGTGCCGAATTCGTGGTGGTAAGTAGCAGCACAGATACCGGCAGGCATTGCCGCGGAAATCAGAAATAATATGGCGCTGGACAGGAATTTCATAATTATAATATTAGGGAGTTTCTAAAGAGGAAACGATATATGGCGGGAAATGTTATAGTCACGAGAAGACGAAGCCGAGAGTAAAAGCAGTAAAGGAAGTAGGGACTTTAGGGTCGATAGAGGTTTAGGGTCATTAAGGACTTTAGAGACCTTAAAGACACTAATGACTTTATCGGCACCAATGACCTTATCGACGCTAAGGCCATTATGACCCTTGAGGCAGCTCAGGCCCAAAGGGATTATCAAGTCAATGAAAATGCTTTCGGGGAATTAAGAAAGCGGGGCATCGGCTTCCCGGGGACCGGGATAGCCATTGTGCCCCGCTGGTTAATCAAAATAGTAATGAGAGAGGAGAAATAATCAGCCTTTTGCAGCGATAATGACTCATCGGAGCGGAAGAAACAAAATTCAGATGCTGCTTATAATCTCCGAGAGAAAAGATGGAGGGAGGAGAACTCTTCGTCGGATAGATTTTATTTAAAATCCGCAAACGGATTTAGTGTGTAGTCCGATGTGAATTAATAAGGGCACTTCTGACCTTCTACCCACTGCACACCGCCGCTTGCCCATGATGGAGCAACTGCGTCATATCCATGGCCGGTAACGTCGCGGATAGAGCCATCGTCGTTGGTCTCGCCATCAAAACGCCAGCATGCCAGAAGACCTTCGGAAGTAGGATCAACATAGCAGATACCATTTTCAAGTTCTGCAACAGAACGAGGTACAGTCCAGACACGGCACTCGCTGATATAACCATGGAAGAAACGGTTATGGCAGGAAGAACCTATAGTAAAGGTATCAAACCAACCCGACGAACCATTATATGCCATCGAAAGATTGATAGTACCACCGGCAGTCGCAATGGTAGAGAGACGCTCACAGTCGCGATAAATAGTAAGATTCACGCCATCATATACAGCAGCAAAGTGAATCCAACGACCGGTATCAAAGTCGCCTATTCTCAGGTTCTCATAGTGCTGTTTTTTATCGGGATGAGGATCATCACCGATAGAACCTTTTACGAACTGAAGATTGTTGTCACCGGTACCATCACCACCGCCGAAACG
>JAHZGZ010000215.1:0-334 GCA_019420545.1 Bacteroidales bacterium | reverse complement strand
AACGGAAAAGGAAGTTTTCCTCACAGCCTACCAGAGTACCGATACCGTACTGGCTACGTCCAAACGACAGCGGGAACACCTTCATCTCAAGAGTCATCTGACCGAGAGCACGTACAGGACTGGGATTTTCATCAGTATGACGGAAAGCCGGCACTTCATATGCACCATTGAGGTTTAACAGACCGGCCTTAATGGTAACAACTTTTGTAAACTGGATATAGGCGGTACGCGAAGCTTCGATCACACCAAGGCCATCTCCATTGACTTCTGTAATGGTAATAGGCAACATATATCCTACGCCTTCGGCAAGATCATCACTATTGGATGAAAGCTT
>JAHZGZ010000214.1 GCA_019420545.1 Bacteroidales bacterium | reverse complement strand
GCTTTCTACGGCTGCAACGCGCTGTGGAGCGTGACCTACAATGCGGTCGACGCCGAGTGTCCGTGGGGCGTAAGTCCGCGCGACCTTGAGCGCATAGTCATCGGCGACAAGGTGCGCCGACTCCCCAAGGGGCTTTATACCGGCAACACCAACGTTACCGAAGTCGTGCTTCCCGCGAGCGTCGAGATACTCGACCCTGAGGTTTTCGGCAACTGCTCGAATCTGGAATATGTGCGCCTCTCCGACAATATCAGCACCATCTCGGAGCGCGCGTTTGAAAACTGCCATTCGCTGCGCGATCTCCACTGGCCCGCAGGGCTGAAGACCGTAGGCGACGACGCCTTCTACAAATGCTCGTCGCTGAAGACCATCTCTCTCCCCGAAGGCACGGAGACGCTTGAACCGTGGGCGTTCGCCTATTGCAGCGGGGTAGAGACCGTGTATATCGCATCGACCATAACCACATTCGGAGGCGGTGCGCTGACGCTCGACAACGCCGGCAAGAATGTTACTATAACCGCTACCGCCGCAGTTCCGCAGGCTGTAGAGTGGAACTGGCATTATATGGGCACTCCCACTATCAAGGTACCGGCCGCAAGCCTCGCCGCATATAAGGCCGATCCATTCTGGAGCGGCGCCAACAACGGCAAGGATAACCTTATCGTGTCGATCGAGGGTATCTCTGCTCCCACCGAGGCCACCGAGACCAGTTTCGGCACCGGTATAGGCAATGACACCGACCTTGGCGATGCAGTGGTAGGCGACGTATATGTGACGGTAGGCGAGGAGGACGGTTACGATGAGACCGACGGCAGCATCGTGCTCAACTCCACCATGGATGAGGACTACGTGGATGCAATCGGCGGCATGGCGCCCGGTGAGTCGGATATCGCCAACCGCTTCAACGGCCTTGTCGTGCAGGTTCCTGCCGGCGATGGAACGGTGACAATCAATTGCCTTACCATCGGCTCGCGCCGCGTATCCGTGAAGATCGGTTCCGCCGAGCCGGTGTCGTACACCAAGGACAGCAAGGGTGACATCACCATCGACTACAGTGTGACGGAGGATACCTACGTATATATCTATGGCAGCGATGCCGCCGCGCCGCAGCAGGCCGTGCGCCGCAGTCCCGCCAAGGCTCCGTCTACCGACAGCTGCGTGAAGATTTATTCCGTAGGCGTTGCTCCCGGCAACTCGGGCATAGGCGACATTGAGGCCGATACCGACAGTGCGCGCATCGTGGAGTATTACCGCATCGACGGCGTGCGCGTTGACGAGCCGTCGCAGCCCGGTATCTACGTCGGCCGCCGTGCCGACGGCAGCTCGGTAAAGATCCTGGTTGAATCTCCGCGCTGACCCACCTCCTGATAAAAGGAAATCCATAATCCGTATGAACCGGCTCTGATAGAAGCCGCCGGAAGAGATACCGTCCAGTATTCTTCCGGCGGCTTCCCATGTTTTACCGGGTTTGTTTTGCTCCGGATTTACATCGGATCCATGCCGGATTCATGACCGCATAAAAAATTTATATACAATTTATTAGGCGTTTTGATGGAAATTCGCTATCTTTGTGCGATTTTTTGTATAAGAAGAAACATACAATTACAGAGACATATTAACATTTATGGCACAACCAATCAAGAAAACCATCGCGCTGCCCGACGGACGTGAAATCACGCTCGAAACCGGCAAACTTGCCAAGCAGGCCGATGGAGCGGTAGAGCTGCGCATGGGCAACACCATGCTCCTGGCCACTGTGGTGTCGGCGAAGGAAGCCGGCGAGGGGGTCGACTTTATGCCCCTCCAGGTAGAGTACAAAGAGAAATTTTCCTCAGCGGGACGTTTCCCCGGCGGTTTCCTCAAGCGTGAGGGCCGCGCATCCGATTATGAAATCCTGACGGCACGCCTTGTCGACCGCGTGCTCCGTCCGCTTTTCCCCGACAACTATCACGCCGATACGTTTGTCAACATCATCATGTTCTCGGCCGACGGCGAGGACATGCCCGACGCTCTTGCCGGCCTTGCAGCATCGGCTGCCATCGCCGTGAGCGACATACCTTTCAACGGTCCTATTTCAGAAGTACGTGTAGCCCGCATTAACGGCGAATTCGTTATCGACCCCACATGCGAGCCGCTCAAGGATGCCGACATGGAGCTGATGGTTGGTGCCACTTACGAAAATATCATGATGGTCGAGGGCGAAATGAAAGAGGTGAGCGAGGCTGATCTTCTCGCTGCCCTCAAAGCCGCTCACGATGCTATCAAGGTACAGTGCAAGGCCCAGATGGAACTCGCCGAAGAGCTCCACGTGGTTAAGCGCGAGTACTGCCACGAGGTAAACGACGAGGATCTGCGCAAGGACGTGCACGACAAGTGCTACGCCAAGGCCTACGAGGTGGCCAAAGCCGGATGTGCCGACAAGCACTGGCGTATGGATCACTTCGACGCCATCTGCGACGAATATATCGAAAGCCTTCCCGAAGAGGAGCGCGAGGAAAAGACTCCGCTGGTAAAGCGCTACTACCACGATGTAGAGCGTGAGGCAATGCGCCGCTGCGTGCTCGACGAGGGTATCCGTCTCGACGGCCGGGCGACCACCGAGATACGTCCCATCTGGATCGAGACTGACTACGTGCCCGGCCCCCACGGATCGGCAGTGTTCACCCGCGGCGAGACACAGGCTCTCGCTACCGTCACCCTCGGCACGAACATGGACGAGAAGATCCTCGACGACGTGCTCAACCAGGGCAAGGAGCGTT
>JAHZGZ010000213.1:3322-13856 GCA_019420545.1 Bacteroidales bacterium | reverse complement strand
ATTCGATCAGTATGAAGCACATCAATAGGGTTCCGAGTACAAAATAATTGCGATTGTACATGTCAGAATTCCTGATATACTTCAATAGGAAGCGATAAGCATATCTCCAGAATATTATGAATAATATCAGTCCCACTATGCCGAATTGCGCCAATGACGGATAGTAGGCATCACAGATAAATTCATTATAAGTCGGACTCAATCCCCATACCTTGTCAAGGTTGTATTCATAATACGTCTGAGAATAATTAATGCTTGAGGCATAGGAAGCAAAAGACGCCAGCCCTGAACCCAAAGGAAAATAATCTAAAAAAATCAGGAATCCTGTCAGGTATAAAGCCGGGCGTGCAAATGATGCCGCATCATTGGGGTCGAATGTATCGGAATTACCGGTTATAAAATAATATGAGAACTTATGCCATACTACGATTATCACCAGTGCGCATACCGATACAATGAGCACAATGTGTTTGAATTTAAAATGTTTCAAGATCCCCGGCTTATATATGAATACGAAGAATAATGTTAAGACAAATTCAGCAAAAAACTTTGATCTGCCGCACATTAATCCACATGTCAGCCAAATAAAAGCCAGTATGAGATCGTTTTTTTTCCATTCATTATATTCATTGATCGAACATAAAAGGAATAAGATTACCGAAACATATATTGACATGCCGGCAAATGCCGCATGGCCTGCAACGATTCTTTGCATATAGTACCCGTTTATAGTAACAATACTCATGAAAGTTGCCGATACAGCTGCAATTAACCGAAGCAATTTCCGATTGAGATCGGTCGGGCATACTCTACTTCCAAAAACTACAGAAAAGGCAATAAATGGTTTCGCTTCTATAAAGGCATCCATCAATATTAATGAAAGGGTATTGGAATGACGGATATAGAGGCTGTACAGAATATAAAATCCAAATATTGCTATTATGATCCAAAGTAATTTATAGGAGCTCCATTTGCGGTTTATTATGGAATCAAAGAAAGCGAGCATTAAGAGAATTCCACATCCAACCTCATCGACATTATTTATAAACGGCTGCATGCCTATTGGCATTATCAAGATCAATAATGCAATGAAACATGTATATATGTTGTTTAGTCCAAACATTGACGAACTTTATGTATTAATTTAAAACTCTTTTCTTATAGGTAGGGATACCTAAGAGCAGATTAACCCGTGAGGGATGTTTCGTCATAAACCAATATATACCAATGGGTCCGATAAATCCGATTGCAATCATGCTTATATTACCTAATGTGATCAGTAATATGGATGAATTGAAATTTAACTGTTTGAGAATATGGAATTGCAGGCCCATGAACAGGGTGTGGAAAAGATATATGAAAAACACCGATGAAGATGCGAGAATGATGAATGCCGGTTGCGACTTGGAGAATACATGCTGCTCAAAATAATGTGAACTCTGCAGTACCCATAATGTGCCTAAAAATGGCATCGCACATTCTGCAATCTTCCCGGCAATAGTATCAGTAAATAATACAAATATAATTGAGGTAATAAGAAAAAGGGCTGTGCCCAATTTCTTTTTTGACAATATGATTTCAAATGTACCAAGATAATCAGTCGCTACGCAACCCAGTATGAAATAAAATGAGAGGTTTTTAAGCTGATTAAGACAAAAAACATCCGGCAGACGGCATGGAATACACATCAGAATAAACGAGAGCCCAAGCAAATATATCCTTGACCGTCGGCTTTTAAAGGCCGGGATAAGCAAAAAGAGAATCCATAAGGTATAGATAAACCATAAAAAATATCCGGCTTCAGGTTTATAAAACATATGAATAAAAGAGAGATGCGATACTGGAGTATAGGTTTCCGTGTTGGCATCGGTGGTCAGCTTTATGCATATGAGCAGGATAGAAACCGTAAGATATGGTACAATAAGACGTATACTTTTCTTTGAGATGAAATCCCGGTAATTGTCAGAATGGGAATACCGTGAATATACCATTCCACTTATAAAGAGAAAGAGTGGCATATGGAAGGTATATATATAGTTTCTTGCTTGTTCAACCCAAAGTGGATCACCGTAAAAACGTGTATGTCCGATCACCACAAGCACTATGCCTATGGTTTTAGCAAGATCCAGATATACAGTTCTGGGTGTCTGTGTCATGATTTGACGAACTAATCTGATTCAATGCCGTTTTGGGTGGCAAGGATTTTGAAATGTCTTATTTTACAGTCAGGGCAATTACAAGTGACGCAATTACTGAAGCCGCACTCACTACAGTTGAAATGGCGGAAAGCTTATAGCTGTTGTTAGTGTTGTATTTTGAGTTTTCCTGTTTGATGCTGTTCGGCTCGACATATATGATGTCGTTCTGTTTCAGATAGAAATATGGTGAAGCAAACAGATTTGTATCATGGAGATTGACACGCTGATATGCGCGTGTTCCGTCCTCCTGTTCGCGGATTATGATCACGTTGTCGCGCTTTCCGTAATCGGTGAGGTCGCCACATGCGGCAAGAGCATCAATTATGGAGAATTTCTCGGTAGTTACGTTTATCGTATGTGGTGCATTTACCTCACCGAGCACGTTTACTTTAAAGTTGATGAGCGTGACCTTTACCTGAGGATTCTTTACGGTGGCGCTTACATGCTCGCGTATATAATCGGCAAGTTGTGAGGTAGTCATGCCTGCTACATGTATTTTGCCTAATACGGGGAAATCGATATCTCCGTTACGACTTACCATATAAGTCGGCAGACGGTTTGATCCGGATGTATTTGCTTTTGATGCTATAGATTGTGTTGTACCGGCCATTTCCTGCAGGTCGTTTCGGGAAATGGGATTGAACATGCTTTGGTTGAACTGTTTTGTAGCCTCCTGAATTTCAGAAGTGACGGTGATGAGCAATTCATCTTCAGGGGCTATTTTTATACCGTATTCTCCGACATTGATTGTGCCTGATGATGAGTCCTTGATATTATCAAAGTATGCTAAATCTTTTTGCGAATGGCATCCGGTAAAAAGAATACCGATCAAAACTACTATAAGTAACTTATGGGACATATGTAGTTGGGCTGTTTTTGTGTAGTTATTATTAAGCCTAACGTGTATGGCCTATTGTTTATTGTACATATGGATCGGGAGAATACCGATGTTATCTTTCTGGTAGCTCTTTGCGTTTTGGCAAGATGGCCTCGATAAGTAGTAGAAAAGTCTTATTCCTGACAATATAAATCTGAATGAAGATGTAAACGATCAGAAAAGATATGATTCCGGCGATAGCTTCCATCCAGATGTTTTCCATGATAAACCGGAGTGCGATAATAATTGATATGCCGGGCACACATATGACTGCTGTTGAAATGAGTTTTTTGTAGGGGAAAGAAATTCCGGTAAGCCTGAAAGAGTAGATTTGAGAAATGATAAGCAGGATTGATTCGCCCAACGTCCAGATAAGGGCTGATCCTATGGCACCCAATCGGCTTACAATGCAAAAATTGAGTATAATTACGATCAGTGCTACCAAAAGGCTGTTGCGAAGTATTATGCGATCGCAGTTATCTGCATCGGCAGAATGGCGTCGTGGTAGGCTCCTCCGGCGATAAGGAGCACGATCTGAGGTGAATATGCTATCCCAAGGATAGTCAGAGGAATGGCGAATATTACGAAAGTATCGATCGTGCGTGTTGTATCAGATATGAACGCGTCGCGCTTCTTGTTGGCTATCATGGCACTCATGCGCGGCATCAGTACAGAGGTAAGAGCGGTGAAAACACCTAAAATGATAGTGAATACCTTTACTGATACAGCATAATATCCTACCTCCGTGTCGTTGGTGACAATTCCGAGGAAAAGTTGATCGAATGTAGTGTATAATGCTCCGAGAATAGTGTAACTCCCTAAAAAGAAAAATGGTTTCAGCCATGCGCGCAGTTTCAGACCTTTGAGACGGAATCTAACGAACCTGTGTGAATATATTATATTGATAATGGCGTTGATGGCATATGTGGCGACAATGAGCGCGAAATAAATAAGATAGTCTTCGGGATTCTTGATGAGAAGAAATACGGCGATGATATAGCACAGCTTTACGATCACACCACGTATGGTGATATATCTGAAATCCTCCATTCCTTTGTAGAACCACTCTATCACACATACTTGGGCTGCGATACTCAGCGCTCCGAATATGATGAGTCCGGGATATTGCCGGAGGTTTGGAACGAGCAATCCAGTGATTATGAATCCGGCAACGCCTATTACCATGAAAATAAGCGATAATGAGAAAAGGTTGCTGTATATATCCGATAGTTTCTCCCTGTCATTGCGGTATTTGGCGATTTCCCTGATGCCGAGAGAATTGATTCCCATGGTGGCAAGTAGGGTGAAGCATCCTACTGCGCCGTCGGTAAGGCTTACGAGTCCGAGACTTGCGGGCCCAAGTACTCGGGAAACATAAGGAAACACCGCCAACGACATGAGGTAGCTGGACGTAGTAAGAAAAATGCTGTAAAAAAAATTTTTCTTCAGGCTCGCCATAGTCTGCGTTCGGACACAATTATGTTATACCAAACGTTAAGATGCATGATTTATTGCCCGTAAAGTCGTATCAGATTCTCAAGATGGCATGTATATACATGTCGGTTGCATTCTTTTTTCAGACGGTCGATAAGGCGCGGTGACGTGGAGTCGGGCGATGTCTTTTTTGCGAGCATATCGTTGATTACTGTGGCCCAGACGGTGGGGTCAGCGCTTTCCACGAGGGCTGCATCGGTCATATCGGGAGAAATATATGCTCTGGTTGTAACCGTGTCGGATGTAACGACGGGCTTGCCAAGTGCCGCAGCCTGAAACATCACTATGAGGCCTGCCGGGGCTTCTGTGTCGAGTGGAAGGCATACGAGGCTTGATGAGGCCATCTCGCTGATGAACTTATCATACGGTATGTCGTGCATGGCGGTCACGTTGGCAGGAAAACGGGTGTGGATCGACTCCCATGTGTCTGTGGGGAGTATGAACTTAAACTTGGTGCCGGGTATTTCGCGGGCTATGGCGATCATCTTGTCCCAGTCGCGTCCGTTGTTTCCTCCGCAGAATATGGTTGGTATTTCCGGTGTTGAATTGTCGACTGATGTGTGTATATTGTCATATACATAAAGATCCGGCAGGTGGTAATATGTAAATCGGCGGTTGAATTTATTGTTGAGCCAGTCTCCATATTCCTGAGAGGTGACTGTGGCATGGAAGTCGGGTGAGGAGAGCGCGCGTCTGTAGAGTCGGGAGACTATACGGTTTTTCGCCGTGGGCTTGTCTTTGAGCAGAATATTTATAGCGACGATTCTGCGTCGGCGGAATGTAAGGCGCGATATCCAGTGGCACAGTACCGCCTGTATGTCAAGGTAGCATAGAAGCAGATCGTCCGCATTTGTCATGTTGACTGCCCTCCACGCTCCTCTTAGCCATACGAGTGGCTTGCGTGACGACGACGGCGAGTTGATCAGCCGAGTGCCTTCGGGGCGCGGATAGTATGTTTCCTTAGGCGTGTCGATAAGAAAATATTCCATGCGCTTTTACAAGAAATGTATATACAGGAAGATGTTGCAAAATGTCAGAAACGGGACGCGGCATTTTGCAACATCTTTTTATGCGGGTAGTTTCAAGTCTGTTCGGAGATCAGTCGATTTGGTCGACCTCGAGGTCGCCGTTGAACACCTCGTGCCAGGGTAGGCCCTGGGCGGCGATTACGGCGAGGAAGGGATCGGGATCGAACTCCTCGACGTTGTGCACGCCGGGCTTTTCCCACTTGCCGGTAAGGAACATCATGGCGCCGGCCATGGCGGGCACGCCGGTGGTGTAGCTTACGGCCTGCATGCCTGTCTCGCGGTAAGCCGCCTCGTGGCTGCAGTTGTTGTAGATATAGTAGGTGAGAGGCTTGCCATCTTTGTCCTTGCCCGATATGCGGCATCCGATAGAGGTCTCGCCATGGTAGTGCGCGCCCAGATCCTGCGGATTGGGGAGCACTGCCTTTAGGAATTGCAGAGGGATGATCTTTGCTCCGTTGTATTCTACCTCGTCGATGCGGGCCATACCGATGTTCTGTATCACGCGCAGATGGGTCAGGTATTCCTGGCCGAATGTCATCCAGAAGCGTGCGCGCTTTATTGTCGGGAAGTTGAGCACCAGACTCTCCAGCTCCTCGTGATAGAGCAGATACGAGTCGCGCGCACCGATGTTGGGGTAGGTGAGCGGAGCGTGAATCTCAAGCGGTTTGGTCACTTTCCATTCTCCTGCCTCGTAGTAGCGGCCGTTCTGGGTGATTTCGCGGATGTTGATCTCTGGATTGAAGTTGGTGGCGAATGCCTTTCCGTGGTCGCCGGCGTTGCAGTCGACGATATCGAGATATTCCATTTCCGAGAAATGGTGTTTTGCGGCATATGCTGTAAACACGCCCGACACGCCCGGATCGAAGCCGCAGCCGAGGATGGCTGTCAGCCCGGCCTTTTCGAAGCGTTCGCGGTAGGCCCACTGCCATGAGTATTCGAAATGGGCCACATCTTTAGGCTCATAGTTGGCTGTGTCGAGATAATTGACGCCGCACTTCAGGCAAGCCTCCATAATGGCGAGATCCTGATAGGGGAGGGCGACATTGATTACTAGGCGCGGCTTATGGCGCTCGAACAGGGCCACGATATCGTCCACGTTGTCGGCATCGACACGGTCGGTAGTGATATTCGGGGCACCGATTTTGGCTGCAAGAGCGTCACATTTGCTCTTGGTACGCGATGCCAGAACGATTTCAGTGAACACATCTGGATTCTGTGCGCACTTATAGGCCACGACGGTACCGACACCTCCGCAGCCGATGATTATGACTTTTGACATATCTCTTGTTGGAATACTGTTTCGTTCAGTTCATTTCTTGGCGTCGGCCTGAGTTTTGAGCAGATCGCGTATCTCGGTAAGCAACTGCTCTTCCTTGGTAGGTTCGACAGGAGCCGACGGCGCGGCTGCGGCCTCTTCCTCAGCCTTTTTGGTAGCGTTTTTCAGTTTGTTCATCCAGCGGATGGCAACGAAAATGCAGAACGCGATGATTAGGAAATCTACGATCGACTGTACGAACACGCCCCAGGTAAGCACTACCTCAGGATTGATTACCGTGCCGTCGGCAGCTGTCTCGGCAGCCTTGAGGATGAGTTTGTGATCTTTGAAATCTACTCCGCCGGTGGCAATGCCCACTACAGGCATGATTATGTCGTTTACCAGCGAGGTGACGATCTTTCCGAAAGCACCGCCGATGATTACACCGACAGCCATGTCGATGACATTGCCTTTCATGGCAAACTCCTTGAATTCGGTGAAAAATTTTCCCATGTTGTTGAATTGAGGGTAAAACTTATGTGCAAAACTACGAAAATTAACGGAATAATATGCCCTGTGGTTCAAAAAACTTGCAGCTATTTCCACAACCTCCTGGATTAAGGAAATTTTTCTTTTATTTTAGAAATATAGATATGGAGAATGAAAAATATTTATTACTTTTGCGGTGTGAAAGCCATGCGGAGATTCCGCACCTTTCCAAAGGCAGATACAACAAGATCATAACCCAATAATTTATTGAATTACTATGACTAAAATCGGTATTAACGGCTTCGGCCGTATCGGACGTTTTGTGTTCCGTGCCTCTACCAAGCGTGACGACATCGAGGTAGTTGCCATCAACGACCTTCTCCCTGTTGATTACATGGCTTACATGCTCAAGTATGATACAATGCACGGTAAGTTCGACGGTACTGTTGACTACGATCTCGAGAAGAGCCTCCTTATCGTAAACGGCAAGACTATCCGTGTTACAGCTTGCAAGAATCCCGCTGAGATCGGCTGGGGTGCAGTTGACGCTGAATACGTAGTTGAGTCAACCGGTCTTTTCCTCACCAAGGAGAAAGCTCAGGCCCACATCGAAGCCGGTGCCAAATATGTTGTTATGTCGGCTCCTTCCAAGGACGACACCCCCATGTTTGTTTGCGGTGTTAACCTCGACAAGTATGTTAAGGGTACTCAGTTCGTTTCCAATGCTTCCTGCACAACCAACTGTCTCGCTCCTATCACCAAGGTGCTCCACGACAAGTTCGGCGTTAAGGAAGGCCTCATGACTACCGTTCACTCTACCACCGCTACTCAGAAGACTGTTGACGGTCCATCTATGAAGGACTGGCGTGGTGGCCGTGCCGCTTCCGGCAACATCATCCCCTCTTCGACAGGCGCTGCCAAGGCTGTAGGCAAAGTTATCCCCGAACTCAACGGCAAGCTCACCGGTATGTCGATGCGTGTTCCCACCCTCGACGTATCTGTTGTTGACCTCACCGTTAATCTCGAGAAGCCCGCTACCTACGACGAAATCTGCGCTGCCATGAAGGAAGCCAGCGAAGGCGAGCTCAAGGGTATCCTCGGCTACACTGAGGACGCAGTCGTTTCCAGCGACTTCCTTGGCGACACCCGCACCTCGATCTTCGACAAGGCTGCCGGTATCCAGCTCACCCCGACTTTCGTAAAGGTTATCTCCTGGTACGACAACGAGATCGGCTACTCCAACAAGGTTCTCGACCTCATCGCCCACATGAAGAAGGTAAACGGCTAATCAGCCCGATAACTTCATGAAATTTTCGCACCCGACAGCTCCGGCCGCCGGGTGCTTCTTTTTGCACAAATCTTATATATTTACTAACTTCGTTCTCCATCAATCATTCAAGCATGACGACTTTATCATCTGTGCCGGTCGGCACAACATCGGATGCCGCCGGGATATCCGGAAAATCTGACAAGATATTATGGCTCTCCATAATCCAGGGATGGGCTATTCTTCTGGTTGTGATAGGCCATGTCAATGCGTTTACATATTCCGGAGCGGAGGGGGAGATCTATCCCGCCTCGGGATGGATACAGCGGTTCTGTTATTCGTTTCACATGCCTCTGTTTATGTTTGTTTCCGGCGGACTGCTGTACATGACACGAATAGAGAAGGGATGGAACACGATTAGTTTGTATAAAGATAAGCTTAAACGTCTGCTTGTGCCTTTTGTGCTCTTTACAATAATCGGATTTCTTGCCAAGATACCATTTGCAGGAGTGACAAAGACGGGTCTCGACCTGAGTGTGCATGGCTTTGCAATGGCGTTGTTCGACCCTGCTAACGGACCTCTGAAAGAATTATGGTTTGTCGGTACGTTGATGTGGCTCATGTTCATGTATCCTGTGTATAAGGCCATGCTGCATAGTGTGTGGAGCGAGATTCTGCTGCTTGCTGTATCATTGGTCCCCTTTGTATTTGACATGCATTTCGATTTCTCCGGATGGTTTAATCTGGCCGGGGTGTCTCGTTATGCATTCTATTTTATTGCAGGCATCCTGTTCTTCCGATACAACGGAGTGCGTTATTTCGCCACGCGGGTGTGGGCCGTAATCGCTGTTACGGCAATCTATTTTTTGTGTTTTTTGATTCTGTCGGTTCCCGATGTCATTACGGCGTTGCTGGGAATACTTATGTCATTTGCCTGGGGGAGCCGTCTTACCCGTTTCCCGAGGTTGTTTTCATCGTTCCGCGATCATTCGTTTCAGATTTTTCTGATCGGCATCTTTCCCCAGATGATGGTGGAACTGCTTGTGTGGAAACGTTTTCACGAAGAGTGGATGCAACTACCGTTCTATATTATAAGTTGCGTGCTTGCTCTGGCATGCGGAGTTGTGATGAGCCGGGTAGCATCACATTTTCGTCCGGCATTTCTCAGATGGGGATTCGGACTGAAATAGGAACACCCGAAGAGAGTTATTTCCCTGAGATAAGCTGCTGGAAGGTGTGGGGATAGGGTGTGCCGAAGCTGGCGAGGTATTCCTTGCAGAAAGCGTCGTAGATGGTTTTGGAGAGGCTGTTCTTTTTGCGGATGTAGAGTATGCGGCATTTCACGGCAAGCGCCTCCTCGCTTAGCGGATCGTGCATCGACAGTGTATCGGCTATCTGATAGAGATACTCCTCGTCGGGCGATGCTTTTACCTGCTCGTGCTGGAGAAGCCGTATAAGAAGTGTCTGGGCGCGGTTGGAAAACTCCGCCTTGAACTGATCGGCCCAGGGGGAATTGCATCCGGGCAACAGAGATCCGGCGCCAAGTTTCCTTACGATCGCTCTCTCTCCAACAGTTGTCTCGACTTTGCTTTTTTCGGCGGCCATGACAGCATCTGAGACCGTGAGATAATCAACACCTATATTCCCGGGTATAAGTCGGTAATACCCCTTGTCATATGTGATCTGCACGTTGCCCACGCTCTCCAAGAGAGTGCGAAGTTTGTGTATATACACGTTTCTGTTGGTCTTGGCCGATTTCTCCCCTTTGTCGCGCCATATTTCTTCGTCGAGCTTCGGTTGAGGGATACCTTTCTCCTCCCTGTCCGACCAGAGGATCAGTATGGCCAGCAGGTCGCGTAGGCGCGGTGTAAACTGCGATGTGATATCATTGCCGTTTGCGTCGCTGATCGAAAAATTGCCGAGAAG
>JAHZGZ010000213.1:0-3312 GCA_019420545.1 Bacteroidales bacterium | reverse complement strand
GTCTGACGGCCATATCCGTTGCAACGTGTCGGCTACCTATGCCCTCGGTGGGATCGGCGCTATCACCGGATTCATTGTGGATGGTCTCATGCTGTTTGTGCCGCTGTTTTTTGCGATATCGCATTCCGCCTATTACACCCGCAGCAATGGCAGCAACCGCTGCGGCTCCGAATATAGCCATGAGCATGAGGTGTCGACCGGGGTTGCCGGTATTCTCCGGCTTTACGGCACCTATGCTCCCTGTGTAAGGCACGAACGGATAGGTTATCCGGTATATGGCGAAATCGTGCGACAGATTGTCGTACCGCTTGTCGATCACGAGATAGAAATTGCCTCCGTTGTCGCTGCGGTAAAGTTCAAACACACAGTCGCGGTAGAGCATGTTGGTGCAGAGAGGTTCCGACATGCGCTCTATCTTACGCGTAGTGGGCGACATGCGCATCAGTGTGCCGCCTGTAAGTGTCGACGCGAAATAAAACGCGCTGTCACGTTCCATATAATACATCTGCGACGAGCATATGAAGTCCTCCTTGAAAGGCTTGGCAATGCTCCACAGGCGCTTCCCGGAGAGCGTCGCCGGATCGTATTCCCATAGGTCGTAAAACGTCTCCAGCGGCAGTTCCTGGCGTCCGCTTTCGTTGCCTAAACCGCCGAAGATATATAGTTTCCCGCCGGTAGTGCCACCCGATGCGCTTGTGCGTGGCGGCGGTGGCGGAGATAGTGTGAGCTCGTTGATGGAATCGGTTGTAAAATCGATTTCAAAAAGTTCGTTGTGATATCGGTGGAATCCATATCCGCCGAATATATAGGCCTTTTGCCCGTTGACAATGGATGAATGGTTGCCGTAGGCCGCGCTGAAATTGCGATCGTTCTCTCTGTACGACCATTCCCGTGTGGCGAAGTCAAATGATGAGGTGACACCGTCCGACATGTCGTATGATAGTAGTGTGTTGTCAACAGGGTTGTACGTGAGGTAGTTCGACATCTTCATCACACGCCCGTCATGGGCTACGGCAATTGCGGTAGTATCTGACGTCGTGGCGTTCCATACGGTTACCATGTCGGGAGTCACGATATAGAAATCGTCGGTTGCGGGATTATAGGTCGACTGTATCGTCTTATCCGTGGTGGTGCTGTACAGCAGCGTCCATTTCGAGTGTGCGTCATGCAGCCATGTCGGATTGTTTGCTACGGCCTGTGTGCCGCTGATGTTGTCGCGTATTGTGTCGCCTTCGTGCTCGCGCAGTTCCCACCAGGCTGTATTGCGTCCGTCGGCGTACACCCGGATGTCGCGTATGTCGACTGGTGGCGCCGAATTGTAGCTTTGCGATTCCCCGCCCAGTATTACCGACACTTCGGTGGCATTGCCGAGCCGCGCGGCGAAACTCTCGCGACTGTCATCTACCGACAGTTCGATGCGGTCTTTTGCCTTGTCGACCACAAGTGTCGGATAGAAGCTGCGTCCTTTTGCCGATGACATGAGGTTGATCGGGGAGCCATTGCCCGGATCTATAGTGCATATCAGTCCGTACATGTCGCGGTTGTAGAACGACATGTCGAATTCTACAATAAGTCGGTTGGCACACCGGTACTTCCCGAGGTGGAGCGACGTGCGCTCGTTTATCGGCACATTGTAGGATTTGAATCGCAACCCGTATTCCATCGCACGTGCTGTCAGTGCACAGCATAGTGCCGATATCATTAAAAGAATATGAGCTGTATATCTGTTGGGCATTGTAGTCAATGATGGCATTATCGTTTCTATGGCAAATTTACGGAAATAATGCGATGTGAGATGAAAAAATTGCGCCGGGGCTGATTTTTTATCGATTAAGCGATTTTTAAGCGATTTTTTATCGCTTGATCAACCGGATTTTAATATGCCCGGGGATAAATTTGCTGTCGACTACCGGTAAGAAACACAATTCTTAACTACAATATCTAAACCAATCCAGTTATTATGAAATTCTTATCCCGATTCGGCTACACGGGCCTCAGGGCGCTGCTGTTGCTGTTTGTAATCTTGGGCGGAATCCGGCTGACGGCGGTTGCCGCCGATCCGTATGTGGTCGGCACTGTCGTCGACAAGGCTCAGCTCAACAAGAACTACGACTCCGGCAACAAATGGTATCTCTATCAGTGGTACACACGCACAGCCGCGATACCCATGGTAAGCTACGACGCCACCACTGCGCGCAATCTCGTGCTTGAGTTCAACTATTATGTCGAGGATCTCGACTCGACCGATGAGGTGCCTGAAATCTTCACTGGCGGCAACTCGAAATTCAACGACTATATCGAGCTTGGTTACGGCAATAACAACGACCCGGGCTTTACTTGGCATTTTGACCGCTCGGCCATACGTCAGGGATGGAACAAGCTGAGTTTCCCATTCGCGGCCATATCCGATGCCGACTGGAAGGCCAAGTTTCAGGCCGGCGCCAACTTCGTGTGGTTCCGTCTGGCGCTCGCACGAGTAAAGACCGATCACGCCTACCTTATGCGCATAAGCGATGTGCGCGTTGTCGATCTTGAAAAGGTAGTGCCCGAACTCCGCACCGAGTACGACGAGCCCATCATGAATGGCGCCAAGGACTGGACCGGCACTGTCAATGTTAGTAATAAACTCGCTTTCTGGTCGGCTGTAGATTATCAGACTGCCGACGGTCTTGATCTAAGCAATCTCGATATGTCGAAGCTATTCATGGAGTTTGATCTCGAAATCACCGAGAATCAGGAGGGTGCTTTCGAGGAGCTGCAGCTCGCCGATCCGCGCATATTCCAGGTGCATCTCGCTTCGGAACGTAATGTCGACACTCAGACTATCGGCTACAAATCGTGTGGCGCCGAGGCTCCGATGCTTGGTGCTCACCATTATTCGTTCAATCTCGCCTCGCTCGCCGGCAACGCGAAGCACGACCTCTCGCATATGCGTTTTTTCGGCGTGACGCTTACTCCGCCGCAGAATCTTACTACCGAAAAGACCTGTAAGGTTGTGCTCACCAATCCGCGTATCACTCTTCAGAAGGATGTTGTTTTGTCAGAAGTATGCATGCCCTCGTCGGCGTACGGCTCGGGTGGCGTATACAACGAGACATGGATCGACGCCCGCGACAAGGGCGACGGCACCTCCAAGAATCCCAACCTTTGGTCGGCATTCCGCAAGGGTACTGGTGGTTTTAATGGATTCGACCTCTCCGGATTCGACATTGAGAACGCATATTACCAGTTTGAGTTCGAGGTCATCGAGCAGACCCCCGGTTCGGTTGCCTACCTCAACAACCTTGATTATCAGAAAGATGGCGGCAACTT
>JAHZGZ010000212.1 GCA_019420545.1 Bacteroidales bacterium | reverse complement strand
ATGATAAATATAGGTTGCATACTGCAAACCTACGCAAAAAAACTGACATTTTAAACAGCCGGGTAGTGGTATTTACAGGAAATGTGAGTAAATTTGCAGGTCAGAATAAATACAATTTGCTATGGACTTGTTTGATAAAGTCAGCGCCGACATCAAGTCGGCAATGCTTGCGCGCGACCATGCGCGCCTCGAAGCCCTGCGCGGCATAAAGAAGGAATTTCTGGAAGCCAAAACCGCCAAGGGCTCCGACGGCACCCTCACCGACGACATGGCCACCAAAGTACTGGTGAAGATGGTGAAGCAGCGCAAGGAAAGCGCCGAAATCTATAACCAGCAGAACCGCCCCGAGCTGGCTCAGGAAGAGCTTGCACAGGCTGCCGTGATCGAGGAATACCTTCCCAAGCAGCTGTCGGACGAGGAGCTTACCGCAGAGCTTAAAAAGATAATCGAGCAGACGGGTGCCACTTCGGCCAAAGAGATGGGCAAAGTAATGGGCGTTGCTTCCAAGGCGCTTGCCGGACGGGCCGACGGACGTGCTATCTCGGCCAAAGTAAAGGAACTCCTCGCCTGATAACTCTTTATTTGAAAAAATCAGTTCATCATGCTTACAATACAACAGATCAAGGATGACCCCAAACGCATCGTAGAGCGCCTTGCAGTGAAGGGTTTCGACGGCACTGCCGCCATAAACGAGATACTCGAACTTGACACTCAGCGTCGCCAATCGCCGCTCAGCAACGACACCAAGGCCGCTGAGCTCAACCGTCTCGCCGCATCAATCGGCCAGCTTATGAAAGCCGGCAAGAAAGATGAGGCCGAAGAGGCAAAGAAGGCTGTCGCCGCTCTCAAGGATGAGCAGAAGGCTATCGCCGACGAACTTGCACGCACCGAGGCCCGCATACGCGAGATACTTCTCTCCGTGCCCAACGTGCCCTGCGACATGGTGCCCGAAGGCAAGACCGCCGAGGACAATGTAGTCGAGAAAACCGGTGGCGTTATCCCCGAGCTTCCCGCCGACGCGCTTCCCCACTGGGATCTCGCCAAGAAGTACAACATCATCGACTTCGACCTCGGCGTGAAGATCACCGGCGCCGGATTCCCTGTATATCTCGGCAAGGGCGCACGCATGCAGCGCGCCCTCATCCAGTTCTTCCTCGACGAGGCCGGAAAGGCCGGTTATCTCGAGGTGGAACCCCCGTTTGTCGTAAACGAGGCTTCGGGCTACGGCACGGGCCAGCTCCCCGACAAGGAGGGCCAGATGTATTATGTCAACGAGGACAATCTCTACCTTATCCCCACTGCCGAGGTGCCTGTGACCAACCTCTACCGCGACGTTATCATTCCCGCTGACAAGCTCCCCGTCAAGAACTGCGCTTACTCGGCATGCTGGCGCCGCGAGGCCGGCAGCTACGGCAAGGATGTGCGCGGCCTCAACCGTCTGCACCAGTTTGACAAAGTGGAGATCGTGCGTATCGAGAAGCCCGAGGATTCATATGCGGCTCTCGAGGAGATGAAGGGTCACGTGCAGGGTCTGCTCGAGAAACTCGGCCTCCCTTGGCATATACTCCGTCTCTGTGGCGGTGACATGTCGTTTACGTCGGCCATCACATTCGATTTCGAGGTATTCTCCGCCGCCCAGAAGCGCTGGCTCGAAGTGTCGTCGGTATCCAACTTCGAGACCTACCAGGCCAACCGCCTGAAGTGCCGCTACCGTGGCGAGGACAAGAAGACTAAGCTCTGCCACACGCTCAACGGTTCGGCGCTCGCCCTGCCGCGTATCATGGCCGCTCTGCTCGAGAACAACCAGACTCCCGAAGGCATCATCGTGCCCGAGTGTCTGCGCAAATACACCGGCTTCGACATCATCGACTGACCGCATTAAACAAGCTCTAAAGCGTGGAGCTAACTGCGCTTTAAAAATAACTTCCGGGCCGTTGCACTATAAGCAACGGCCCGGAAGTTGTTTTTTGTTCGACTGTCAAGACCGGCTCACCACGTCAGTACATCTTGTAGTCGATGGAAAGTACCTGGAACTCGGTACGGCGGTTGATCTGGTCGGCGACTTCCTGATCTTCTTCGGAGAGGGTGAGTATGAATTCCTCGTTGAGTATGTCGCCCTCCTTAAACTGCGGATACTGGCGTGCGAGGCGCTTGGTGATTGTCTTGGGGCGCGACTCGCCGTAGCCTTGCGGCGAAAGCCGCTCGGGGCGGATTCCCGCGGCGATGAGGTAGTCGATTACCGACTGCGCGCGACGCTGTGAGAGTTTCTGATTATACTCTTCCGAGCCCCAGCGGTCGGTATGCGAGGCCATCTCGATGGTGACGTTGGGATTGTCGCGGAGCACCTGCACGATTGAGTCGAGCGCCGTCTTTGACTCGGGGCGCAGGGTAGCCTTGTCGAAGTCGTAGAAGATATTGTCGACTACGTTGGGCTTGTTGATCGACGCGAGGATGAAATCTACGCCGTATTCCGCGTCGACCTCGGCTGTGTCGGCCTGGAATTCCTGCTTGGCGTTGAGATATCCCTTGGCGCCGGCGAGCATCACGTAGCGCACACCTCTCTGCAGGGGGAACGAGAAGCTGCCGTCGGCCTTGCCCATAGCCTTCTGGTTGGAGCCGTCGTCGCCCACGATGCGTATCACGGAGTTGGGCACTGGCTCCTCGTCCTTATCGAGTACCATGCCCGAGATGTTGATCTTGAGGTCGGGGAGTACAAAGGAATATATGTGGTCGTAGCCGCGTCCGTCGCCTCGGTTGCTGCTGAAATATCCGCTTTCCCCTTCGCCGTAGGTTATGCCGAAATCGTCGGCTGCGGAGTTGACGGGGTAGCCCATGTTTACCACGTTCCATCCGCCGGAAGGTGTCAGCTCGGCGCGGAACAGATCGAGCCCTCCCAGCCCGGCATGACCGTCGGATGCGAAGTAGAGCAGGCTGTCGCCGCGCATGTAGGGGAAGCATTCGTCGCCGGGAGTATTGATGAATTCCCCGAGATTTTCCAGGGTGCCGGCACGCTCTTTCAGGTTGATGCGCCATAGGTCGAGTCCTCCCATGCCGCCGGGCATGTCGGAGGCGAACACGAGCCAGTTACCGTCGGGCGACACGGCGGGATGGCCGTAGCTCGACAGGGTGTCGGCTGTAATCTCGAACTTAACCGGAGCGCTCCATTTGGCATCGCTGCGCTGCGAGGTGAAAATCTCCACACCGGTGTGGGCGTTGGGTTCGCGGCGCGCGCGGGTGAGATACATCGTGCTACCGTCCGGGGTAAACGATATGATACCCTCGTCGTGCTCCGAGTTAAGCTCGCCCTCTACAGCCTCGGGGCGCTGCCATTGTCCCTGCTCGTTTTTACGTGCAACCCATATGTCGCCCTTCTTCATGCCGGTGATCTCGCTGCGGTGACTGCCGGTCACCTTCTCATTGGTGGTGGTGAAGTAGAGCACGTCGTGATCGGCTCCGGCAAACATGGGGGAGAAGTCGGCACGGCGTGAGTTGAACAGCTTGGCCTGTTTCACCACGTAGCGCGTCGGCGACGACTTTGCGCCGAGCCCCTTGCGGCACCCCGCTATGCCCGTCTCGGCCGTGGCGGCATCCTTGGGGTCGGTGGCGAGGTACTCCTGATAGGCGTTGATTGCGTCGCGGTATTTCCCCTCGGCCTGCAGCGCCTGAGCGAGATAGAGTTGCGTAAGTGAGTCGGGATATGCGTAGCGTATGGCATTCTGGAAAGCCACCGAGGCACGTGCGCTCATGTTGAGCTTGCGGTAGCATAGCCCCATCTTGTAGGCGACCTCGCCGCGCAGCAGACGGTCCTCGCGCTTGGTGAGTTTGTTGTAGACACCGCGGTAGGTACGCGAGGCGTCGTAGTATTCGCCGCGCTCCATCTGCTCGTCGGCCACGGCGAGCTTGGCTCCCCCGCAGCTCCATAGGGCCACGGTGCAGAGTGCCGCCGCGATATATCGTAGCAATATGCTTTTACAGGTCGTAGTCATATATAAGTAACGTGCGCGAGGCGTGGATATTATGCAGCCGCGGCCTCACGCTCCGCAATCGGGAGCATGAGGCCGCGGTAGTTGTTATGGCTTGTAGCCAAAGAGGTTTACTCAGCGTTGGCGAGGGGCGAGGGAGCGGCGTAAGTACGGGCGGCAAGCTCTTTGTCGAGCATATACATGCCGTACTTGTTGTCCTCCACAGCCTCGGTGGCGGCGATGAGGTTGCGGGCGTTCTCCTCCTCCTCGATCTGCTCGTCGATGAACCATACGAGTCGGTTGACCGATGCGAAGTCGTTGTCGGCCTTGGCGATGGCTGCAAGATTGTTGATCAGGCCGGTTACCTTGCGCTCGTGTTCAAGAGTCTGGCGGAACATATCCATTACGGTGGGCCACGTCGAAGGAACCTCGGCGATAGGCTTGAGCACTACCTTCACGTCGCGCGAGTTGAGATAGTTCATGAAGATGCGGGCGTGATCCTGCTCTTCCTTAAACTGGATAAAGAACCAGTTGGCAACGCCTGCATGGCCTTTGCTCTCGGCGTCCATCGACATGGCGAGATAGAGATATGCCGACCAAAGCTCAGCGTTAATCTGCTCGTTTATAGCGTCCTGTAATTTTTGACTAAGCATAGTTGTTAAGATTATAAAGTTAGACTTTTATCACTGCAAATATATTGATATTTGAGCGATACACCAAAAATTTTTTCGCTGTATCGAGGATCAGCGGTGATCGGGCGCCATCTCGAACACGAGTTTGCCACCGCGGGCTATCTGCTCGTGGGTGATGAAGGGTGTGTCGAGCGGTTTGCCGTCGAAGAGCACGCGCTTCACATACTTGTTGTCGGCTGAATTGTCCTTTACCTCTATGTCGAGCGTACCGTGTTGCACGCGGATACGTGCGCGGTCGACCATCGGTCGTCCGAAGGTGTATACAGGTATGCCGGGCGCTACCTGATACAGGCCGAGCGCGCTCATCACATACCATGCCGACATCTGTCCGCAGTCCTCGTTGCCGATTCTGCCGTCGGGGGCATTGGTGTAAAATTCGCGCATGATGTAGTCGAGGCGTTCCTGCCCCTTCCAGGGGGAGTCGGTCCAGTTGTAGAGGTAGGCCATGTGGTGGCTCGGCTCGTTGCCGTGGGCATACTGTCCGATGAGGCCGGTGATATCGTTGGAGGCTTCGGCGCCGTCGACCTGCGACGAGGTGGTGAAAAGGGTGTCAAGACGGGCCTCAAGCTCGGGCTTTCCGCCGATCGTGGCGATGAAGTTGTCCATGTCGTGGGGTGCGAAGAAACTCCACTGGAAAGCATTGCCCTCGGTGTAGTCGCTCTTCATGTGGGCCGAGTAGCGCGGGTTGAAGGGTGTGCGGAATTTTCCGTCGCCCATTATCGGGCGCATCATCTTGGTCTCGGGGTCGAGGTAGCGCTTGTAGTACTCGCCCTTTGCGGCATAGGCTCCGGCGAGCGAGTCCATGCCGGCCTTTGCGGCGAGCTGTGCCACACACCAGTCCTCGTAGGCCATCTCGAGGCCCCACGATACCGATTCCGTAACAGAGTCGGCGGGTACGAAGCCATACTTCTCCTTGTAGTAGGGATGCATTGTGATGAGGTCGAGTTCGCGGGTTCCCTTGAACTTCTCGGCCAGGTCGGGACGATAGACCGACGATGCGGCTGCCGCCTCAGCCCATGTGGCGATGTTCGTGCTGTCGGCAAGTCCCTTGCATGAGAGGTCGGCCAGCACGGCTATGGCGGGATAGCCTACCATGCAGCCGGTGTAGCTCGATCCGATGGGCCACTTGGGGAGGATGCCCCCCTGTTCATATCCCTTTACGAGCACCTTGCCCCAGTCGGCAGCAAGGGTGGGATTGATGATAGTCATCAGCGGCTGGAAAGCACGGAATGTATCCCAGAGGGAGAACACGGAGTAGTTGACGTAGCCCTCCTCGGCCTGATGCACCTGCTTGTCCATACCGCGGTAGCGGCCGTCGGCATCCTGATAGGCAAACGGCGCGATCATTGTATGGTAGAGGGCGGTGTAGAAGTTGACCATTACGGTGGAGTCGGCCTGTATCTCTATTGCCGAAAGGGCATTGTTCCATATCTCGGCGGAGCGTGTGCGCGTGGCTTCGAAGTCCCAGCCGGGGAGTTCGGCCGTGAGATTTTCTGCCGCGCCCTTGGGATCGACCATCGAGATACCTACTTTTACGTAGAGCGGACGGTTGCCCGCAGGAAAGCGGTAGTGTAGCTTGAGGTCGCGGTCGGTGTTGATTACCGGAGGCTCGTCGGCCGACGTCTTGCCGTCGATATAGCGTGTCACGCTTTCAAACGGCTCGGAAAATTCGATGCGGTACGATACGTCGTGGTATTCGGCCCAGCCCTTGGTGCGCACGGTACCCTCCACGGTCGAGTCGTTGACCTCGGTATAGCTGTTGCCTGTTAGCTTATGTCCCCAGTTGGGCTGGAGTATGTGGCCGAGGTCGAGCATTACGCGTCGGTCGGTGCTGTCGCCATAGGTGTATTTGTGGAAGCCTACACGGTCGGTGCTGGTGAGCTCGACGTCGACACCGAAGTTGTCGAGCCGCACGGCATAGTAGCCGGGAGTAGCTTTTTCGGTATCCTTGTTGAAAGTGGCTACCGGCTTTATCGAGTCGGTGCCGGAGTAGGGGAGCAGGGCCACGTCGCCGAGGTCGCCGATACCGGTACCTGACAGATGGGTGTGGCTGAAGGCGTAGATCTCGTTGTCGTCGTAGTGGTAGCCGCTACTGGCATCCCAGCCAATTATGTGGGTGTCGGGACTTACCTGTACCATGGCAAACGGTCGGGTGGCGCCGGGGAAAGTGTGTCCGTGAAACCCTGTGCCGATAAATGGGTCGACATACTTGATCTCGTCGGTAAGCAGGGGGGCGTCGGAAGCGTTGCGGCATGCAGTGGCCATGCATAAAGCCGCGGCGGAAATTAGGATTACTGATTTTTTCACGTGGTATCTGTTTTCTTTGAGGTATGCTGATTGGTAATTCTGACTCGAAGATACGAATAAGCCGAGAGATGATGGTGCAAAATGCGAAAAATGTAGGGACGCGACACCATCTTTGCCGTGCGAATGTATCTAAGGCGTAGCCAAAGTTACGAATTTTGTTACGTAGTGCTCTTTGCATTCGCTTCTTTTTATGTTTTTTAAGCAAGTGCGGTATTGTCGCACGGAGAGCACAGAGGCCACGGAGGATTGCGCTTTCCCAATACATTTTGGGCTGCTGCCGGTTTGTGTTAAGCCAAGAGGTAGGAGATGCGGTTTCCAACCGCATTCAATATATTTTTGCCTAAATATGGTTAACGCGGTTGGAAACCGCGTCTCCTACAGAGCATGTTCTCTGTTTAGAATGATGTATAATTACAGCACTACTATGGAACCTTGCGTGGTGAAGCCTTCAATGGAGATGGAGATGTCGGATCTGCTCATGCCCGGAGGAAGCGGGAGTTCGAGCGGACGGGAGAGGTCGACCGAGGGGAGCCAACGTAGTGTGGCCCCTGTTTGCTCTTCGGCAACACCTTCGGGAGTGTATTTGGGAACATAGAATTTACGAGGTTTCTGGTAGCCGAGAGGGGTTATGAGCTTGAATTCCTTGGGAAGTTTGTGGCGGAATTTGCGGGAATTTTTTGTGTTGATGCTGAGGATGCCACCGGTCTTATCCATGACGTTGCCCATGCCGGGGCTGAAAAGTACTGCCAGATGTGGAGGTATATATGATACTGATTCATTATCGAGGTAGGGATACATGGCTTCGAGGTCGGCTAAGGATATTCTGTTTTCCAATTGATCGTCTTTGTCTTTCGAGTTATCAGAGGAAGTCCCGGATGAAACGCTACTTCCTCCTTTCAGGGCATTTGCAGCCATATTGGCCGAATATACTCCAAGTCCTTTATAAGTAAGAGGACGATTAAATGATTGCGAGTTTGCGGGACCTCCGCTTTGAGAGCTGATTGAAATATTCCCGCTACCTTTAGGCCGTTCGAAATTACCGCGCATTATGTTCCGCAATGTCTGTGCCGGATCGGTGTAGTAACCGATGTATCGGCCATCAACCCATATACTTACGGGAACTCTGTGGTGCATTAGGATATTCTCTACGATGTTGATTCCCGGTACGTTGGCCATGGCATCGGCATAGCATAGAATGTTTTCATCCTCTCCGGGACGGACTGTCATGTAAGAGAGGCGCTCGATAATATTTTCTCCTTTATGCCGGCTTTTGCCATGCACGACCACCTCCTGTAGGGCGACATGCATTCCCTGGATCGAAGAGCTGATGCGTGCCATATAATCGTCGTTGTCGATACCGTAGGCAGCCTCTTCTGCAATTCCATTACCGCGTAGAGGGACAATCGCAGGATAATTGTCGAAATCAGGATAAATATTTTCCTCAAAATATCCCTTTTTGTTGAGGGCACCTATTACAAAGTATGTGTCTTCGGGCCATTCGAGTCCGGTGATGTGGAAGCGACCGAGGGAGTCGGTCACGGCAGATGCGCCGTCGGCCATGCGCGGGGCGAGGACGT
>JAHZGZ010000211.1 GCA_019420545.1 Bacteroidales bacterium | reverse complement strand
TCGCGCAGTCGCGCTCCGTCTATGATAGAATCATCGGCAAGCGCGAAATTGAGCGCATACTTGCGTCCAAGGGGCATAGGCAGCATTTTTCCGATGTCCGAAATTGTCCGCAGGTCGTGTGAATTGCCTGAAAACAGATACTCGCGCTGCTTGTCATCCGTGGAGTTGATAGAGAATTGAAGTCCTGCATCGCCATTAAACACATCATTCTTGACCTTATCAGTCCATTGAAGCAAAAATTCTCGGAGTTCTCGGTTATTTTTCGGCAGCATCGTGCTTACGACGGGGTGTATGAGAGAGTCTCCGAGATAAGGCTTGACAATATCATGCAGAAGTATGGCATTGATAACTACATTGTAGTTCCATGTCGGCTCTCCCATTCTCGCATAATGGATATTCAGACGCTTGGTGTGCTTTACTTCGGGATACTGACGGATTGCGGTCAGTATCTGGTCGCGCAAGTCTTTGATCGTGACATTGCGTCCTGGGCCAACTTTCGGCACATCGCAGAATTTACACCCCATCGAACATCCGTACTGTGTGGATATGGTTATGACCCATTTCTCCGTCAGAGGCATAGGCTTGCCGTTAGGCACTCCGTTCAGTTCTCTCGTTATGCCGAGAAAATCAGCTTTGATATTGGCATCTTTGCCATAGTCACCTACGGTCAGGAACTCCAGCTTCCCTTTCTCTCCCTGTGCGACATAGATTTCTCCCGTTGGCACTTTTATGATTTTATTAATTTTCATCTTGCTTATTATTTATTCTGATTGTCAGTTGTGTCGGCTTTAGGTTCATGGAGCGGGCATTTGCCTGTCTTATCATCATACATCGGCATTGTCCATGTCAAGGTCTCTTTTACTTCGGAGCAGAATGGTATGTGCCGTTTGCAGTTCTGACAGAGTGCAGGCCCCCCGAAGTAGTTAGGGCCGACACAATAGGCGTAGTCTTTATTCATTCTTCTGCATTGTTTTCAGTTTCGAGATTAGCATTTTGGACATCTCGACCGATGCATCTATGATTTCGGCTTTTTCGGTATTCTCATAAGAATTACCAACGCCGACACTCATGCAGTAGGCACAAGTTATATCCTTTGCTGTCTCATAAAGACGCTGTTCCCAATCAATCTGATTGGCGTCTTTGGTCTTGTGATTAATTGATATAATCGCATTCATTGTCTGCTTTTCGATTACTGTCATATCCATAGATTAGAGCCAGGTTAGAACTACAAAATCATTGTGAGGGTCGCTGTTGGCTATCCACTCACATAGAACTGTAATGAAATATTCGGGGGTTGCGTCTATTGAATGTCGTTTGAGCCATCTTTCAAACCACTCTCGGTCATTTGTGATTTTGCCGATAAGGTGCGCAAGGTCTGCGCGAGGTACTTCAAGACGTTCCGCACACTCGATATCATCACCGTCGTAGCTAATATCGTCGCTGATTGCTTGTAACAGTCGGTTAATTTCTGCTGTGTGATTGCTAAAATATCCGTTCCCATAAGTCACATGATAGACTGGGGAACAATGAATACTGCATCCCATTTAGATTCGGTTTATTGGTTTGACTTTGTTATTTCTTTAATGAGGTCAAGAGTCCAACGGTTGATGTATGCCTGCCAACAGCCCATTGATGGAGCCCAGCGGAAACCTCCCCGTTTCAGTTTAGTCCTCATCTCATCATCTGGCTTGCCGGGGAAATAAATGCGAACACGGTTCTCAGAGTAACACTCTTCAATAGTGATGTCATCAATGTTGTACTCTTTATCTTCCTTTGATGCTAAAGCCTCAGCTTTTGCAAGTTGCTTTTTGGCGGCGTTGATTTTGGCATTGTTGTTTGTCAACATGTAGCCGGGAAATAGTATTTGTGAGCCAACTATATTGTTTGCCTTTGGTCTTGATATTCCAAGATGAACAAGAGCCTCAATCTTATCGACATCGCTCAAACTATTGGCGCGGACTATCTTGTTGGCACCTTTCATCTGCTCCTGAATGGCTGTCAATTCAGCAATCTTCTTTTTTAGCCTTTCAATGGCATCATCATCGCCAATGTAGATGTTGTCATTGTTTTCAACTGCGTCGGCTTTTTGCCGGTAATAGGCAGCTTTCTCAGACTCATGCACGCTCTTCATCATGGCTCCGTTGGAACGCTCCAGAGCGCGGCGGTGAGCTTTCTCGGAATGATGTCCCACAAGGATAGGCTGACCGAGGGGAATGTTCTCGACTGCGGCATTGCTTGCATTGAAAGCAGCAATAGCTCTTTTTTCGGCATTTTCGGCATATTCGCGGTAACGCTCGGCCCGAGCCTCTTGTCTTTCTTTTCTGTTCATGCCTTTTCAGTTCTAATGAGTTCGACACGGAGAATTGAGTGATATTCACTTCTGATTTCACGTTCTGCCTCTTGTGGAGTATTTCCGTAGGTCCAGGCATTGAAACCATCATCGGGATCGTAGGTCGTATAGACCCGAAAAATGTACTTTTTCATAAACAGGTGGTTTTTTATTGGTTTGACTTATGCTATTTTTTCAAGAGTCTTGTCGAGAGCCTTCCAAAGTTCTTTCAAATCATCTTCGCTAAATTCGGTTTCTTCATCGGTGTCATCATCGTAGTGAGTAGCGGTAATTTCCGTAACTTCTCCCCATGCTCTCCGAAGAGTGCTGCTTGGTGGTGTCCAATAATCGCCGGGGTCATTGTCCCACTCTCCACAGCACTCATAGGTGACTTCAATGAGCCAGCCATCTTCCTCATAGCAGAAGTAGTTGGTAGTAGAATCATCGCATCTGCCCCAGCCATCCTCACTTTGTTCAAAGTAGGATTCACCGATTTCGTGGTCACTGTTTGAAAGTTGTTCCACAAGAGTGGGAATAAGAGCGTTGAGGTCAGATATTGATTTCATTATTGCGGTGGTTATTGGTTTGACTTGTATTTTATTTGATACTATAAGTTAGTTATTTTAAGCGGATTACACAAACAGAATGGCCGCCATTTTATCACCTTAACGTTTGTCAATTTGTGTCAAAATCAAAGCGGCCCGGACTCCGTGTCCGAACCGCTGAACAAATTGCTTGGATAAGGTGGTACCAGGTCATCAAATAGACCGGGAACTTTCGGCCGTAATGCCTCGTACTCTTCTCTAAAGAACTCTTCTTTCGTTCTACCTTGCTTTTTCCCCTTTCGGGTATGAACATCATAAGTGTAAGGAGGTATCGCTATTGGGAAAGCTCTCACGTCATCAATCCACCGCTCTACATCTACATCGTTGCGGTCATAGACCAGATTTTGCAGATGATCCGCGTCTCGGTTCTTGCGGCACTCACACAAAAGCAACACCGCTTTGCTCACAAAGATTCTGCCTTTCGGCTCCTTCTTGTTTATGTTGACTAACTCGTGGCCCTGCCAAAGAGCTTCAATCTCTTTCGTGATTAGTCCGTAGCAATCCTCGGCCGAAATGGTAAAGAGGCGTTTCCAGACGTAATCACGATAATTGCTGTGCCATAGTTCCAGGGCAAAAAATCCGGCAATGCAGGCATCGCCCCGCCGGATTGCTTTCTGCATTGCAGAACTGACCTCAAAAAAGTCATATCCGTGTATTGTTCTTATTATCATAACTCGCTATTATGGTTTGGTTTACATCAGTAAATTTAGCCAAAAATGACGATTTGTGCAATCAGATTGAGCACCTTTTATACACCATTTTTAGCGAATAATCAGCAAGTTAAAATTTGAACTTACAGGAGATGTTATACTCAACAAGCTGCTTAGTTTTGTCTTTGCCGTTGTTGGTTGCCCCCTTGATATTGATACTGTCACCAAAGTGTTTTTTGATGAACAAGATAGAACGCCGCTCCTCTTCCTGATTGCGGAACGCGGCTAATCCACCGGCGTTGACAAAGGTGCCTTTTTGAGCAAAGTTATAGCGGAGGTCGGTTAGGATTCTGCGCTCCTTATACTTCATGTAGCACGAAATCCAAAAATCTTCTTTGAGCCTGATTTCTTCATTCCACCAGACATTCTTGTTATACCTCACGCCATAAGAACAACCGGTAATCATCTTCGATAGGGAGTAATACCCCCATTCGTTATACATCCCCGGCGAGATGGCAGAGGTGAACCCGAACAAATGAATATCGAGCAGACATGCTAACTCATACAGGGACTCTATTATATGGGTTATCTGGTCCGGATCGCGTATCACTCCAACCTCGCCCTTTTCGCAAAAGAGAGTTTTGACAACGTGGACATCATCGTCGAGCATCATCAAGTCCCCGAAATGCCGGGCCATCCAATTGCGTTTGGGGATAAGCCCTATGACATCATCGGGATGCGTTACAATTTCACATTCAGGGTTATATTGGCGATAGATGTCTGCCTGACTTTCGGCAACGCAGATGATAGGGTTGTTGACGAGTTTTTTTGCAAAAACACGGTCATGCCGCTTATGTGAGGGGATTACGATTTTGAGATTGCTCATTTCCTTTCGCCCTCCAATGCGATACGAACATCTTTAACGTCGATAACGTTGCTCTTACTTACCTTACCGGTCTTGTAGGACTTCATGCGCTGCATACCCAGCCGCTCACGGAGCCAGTTGCTGTCAACCTCGTTGCCTGACTGAATGATGAACAACTCGTGTTTCTCATCATATTTGGGGACCAGAGGATAGATTGCGGTTTCATCGGTTATAGAGTCAAACCGCTCCTTAAACTCATCGGCCGGCTTCTCCGGGGCAAATTCGACACCCCAGTCTGCAAGTTCCGTTTTATCCCACTCGTTAGTCATCACATCGAGGTCGTTCTCCCCGAAGTTCACATTGTCCTTTGTGGCATACTCCCTCAGTTTCTTTACGTCAGTTTCAGTATTAAGGATTTTGCACGGTAGCTCGGTGTAGCCGAGTTCCTTGCAGGC
>JAHZGZ010000210.1 GCA_019420545.1 Bacteroidales bacterium | reverse complement strand
GCTGACCCTTTCGTGTTTTATTATTTGCACAATTTATATTCTTCCCATATATTTGCACAATATCATTCAACAACTCTGTCTTAGCCCATGGAAAAACAGAAATTTCAAATTGAGATCGACTTCAAGAGCATACCTCCGTCGATTTTGTGGCCCTACATATCTACACCGTCAGGCCTCAAGGAATGGTTTGCCGACGAGGTAACCCTTCAGGGCAAGCGGTTTACATTCATATGGGACGGAGGAACCCAACAGACAGCATCGATAGTGGCACAACGCACCGACTCATCACTACGTCTGCGCTGGAACGGAGATTCGTTGCGCGACTACTTCGAAATGAAAATAGTTACCGGAGAGATGACCGACTCCACCTCGTTGCTTGTAACAGATTTCGCCCTACCGTCCGACATCGACGATGCCCGCGATCTATGGCTGTCTCAGCTCGAGACATTGCGCACGATACTCGGCTGCTGACCTCCCGCCTTTTTCACCACTCCATATCAGAACCATCGCGCCACTTCCCTTGTTGTACAATATGACAATCAGGCATTGATGCATATGCGGATATGCTTTCAGCTATTTATTTCCAAACTTGAATCCTATGGAAGATAGACAACAACGGAGACTCAACGAGCGACTGGCCCGTCAGGAGGAATACGACCGCCATCTACAGCACCGCCATTACAGCTCCACTCAGCTATGGATGTGGATTGGCGTAAGCGTACTCGTAATCCTGCTCCTGCTATGGCTCACCATCTTCGAGTACTGGCAGGCATAATCACGGCTGTTTCACGACACGATCAACAAAAAAACAACTGAATATGGGAGCATCTTTATGGATCACATGGACCGTGGTAGGCATTATCGGCGGTTTCATGGTAGGAAAACTCATACCGCGTGTGAGAAACGTGACACTGGCCGTATGTGTAAGCATATGCGGCGCACTGCTCGGAGGATTCCTTTTCCTCGTGCTTTTCGGTACGGAAAACGCCAACACCGAGGTGCTGTCGCTCGTATCGTCGGCCGTAGTATGCGCGATATTCCTATGGGTACTCACGGCCCTGTCACCGCGCCGCCGCGACAATGACGAGGACGACAGTCTTGATGCGTGATACGGATACAACGAAGCCCCGCCATACCATCGAATGGATTGCGGGGCTTTGATGCGTTTGAATGCGGATTGCGGGGGCTGCTTACTTCACTACGCGGCGCTCCTTGATACGAGCTTTCTTGCCGGTAAGATTGCGAAGATAGTAGAGCTTGGCGCGACGCACCTTGCCATACTTGTTGATTGTGATCGAGTCGATAAACGGTGACTCGATGGGGAAGATACGCTCTACACCGATGTTATCGCTGATCTTGCGAACGGTGAAACGTTTCTTGTTGCCCTCGCCCGAGATGCGGATAACAACACCACGGTACTGCTGGATACGTTCCTTGTTACCCTCCTTGATACGGTAAGCCACGGTGATGGTGTCGCCGGGACCGAAATCGGGGTGCTGCTTGCCGGTGGCAAATGCCTCTTCGGCTACTTTGATTAAGTCCATTTTTAGTTCGTAATGAATTAATAATGTAATAATTACGCAATGTAGCGGGCCGCTTGTCCAGCCAGAGATTGCGCTAAAACGGTGCAAAGTTAGTAATAATCCGTTGTACCGCAAAGTTTTCCGCAAAAATTATTGCCGGTATCCTCACAATTGACGCGCAATTGACCACCGGACGGCCTTGCGCTGACCCTATCGGGCTACCCGTATCTCATACCGTCCGGCCGGGAAACGATAGCACAGCTTCCCCTTTACTGGGCGCGAACTGTCGGCCACAGCGACCTTGTCAAGCTGTTTGTTGCCCGCTACAGTTACCTTTTCGGGTGATTCGGCGGGAATATATACCAACGCTTGCGCCCCGGCGGGAATGCCAACACTCATTACCATTGTGCCGTCGTCGGCAAGCTCATAGCCCGAGAGGATGTCACCGGCAACCGACGGAACCGTGATCGACCCCTTGCGGAAAAGTGCCGGATGTTGATCGATCTTAAACAGGCGGTAGTCCGGCTCAACAGGCTCAACTCCGAAAAGATACTGACCTATGACGGTGACAGCGCCACCGCTCCAGGCATGGTTGGTCGTCCCCCCGCCATATCCTTCCTTGCCGATACCCCACCCCTCAAACAGCGTGGAATAATCGGGATTGTCGACCATCGGGCCGAAGCGCCTGCGTGTGCGTTCCATGGCATAATCACCCTATCCCATCCGGAAAAGCGATTCCATGACATACTTCTCCATGTAAGGACTCGCATGTTCCTGGGTCTTGAGCGTTTCAAACAGCGCTGGATATTTATCCTCGCCGGCGATACCGGAGATCACGGCAAGTGCCTGCACGCGGTCGTCGGTCGAGCCATGGTACGACGGATGCCGGTAGGCATATCCGTTCCAGCAACGGTTGTAACCGCGCTTCACCTCATCCATGGTCGTGCGGTATGCTGCCGCATCATCAGGCTTGCCGAGCACGTCGGCCATGCGGGCCGCAGCGTCGAGGGCCATGTAGTGCCATCCGGCATAAATCAGGCGCATGTCGCGGTTGTCGCCCCAGTCACCCCAGTTCCAGCCTCCTTTGCGCAGGGCTGTCAGCCCGGTCTTGTCCTGTTTCCAGAGCGACAGATAGCGTTTCACGGCAGGATATGCCTCCGTGAGTATGGTGCTGTCGCCGGTGCTCATATAGTAGTTCCAGAAGCCGTACAGACCAACTGACGCAAGCATCTGGGCCGGAAGTTCGTGCTTGTAGTTGCCCGGAATAGGCGACGAGAGCGCCCCGTCGGGATGCTGCCATGCACACAGTTCGCATATAGCCTTGCGCATCAGGCTGTGGGACGTGTGGGAATAGGTGTAGAACGCCTCACCCATCAGCACCACCACGTCGCCCCACCATTGGGCGCGCTCGCGGTCGGGACAGTCGAACCACGTGTCGCGCATGTTCACCGACAGAGTGCGCATGGCCTTCTCCCAGAAGCGTGTATAAAAATCGTCATCGCATGTAAATGTACCGGCAACTTCGGTATCATATCCCGTGCGGCGGTATGCCAGTTCTTCTACCTCCACATCCGAAGGGAGGGTAAGATATAGTCGCTCTCCGTTCATCCATCCGAACGATTCATACTCCTGACGACCGGGGCGTGTGATGTATTCGGCGCGGATATTGTCGGTACCGCCGGCAAACGAATGATCGGTCGATATGCCTATGGCGCGCCCACCCTTCGGATCGTTTACCACAAAGAGCGGCGTAATCTGTATATTGCACGGCAGCACCGCGATAATTGAGTCAAGCCCCTCGCCGGCGCTTTTGCGCACGAATTCCACGCGTGTCACCCCGTAATCACGCCACTGTGGTATAGGCCGTGTCACAAGAGCGCCCCAGGGTTCGGCACCCCATCCTCCAAGCTCAGCCGATGGGCGTAATCCCACCCCTAACGGCCTGGCCTTACGCGCGTCATAGCTGATATTGGACTCCGCAAGGCGATAGTTGGGCACCGGCGACACCATCGTGCCGTAGGCATCCTCGACACGGCTCAGCCATCCGGCTCCGGAATTAAGCTCCTCAATCTGCGGACAGCGCACAATCAGCGCCGCCTTGCCACTGCTCATGTGGGAAAAACCGTCTTTACCGAAATGCCACAGAAGCACTCTTATATTGTTCTCCCCCTTATGCATCAGAGGAGCTATCTCCACACTGTCATAATACGACATGTCAGGAGCCGCACCGCGTTTCAGCCCACCCTCAAACACAGCGAGGCTGTCGTTGACATAAAGCCAGTACTTGGTATCGGCGGCGATATCCAATACGACACTTTTCGGCACTTTTTTCAGACTGACATCCCTGGAATACGTAATCCAGCTGTTCGGTCGGTCGACATTGGCGCCATCGGCAGTTATCCACACCGGCGCAGAAGCGTTGGATGCAAGCGGACTCAGAGCGATTGCGAAGGCTATTGCCGCCCCGCGCAAAATTTCAGCTAATTTCATTGAAATGAGATTGATTTTCGGTTTATGTCGGCTAAGTTAGCGATTTATTCTTATTATACAATTACATTTTGCAAATAATCGCTTTCGCCGCGAAACAAAATAAGTATATTTACGTATCTCGTCCAATCATTTTATCACAGGAATGTTGGCAATCTCAATAAATTATCTTTTCTTTGCGTTTGAAATGGAGCGATTGATGCAATACATATGGCAGCATCGCCTGTGGATGCCCGCACAGATGGCTACCGTCGACGGACGGCGTATCCAGGTGCTTGATCCCGGGAGGCTTAACACCGACGCAGGGCCCGATTTCTTCAACGCCAAAATTATGATCGGCGACCAGACATGGGCAGGCGACGTGGAGATACATGTGCGCGCATCCGACTGGCACCGCCATCACCACGACGGGGATCCGGCCTATGAATCGGTGATACTCCATGTTGTGCGTCACGACGATATGGCCATACGGCGTGCCGACGGACAGATCATACCGCAACTGCGCATGGAATGCGCCTCGGATTTCCACACAAGCTATTCATCGCTCGTCAACGCGGCTGCGGCCCCCACGCTCCCCTGCGCACAGGAAATCCGGTGCCTCGAAAGGGTACATCTGCGCGGATGGCTCGACCGTCTTGCTTTCGAACGCCTTCACGCCAAGGCCGACCGTGTTCATGATATATTGCATCGCACCAACGGCGACTGGGAATCGGCATGCTTCATCACCCTCGCACGCGCACTCGGATTCGGCGTCAATTCCGATCCCTTCGAACGCCTCGCGGCAAGCATCCCGCTGGCGGCGGCAGGCAAACACAGCGACTCCATGCTGTCGATCCAAGCCCTGCTGTTCGGGCAGGCCGGCCTGCTCCCCTCCGACACGGGCAATGACCGCTATGTTGAATTGCTGCAACGCGAGTATAGCTTTCTCTCCCACAAATTCAGCCTCACGCCTCCCGCATCATTGGGCTGGAAAATGGCCCGGATGCGTCCGGCCAACTTCCCCCACCGCCGCATCGCTTTCCTTGCCGCAATGCTCTTCGGCGGTTTCAAGCTGATGAGCGCGATAACCGAAGCAAAAAATGCCGAAGAGATCCTCGCCCTCTTCAACGCCCCGCTTACAGGCTATTGGGAAACACATTATCACTTCGGAAAAGAATCGCCGGATCTCCCAACACTGCTCAGCATTTCGTCGCGGCGCATCCTCGCTATCAACGTAGCCGCACCAATCTTATATGCGTGGGGCACAAGCCACAATCTGCCGCAATGTCACGATGCCGCCATCACGCTGTTGCAGGAGCTCCCGCCCGAAAGCAACTCGGTAGTCAACATTTTTGCATCGGCAGGAGTGAAATGCCCCGACGCATTCACGTCGCAGGCATTGATCCAGCTCCGCCGGGAATATTGCGAGACCCACAAATGCCTTTATTGCCGTATCGGACACAGAATGCTCGCACGTAAAGCATTTTCTGCAAGCGCGGAATGCTGACTCAGGATTTTAATTCTGTTTTAAGCGTGATTTAACCATTCCGTTAATCGTATCAATCTATATTTGCGGAAAATCACCGCATCATGAAAAAAACAGTTCTTTTACTTACAACAGCATTCACAATCGCATTCTCTCCCATCCATTCCACGATCAATGCCGCCGAGCCTGCGTCCGGCCATATCGCACGTGAATACATCGAATGGGCCGACATATTTATCCCGGGAGCCAACCGCACCGACAAACCCCATGTGCTTCTCCTCGGCAACTCCATCACACGCGGCTACCACCCCGAAGTCGAGAAAGCACTGGAAGACCGCGCATACGTCGGACGTCTGTCAACCTCCAAGAGCCTTGGCGATCCCGCTTATCTTGAGGAGGTGGAGCACGTGCTGAAAAATACATCTTTCGACGTGATCCATTTCAACAACGGCCTCCACGGAATGGATTATACCGAAGAGGAATATGACCGCGCTTTCCCCGAACTCCTCGCCCTCTTTGCGAAATACGCTCCCGACGCACGCCTGATATGGGCCAACTGTACTCCTCTTTATGAAAAGGAGGATATGACGCGCCTTACCAAACAGTCGATGCGCGGCACCGCACGCAACGAGATAGCCCGGCGCCACATCAAGCCGCTCGGCATTGAGATCAACCCGCTCGACAAGGTAATGGCCGGCCACACCGAATATTATATCGGAGGCGACGGATGCCATCCTGTCCCTGCCGGATACTCGGCTCTCGCCGCGCAGGTGGTCAGCGTTCTCGACAAATATCTCCCCGCAGCACCCCACGCGCAGAAGTAACCCTGCAGCCAGTCAGCGACCGCATTCCGGCCAGATACGATGTTTTTGTACGTATTTAACAATGTCAAACAGACTTTTTGCTTAAATTCTGTTAATTAGGCAGGAATTTTTCCACATAATTTTGCTAAATAAAAACTAAGTGCTATCTTTGCATCAGTTTTTCATGGTATTAGATTTAAGGTAAGAAGATTATTCGTCGTGATGACGAGTAATTTTTTTTGCTACCTACTTCAACTGTTCCAAATCTATCTCATAAATATGGCAAAAGACTATTCAACACCCCTTACTTACCACACTCTCAGCAATCGCCTGAGGATAGTGCACCGCTACTGTGCTTCCGAAGTGGAGTACTGCGGATTATGCGTGATGGTCGGAAGCCGCAACGAAAACACTGACCAGTTCGGTCTCGCTCACTTTGTAGAGCATACCATATTCAAAGGTACCGACCGGCGCCGCTCATGGCATATCATCAACCGAATGGAATCGGTAGGAGGAGAGCTAAACGCCTTCACCTCCGAAGAGGCCACAACAGTCTACTCCTCATTTCCCGCCGGCAATCTCACGCGTGCAGTCGAGCTGATAGCCGATCTGGTAAGCCGCAGCCGTTTCCCGGAAGCTGAGATCGACCGCGAGCGTGAGGTGGTGCTCGATGAAGTAGATTCGTATCTCGACTCCCCTTCCGAGGCTATTTTCGATGATTTTAACGAACTACTGTTTGCCGGTTCCGGATTAGGCCATAATATACTCGGCACGGAGGCTGCCATAAAGTCGTTCACTCCGGCCACATGCCGTGAATTTCTCGACAGCTACTATACGCCGGGCAATATGGTGCTTTTCTACATGGGCCCGACACGTCCCGACCGTGTAATATCTATAGCCGAAAGATATATGGGTCATTTCAATCACCCTGACACTGAGGTCAGACGAATAGTGCCACCCGAAGTAGTCCCATTCGATACATTCCGCGACCTCGGCACTCACCAGTCCCATACCATAATCGGCGCACGTATACCTGGCATGTATGCTGACAAGAACCGCGCTTACTCTCTGCTTACCAACATAATCGGTGGCCCTTGTATGAACTCGCTGCTCAACGTGGCTCTGCGCGAACGCCGCGGATACGTCTATTCGGTGGATGCCTACACATCGCTTTTCACCGACTGCGGAGAGCTTACCATATATTACGGATGTGATCCCGAGCATGTGAAGCCGTGCCGGCGCATCATTTTCGACACTCTGCGCCGCCTGGCGGATACGCCATTGAAAGAGCGCACTCTTACCGCCGCCAAGAAACAGTATGTCGGACAGACAATCGTCGCCGCGGAAAACCGCGAGCAGATGGCTCTTTCGACAGGCCGCGCCCTTCTCTTCAACGGCCATGTGGCCCCTCAGGAGGAGATTGTGGAGCGCATTATGTCACTGACGTCCGAAAATATACGCATGGCTGCCGAGTCTGTTATGCCCGAGAAGTGCTCCATACTCACTTTCGGCTGACATTTGGCATATTCCACTAAAAATTTAGCCGATTTTGCCCATTTATGCTCTTTTTAGCAAATTTCCCGGTTCTCATACGATAACATACGCTCTTTTCACGCGAATAATTATTAACTTCGCATAAGTAATAACCCATTACCGATGAAGATAGGAACCATAGATCTCGGCCCGCGGCCAGTGATGCTCGCTCCGATGGAGGACGTCACCGACCACTCCTTTCGCCTTATCTGCAAAGAGCAGGGCGCCGATATGGTATATACCGAATTTGTCAGTGCCGACGCGCTGATACGCAATATCAGTGCAACCACGCGCAAGCTCCATATAGATCCCCACGAACGCCCCACCGCCATACAGATCTATGGACGCGAAGTAGGGCCTATGGTCGAGGCTGCAGCAATTGTCGAGGCTGCAGGGCCTGACATTCTCGATATCAACTTCGGATGTCCGGTAAAAAAAGTGGCCGGTAAAGGTGCGGGAGCAGGAATGCTTCGCGACATACCGAAAATGCTTGAGATCACCCGCGCAGTGGTCAATGCGGTGCACATTCCCGTTACGGTTAAGACCCGTCTCGGATGGGATCATGACTCAAAGATAATCGTCGATCTCGCGGAGCAGCTTCAGGACTGCGGCATACAGGCCTTGACGGTACACGGACGTACACGCTCGCAGATGTATACCGGCGAAGCCGATTGGGAAATGATCGCACGAGTGAAGGAAAATCCGCGTCTTCATATCCCCCTGATCGGCAACGGAGATATCACCACCCCGCAGAAGGCTGTCGAAGCTTTCGACCGATACGGTGTCGACGGAGTGATGATAGGACGTGCGTCGATAGGTGCCCCATGGATATTCCATGACGTAGCCCGCGCCTTGAATAATCTGCCGCCGGAGCCGCTCAGCAACACTACAAAGTTCCGCCTGCTGCGCCGCCAGATTACCGAAAGCATCGCCAATATCGACGAACACCGCGGCATACTCCACATACGCCGACATCTTGCGGCATCGCCTCTCTTCAAAGGGATACCAAACTTCCGCGAAACCCGTATAGCAATGCTTCGTGCCGACACTTGGCCCGAACTCGATGCAATACTCAACCATATAGAAACCGATATACTCCCATCCGAATAATCATCACGAGCCTCTCCCCACTGGAATTTTCTTGAATATGAAAAAGTTTATCCTCACAATCGCAACTGCGGCAATGGCAGCCGCATCGCTCTTCGCAGCCGAACCTATCGACAACTCCGTCAGAAAATATGAGATAGCGGTCAACGACTTCACTGCCCTGAAAGTAATCGAAGGTGTGACCGTCGAATACCGTGCCAGCGCCGATTCTGCAGGTTTCGCACGCTTCACCACCACACCCGAAATGGCGTCGTTGCTGATGTTCTCCAACAACAAGCAGACCCTCGAGATACAGCTTTCTACCGATGGAGCCAACTATACAGGGCTGCCCGTAGTCACCGTGTATTCACGCTTTCTTACAAAAGTTGAAAACTCGGGCGACTCACTGGTGCGTGTAGCTACCGTTGAGCCGACCCCCGCATTCCGCGCACGCCTCATCGGCAACGGTCAGATTTCAATCCGAAATATCGACACCAACTACCTCGACGCGTCGCTTGAGACCGGCAATGGCGTCATGGCCATATCGGGAAGTGCGGCCAAAGCAAAATACAGCCTCATCGGAACAGGTTCAATACAGGCCGATGATGTCACCTCGGTCGACGTCAAATGTTCGATGCTCGGCACCGGCTATGTACAGTGTACTGCCACTGACGTGCTTACCGTAAGCGGAGCAAGTTCCGGCAAAGTATATTACAAAGGTTCGCCGAAGATAAAAAACCGTTCTATCGGTGTAAAAGTGCTTGCTATTGAAGAAAATCAAGCCAATTAACGAAATTTTTCCTTAATATTAATCAGCTTTTAATATTTTTACTATAACTTTGCATACCGAAAATCGGGGATGTATACTTATGTATACGGCTATCCTTCGATTTTAGAATATACTCCTTTATCTTTTCTATCTGTTTATGGATATTTGGATTGCCTGTGATTCACTTTTTCAGGCATAAAAGAGAGAGAGACGCCGTGGTGGCATCCCTCTCTTTTCTTTTTATCCGGCCTATAATACTTCCGGATTGTGCTGTATGTTCCATGGGAAGCAGTTGCGCTACTTGCTGTCCATAAACACAAGGTATACGGCTATCACAAGCAGCACAAACGCCGCGATATGGTTCCAGCCTATATGCGTACCTTTGAAAGCTATCATCGTGAATACAGTAAACACTACAAGTGTGATACACTCCTGCATCACCTTCAACTGAACGAGTGAGTACGGACCGCCGTTCCCGTCAAACCCTATACGGTTGGCCGGAATCATAAACATATACTCGATCAGCGCTATACCCCAGCTGAGCAAAATTACTACATACAAAGGCCAGTTGCTTGATACACCGCTGCTCTGCAGCTTGAGATGTCCGTACCACGCAAGAGTCATGAACACATTTGATACAATAAGCAGCAGTACAGTTGCAAGTGCAGGTTTCATATTTTTTATTGTATAGTATAATGAAAGTATATAGTATGATGAATTATATCATTATAGGAGAAAACTGCGGTTTCAGTACGCACGCGCACTACTCTTCGCGCCAAGCACACGGCGAAGTTCGGGAAGATATATGTAATGACTGCCCGATCCGCGGCTTATCGGAAAAATCCGGTGTTTGGCCTCGACGGCACGGTCACACAACGGCGAACGCCACGCCAGCCCCTCTGCCCCAAGGCCCGGAGGTATCGAGTCGAGAGTGACCGGCAACAGCTCGGCACAGGGCGGATAGCCCAAAGCCGTCCACATTACCGCTCCGCGACAGTCTTCTCCCGTAACCGGAATCTCGATTACTACACTCGCTCCGGTAGAATATCGCGGAATAAAATCCTGATCGACCAGCCATACGGCAGCCGTATCGGCAGCGACCGGATCGTAACCGTACAGCGAATGGTAAAAGCTGCACGATACTGAATCGAATATCTCCTGTGGAGTGGCTCTGTGCGAGGCCACCATCGGCTCAAGCAGATGTACAGCCGAGGCCTCGCGGATATACCCGAATCCGCCATCATTCTTCCCGGTATGGCTATAATTGGTGCGGACAATCATGGTGTCGGGACGCGCAAGATCAATTCGACGAAAACCGGTATCGCAAGTCTCGAAATACGCGCCGTAGCCCGCTGCATCAACCGCTCCGAAATTGGCCTGTACGCCCATCGGACGGGGCAACACACGCAGCAGACTGTCGAAATCCGACACATTGCGGCACACCGCAAGAGCCATGGCCATAACCGTACCCTCGCGGTCACGCAGGAGAGCCGTATCAGGAGCCAGATTATAGCTTGCCGTATTCATCACGGCAAAGCCAGCCTCGTTCACGCCGACCCATGCTTCCCGCAACAGCGAATCTCCGCCATTGAACAGGGCCACATACTCCAGACCATCCTGTCCTTCTGCCGGCGTGACATGCGCCACGAAGCTGTGCTCCGTGCCGGTGTCGCGATGCTTCCACAGAAGCATGCGCCCCGAGGCACTCGCTCCGGCTCCGACTATGGCACTCGTACAGGCCCATACCGCCGATACTCCACATACCGCCGTCAGAATCGCCAATATTATACCGCGCGTCGCTTTCATGACCGCAAAGTTACGCATCTGCCACGGAAATCAAGCTTATCTAATAACAAAAATAATCCGACTCTTAGAAACTAAAGGCAGCCTGACTTCATTTTCTCAATAATATAGCTACTATGCTTTTATTTTATACCTCCTCCGAGAGCATGATAGAGGTTGATGACGGCTTGTATGCGGTCGAAGCGTCGTTGCGCGAGAGTCATTTCCGCATTGAGAAGTGTCTGCTGGGCTGTCAGCACTTCAAGATAGGTCGTGTCTGAATGTCGCATCAATAGTTGGGTCTTGCGTACAGCTTCATTCAAGGTCTCGACCTGACGCTCTGAAATGTCAATCTGTGATTTTGCCGTCTGCCATGCGGTCAAGGCATCGGTTACCTCCTTCCCGGCATCAAGTAGCGACTGTTGGAACAATAACCGAGCTTCCTCCTGTTGTATTTTGGCTATTTTCAGATTGGCGATATTGGTGCCACGGTTGAACAATGGCTGAGTAAGTGAGCCGATTGCGTTAAGCAGCCACTGTCCCGGATTGGTTATGATTCCACCGCCGTTGTTTGTCCACCCGAGAGTGCCGGAAAGGGTGATGCTCGGATAAAAGGCGGCTCTCGCAACATTTGTAGTATAAAAAGCCTGTGCGAGATTCATCTCAGCGTTCCGCACATCGGGCCGGTTGGAAAGCAGTTGCAAAGGCACTCCTATGGAAATGGTATCCGGGAAAGACGCATCTCTCAAATTCCCACGCCGTATTGTCTGCGAAGGCATGGCAAGAACAGAGGACAAGGCGTTTTCTGTCTCTGAAATGCTTTTGAGGATAGCCAGACGGGAAGCCTCGAGTTCCATTACGCTTGACTTTGCCTGCAACACTCCCCCCTCATTGGATTTGCCAACCCTTTTCAAAGCCTCAAGGGTCTTTACCGTATTGCGCCAGTTTTCAAGCGTCCTGCCGTTGATTTCAAGCTGGGCGTCAAGCATGGCAAGCGTATAATAACTGTCAGCGATTGTGGCGATGAGGCGCGTCTGAACCGCCTGCCGGTAATCACGACTTCCTTCCAATGCTGCTATATCTCCACGTTTCGCGGAGGTCAGTTTTCCGAATATGTCAAGTTCCCAACTCGCTCCCGCACCGATGTTATAGGTCTTGGCAGTGCTTCCGTCGTATCGGCTAACACCTCCTTCCCCAGTCAGCCCCACAGACGGAAGATAAGCCAGTTTTGCCGCTGACAGAGAGGCTTCCGCCGCTTCGACACGCAGTCGGGCGATGTTCAAATCAGTATTGGCAGACAAACCTTTTTCAATCAACGACTGGAGACAGGTGTCGGCGAACATCTCGCGCCACGGCAATGAAGCGATTGTCGAAGTGTCGTTTGCCTCATATAAATTACGGTACAGGCCTTCGGTCGATACCTCCGGGCTTGTATAGCGGCTGTAAGTGCCGCAACCGGATAGCGTCAGAAGAGACAATATGATCAATACAGTATTTTTCATCTTTTACGCATTACTTGTTCCTGAATATGTTGAAACACAATGAACAGCGACGGCACAAGGAAAAGCAGAGCCAGTGTGCCGACTATCATGCCGCCGATTACACCTGTGGCAAGAGAACGGCTGCCGTTTGCTCCGACTCCGTGTGCCAGCATCAGCGGCACAAGTCCGAATACCATCGCCAGCACCGTCATCAGAATCGGGCGCAGACGCACCTTGGCGGCGCTGTATGCCGCCTTTACCAGGGACATCCCTTCAGCACGGCGCTTTTCGGCATACTCCGTGAGCAGAATTGCTGTCTTTGCCAAAAGTCCGATAATCATAATCAATCCTGTCTGCATATAGATATTGTTCTCAAGGTCGAACATCCACGCGAACAGGAAACTTCCCATCAGTCCGCAAGGCACCGAAAGCAGCACGGCAAACGGTACGAACAGGCTTTCGTAGAGAGCGCACAATATCAGATAGACAAGCACGAAACATAGAATGAAAATTAACGTGGCGTTGTTGGTTGTCTTGCTCTCCTCGCGCGACAGGCCGCCGAACTCATATCCGTAGGATGACGGAAGCACCTTCTGCGCAGTCTCGCCAATAGCCTTTATTGCCTGACCGGAACTGTAGCCCGGTGCCGGAGTGCCGTTGATGGCTATGGCGTTGAACAGATTGAAGCGGGTAAGATCTGAAGGTCCATTAGTCTTTGTCAGACGCACGAAATGGCTGAGAGGAGCCATCGAACCGTCTGATGTACGCACATACATCATATTCAGCGATTCCGGATTGATGCGGTATTCAGACGGTGCCTGCATAGTAACATGGTAGAGCTTGGAGAAACGGTTGAAGTCCGACACATAGCCGCCGGTATAGTAGCCTGCCAGAGTGGACAGCACATCTGACGGCGAAACCCCCGACTGCTCGCATTTTGCCGCGTCGATATCCACCCAATACTGTGGATAATCCGTGGCGAAGGATGAATATACCTCGCCGATTTCGGGACGCCGGGACAACGCCTCGACAAACTTGTCCGCCTCTTTCTTGAAGGCATTTATATCTCCGCCGGACTTGTACTGAAGATACAGCTCGAAACCGTTGCCCATACCATAGCCGGCAATCATAGGGGGTGACATGGCAAATACAGTGGCATCCGGAATGTCAGATGTATGGGCATAGATTTTCTCTATCACATCCTCGACCGACTGACCGTCGCCTTTACGCTCTTTCCAGTCTTTCAGCGTCATAAAATACATGGCTTGTGATGAACCGGAACCGTTGAAGGAGAAACCGGCGACAGCACCATTGTATTCAATCTCGCCTATGCTGTCAAGACTATGATTTATCCGGTCCATGACTTTTTGTGTTTGAGCCATCGACGAGCCGGGTTTTGTGTTCATGCTCACCAATACCGTACCGGTATCCTCTTGCGGGATAAGCCCGGTCTTGGTGACATTCATGATAATCACGAGCAGCATTATTGACACACCGATTACGCTCCATAGCAGCCATCTGCGGTGAACTACATACAGCACGCCACGCACATAGCGGTTGCTAATGTGGTTGAAAACGGCGTTGAACGCCTTGCGGAAACGAGCTGCGAAATTATTTTTCGCATTACCTTCTTCATCGGTATAGGGTCTGAGCAACAGTGCGCAAAGAGCCGGAGACAGCGTAAAAGCATTGATTGCCGATATGCCGACCGCCACGGCCATCGTGATGCCGAACTGGGCGTAGAACGAGCCGGAAGTCCCTCCCATCATCGCCACCGGAATGAAAACGGCCATGAATATTATTGTGGAAGTCAGCACGGCTGACGACACACTCTTCATGGCATCGTCGGCGGCAAGCACCGGCGAGCGGTATCCTTCATCAAATTTCGCCTGCACCGCCTCTACCACCACTATCGCGTCATCGACCACCGTCCCGATTGCCAGCACAAGGGCGAAAAGCGTAAGAAGATTGATTGAAAATCCAATCAGCGACATAACGGCGAATGTTCCGATTATGGAGACGAAGATCGAAATTGTGGGAATCAGCGTCGATTTTATATCCTGAAGGAACACATAAACCACAATCACCACAAGCAATATGGCTTCGAGCAGAGTGCGTATCACAGAATGGATTGAGGCATAGAGAAACTTGTTTGTATCGGTAAGCACTACAAATTCCGCACCATCCGGCAGACTGCCCCTGATGTCGTCAAAAACCTCGTGTATCTCGTTGATTGTGCTTGAAGCGTTTGACCCTGCTTTCTGATTTATCAGCATCATGGCGGCGGGATGTCCGTTCACCTCCGACGAGTAGTTGTAATACTCATCGCCGAGTTCCACATCCGCAACATCCTTCAGGCGCAACACATCACCGCCGGGCAAAGATTTGACAACCAGTTCACCGAACTCTTCTGCCGTAGAGAGACGTCCGCGATATTTCATCGTGTATTCATTCGCCGTCTGATGATTGGCACCGAAAGAGCCGGTGGCAGCCTCTATGTTCTGCCCGGCAAGAACGTTTGAAATATCGTCGGGAATAAGTCCGTATTGCGCCATCCTGTCGGGCTTCAGCCACAGGCGCATACTGTAGTTGGAGCCGAAAAGCTGTGTCTTGCCAACACCGCTGATACGTTTCAGCCGGGGCTCGACATTGATTTTGACATAGTTGTTGAGAAAAGTCTGATCGAAGCGGTCGTCGGGAGAATACAGTGCGAAAGTCAGAAGTTCTGCATTC
>JAHZGZ010000021.1 GCA_019420545.1 Bacteroidales bacterium | reverse complement strand
GACATCGATGCTGACATTTATAGTACGCTCACGTACCATTTCACCGTTGGTAAGGGTAACCTTTATCGATGATGTACCGAATTTCTTTATGCCGGTCACATCAAACGTGAAGGTATGCGAGTCTTTGTCCTCTGTCACATTGCTTACCGAGAGGTCGGAATTAGCGGCGATGACATTACAATTGAAATTGCCGGCACGCTCCATTCCGTTGAGATCATAGTTTACGGTGACCTTCGTGGGTGCTTCTGCCTCGATAGTCAGATTGTCCTGAAGATCCATCTTCAAAGATACCGTGGGACATCCATATACCTCAAACTCATATATGCGTACGGAAACAGGCAGATCATCATAGGGCGATAATTTTACATAGCGGGCCTTCACGGGTTCTATATAGTCACGCTTTATATTATCGCTCATGCGACCGGTTGCATTTACTACCTCAGAGTAATTGGTGCCGTCGGCACTGACTTCGATGGAATAGTTGTTGATATTCTTATATGTGCTTTGTCCGGCCGAATTGCAGTCAAATATGCCGAAACCATATATTGTACATTCTTCGCCAAGATCGACGACGGCATAAGGTTTCTTGCCCGACGAGCGCCATGGAATAAGGGTATAGTCGCCGTCTACAAGTAGTTCCTTAACATTACGGTACGTGTCGGATGCACTTGCCTCAATCACCTCCTTTTTAAGAGCTATATTGCATATGTCTGCATAATCGTTTGCCGAGCGTACCTCTACTGCAAAACCTTCTGCTGAGCCGGTGCCTATCTCGTTGGTCAGTTCGGCTTTTACGCCATATTTTCCGACGGCTGTGGCCTTCACTTTTATGGTGAACTCAGTACCGTCGCATCCTCCCGCAAGCATAAGTCCGTCGGGAAGTGTCCATTTGCATTTATCGGGATTATATGTTCCCTCTGCCGTGAGGGTGAATACCTGACCGACTTTTACGTAAGAGGTCTCTGATTTTAATGTTACCTTTGGTGCCTGTGCTTGCGGGTATCCGGCAGTCTGTGTCTGCGCGGTGCCTTCACTGCCGTCTTTCATCACAGGTATGACAATGATGTCTACCGACGAGTCGGTGCCTTCACGGGTGATTGCGGGGATATAGAAACCCTCGTCGCGTGTCTGGCCTACAAGAGTGCGTTTGCCGGAAAGGCTCTGGGTATAGATGTCGAAATGATCAAGATCGGCATTTTCGGCCCAATCCCAGGTGACGCGCATATCGCCACCCATGTCGCCGAGCTCATTGCCGAGAGTGAGATTTTCGATATTGACGGGAGCGGGTGAATATCCGGCAGGGATAATATTTATCTGGCCGAGGCGCATTTCGTAGTTGTTTACCGTAGCGTCGGCCTTGAGGTCGAATGCCACCATGTATATGGTCTTTCCGGCAACTGAGGCGAGGTCGTATTCGGCTACCGTCCATCCGTTGCTCTGCGATATGCCTTTAGCCTTGATCTCGGTGTCGGGGTTGACGGAGCTTGCGGTAGAGAGATGGAGTACGGGCACGGTAGTGTTGTTGCTCTTGTATACGAGGCGTACTGTCCCTCCGTTGCATGATGCCATGGTCTTGTAGAGGCGCATCATATGAGATCCTGTGGCAAGAGTGCCGGATACAAGCATAGAGTTGCCGCCGCTATAAGCGTCGTCCCAGTCGATTGATACCGACAGTGAGTTGCCGTTTTCGATCCAGTAGCGCCATGTAGGCAGATAGCTCTGCATGCCCGAGTGGCTCCAGTCGCGGGTACCCATTTTCACGCCTTTTGCAAAACGGTGTTTGCCGTTGCCGACGTTGAACGACGATATGAACGGGAACGCGTCGATAGTCGACTGCTCGACGATACAACCGGAGAATCCGCGCCAGCCTTCACGTGACACTTCCGACGGGTTGCCGCTTCGACCAATCCATGTGTCACGTTCGCTTGCAAACGTCCTGCGCATGGCTTCGTAGGCTTTTTCACCAGAGGCATCCGGAGTAAAGAATAGTCTGTCGACGTTGTCTTTCCATGTACCCTGTTCGGGGCAAAAAAGCGCCAGAGAGCCTACATGCTCCCCGCTGCGCGGAAATGCGGCATTTAAAGAGGAGCTATATCCTATGAGGCCTCCACGGGCGCATTCTACACCCGCATATATTTTGGAGAATGTGGCTTCCTCGGTACAATTGAGTTGCGCGGCATATCCTCGATAATCCCCTTCAGCGCCATAGTCAAGGAAATGCGATGTACGGGGATGAGTATTAAGTATGTTTACATTTGGAACCGAACTGGCGTTGTACCATACGATCTCCATATTAGTGTCTCCATCGGCCTCCGCAGTATCATAGAAGAATTTAATCCATTTCTCCCATGTTGCATTCAATCCGTTTCCGCTTTCATCATTTATGAAGTAGCCGTCGAAACCGTAGTATTTTGCGATTTTATACAGTTGTTCGGCATATGGAAATTTTCCATTGTCATCATTTGTAATCTGGTTAGCCCAGGCTTTGCCATTGTAGGATGTCTGAAAAAATATAGTGGCAAATACTTTCACGCCTTGGGCATGGGCTGCATCGATGGTACCGGCAGGCGGAAGTACGATTATGCCCTCGTCGTCGGCACCGCCCCAGTTCACGAGTTTGTCGACATACTGCCAGTAGGTCGGATTATAACCGATAAAATTGTCGAAACCCTGTGCGGCGCACTGTCCGCACATTTTGGCAGATACCGATTCGAGCATGACACGTCCGAGAGTACCCTGCTCGGCATTGGCTTTCATCACCTCAGGGGTAGTGATACGTTGCTTCAAAGGTACACGGGAGCGGTTGAATTTGGCATCCTTGTCGTACTCAGGTGTCCAGTCCCTGACGTCGTCGGGGAACCAGCATCCGGCGTAAGGCTGCTGTGCGCTCATGGTCATCACTGTCGAGAGTGACAATGCCGCCGCGATAAAGTAATTCTTTAATTTCATGTGATTTAAAAGTTAAATTATTGAGGTTGTTGTAAGATTGCGAACGGGATATAACAGCACAACCCATTTGGCGCATTCCTTCGGTAGAATGCGCCAAATGGGCTGACAAGAACCTAACTTATTGTGATTTAATGGATTAAATACGGGGGGGGTAAAACGCCGGCATACAAAACGTGGAGAGACGGATCAGCGATTCGTCTTTCCGCTATGTGGATATAGCTGATGTCTGTTGTCCGACACTTGTTCATGCTGTCGTTTAAGGTTGTTTTTATAATGATTTTGTTCTTGGAAATGCATCCGCAGCCGATACAGTAGCGGTGCGCGTTCACAATAGTAGCATAAGCAGGGAGAATATCACCTAAATCACATGAGTTAAAAATAGTTAACGAGAACAGTATTTGAAGTAATGCAGCATCATTAGCCTCTGCGCGCTCTGCGGATTAAAACAATGTGCTTGGAAAGCGCATCTCCTACAGGCTTCTATATGAAATCGTTGCTATTAATCAGGAATATTTGCTATTGAGATGGGCGACTACAAGATGAATTATTGGAGAGTGCTTGTCGCGGTAAAACACTCTTGCATAAGTGCGGAATTCATCGGGGCCGACAGTAATCTCAATCGAATTTATGCCATGAGCTGACAATGACTGTAAATTTCTGCGATATAGATTCTCAAACAGATTCCATCGATAGCGTTCAGGAGAAATATCGGTGTGGCGGGTCGTCAATGGATCGGTAGAACAGATGAAAGAAAATACGGCATTAGGATAGAGCAGGAATTGCTGTTTCAACCATCGGCACATTTCAAAAAATGCGCTAAGCCTCAACGGCTTCTGGATACTAAGTTTGTTGATATTGATGTCGGCAATATCAAGGTCGGCAAATTCATCAGGTAGATTGAATATACCGGTTTTGTCAGTATCATCATAAAAATAAAGGACAACCACCAAATGATTGCCCTCGTTATCCGGGATTAAAGTCTCGATTGATTCCATTAGCCGTTGATTAGTCTGCGGTATTTGTTGCAGACGTTTTTCATGCGCTCTTTTTTTCTCTCCTGCGCTTTCTCTATGAAAGCGACCAACTCTTTAGATGGGTTAGAGATGTGGATTGATGTTGTCGTTTCCATATTGTTTGGTTTTGAGATTTTGTATTGTGGCAAAGTTAATAAATAAGTAAATCGATTACAAATTTTCAAATGTATAATCTTCAAGACTATACAATTAATTAACACTTTGTGTCCACACTTTGTTATAAGTAGCTTCTCTGCACCGCGGGTGCTCTGTGGTCTCCAGAGAGCGCGTATAGCGCGAACCGGGCGCTTGTAACCGGATGGCCTCTGTGCTCTCCGTGCGGCTCTGTGTGAGACTTTTTAAATTGATGCGCTTGGAAAGCGCATCTCCTACTTAATTGAAAAGCGGTGTGGCGAGGATTCGCCACACCGCTTTTTATGGAGTGTATGATAGTGATACTCTTATTTCAGAGCGGCCTTAACCTGATCGTTGGGAACCATCTCTTCCTTGAAGACGTAAGCGCCTGTCTTGGGTGATTTTTCCATCTTGATCACCTTGCTGTAAGTACGTCCTTCACCTTTCTGCAGTGATGCAACGGTTTTCTTTGC
>JAHZGZ010000209.1 GCA_019420545.1 Bacteroidales bacterium | reverse complement strand
TATCGGATCGCTCATCTACGGCTTCTCGAGGTTTGCCAACGGATTTATCGTCGACAAATTCAGCGCACGCACAATCATGGCTATCGGCCTGCTGCTGTGCGCTCTCAGCAACTTCGCTTTCGGCTGGGGCGTAAACATCTCGGCGTGGATCACCGGCGTAAGCGAAGGCCCCGACCTTATCAACATGCTCATCCTGGTGATGGGTATCACCATCGTACTAAACCAGGCCTTCCAGGGTGTGGGCTATCCCCCGTGTGCGCGTTTGCTCCCCTGCTGGATACACCCCTCCGAGCTGGCCACAAAGATGTCGATATGGAACACCTCCCACTCCATCGGCGCCGGAGCTGCTGTAATCGCCTGCGGCTACATCATGGGCTCGATGGGTACCGACCTCAGCAACAACCCCGAGATCATCAACCGCATCGCCGCCAACCTCAATCTTGACCCCTCGACAGCCGATGGAATGAACCAGATTCTCCAGTATGCCAAGCATTGGGATGCATGGCAGTGGTGCTTCTGGATTCCGGCTGTAATCGCCGTATTCGGAGCCGCATGGCTCTACTTCGGCCTGCGCGACGATCCCCAGTCGGTCGGATTGCCCGAACTTCCCGGCACAAAGACCGGCAAGAGCAATGCCTCCGGTGCCAAGAATCCCTCCCACAGCCGCTTCCTCAGAGCCATGGTGTGGACCAACCGCTGGATATGGACGCTCTGTATCGCCAATGTATTCGTATACGTAATGCGCATGGGCATTCTCGACTGGGGACCCAAGTTCCTCACCGAGTCGCGTGGCATGAGCATCGAGACCGCGGCATGGACCGTAGCCATATTCGAGATGTTCGCCATCGTGGGCACCATCGCCGCCGGATGGGCCACCGACCATATCTTCAACGGCAAGGCCCACCGCATGTGCCTCGTCTGCATGAGCGCGGCCGCCATATTCATGGCCCTCTTCATCCTGTTCCCCAACATGCCCGTTCCGGGGTCGATAGCCCTTCTGGCAGGAGCCGGATTCTTCATCTACGGCCCGCAGGCGCTTATCGGCATCGGGTCGGCCAATCAGGCCACCAAGGAAGCCGCAGCCACAGCCAACGGACTTGCCGGCGTGTTCGGCTACGTAGGCTCGTTCCTGTCGGCTATCGGTGTGGGTCTGATCGCCGACGCCTACGGATGGAACACCGTATTCTACCTGATTATCGGAGTAGGTGTGCTCGGCGCCATAACATTCGCAACAATGTGGCTTGCTCCGCGCGACGGATATGCACGCTCTCAGGCGTTCTACGCTGCCGAAGCAAAGAATGTGGCAGAGGCCGAAGAAAACATAGCCCGCAACGGCGATGGCCCCGCTACTACCGATGAATAATAATACATTAAGGACGTATTTAACAACATACCAATAACCATATACCATCACTATCAATGAAACGCTTTGCAATTATCGGTGCCGCACTGGCACTCTGCGCCGGAGCTATGTCGGCACAGGAAGTTGTAGCCCATCGTGGCTACTGGACTGCACCCGGATCGGCGCAGAACTCAATCACATCACTCGTAAAGGCCGACTCGGTAGGCGTATACGGATCGGAATTCGACGTATGGATGCTTGCCGACGGACAGCTCGTGGTAAACCACGACCGCAGGTTCAAGGGCGCGCATTTTGAAAAAGATTCTTACGCCAAGGTACAGAAGATTCGCCTCGACAACGGAGAGACCGTACCTACCCTCGACGAATATCTCGCCGAATTCTCCAATCATCCCAAGACCCGCCTGGTACTTGAGATGAAGTCGCTCATGGATCCTTCGCGTGAGGACGAGATGGCAGCAAAAATTGTCGACGGGCTCAAAAAGTACCAGCTCCTCAACCGCACTGATATCATAGCATTCTCCCTCAACGCATGTATGGCCTTCAAGAAGCTGCTTCCCGTAGGTGTGCCCATCTACTATCTCGACGGCGACCTCTCGCCAAAGAAAGTCAAGAAGCTCGGTCTCGCCGGTGTTGACTATTCCATGAAAGCTCTGAAAGAGCATCCTGAATGGATCGACGAGTGCCACAAGCTGGGGCTGAAAGTAAACGTGTGGACTGCCGACGAGGACGAGGATATCCAGTACTTCATCGACAACGGCGTTGACTTCATCACCACCAACTATCCCGAAAAGGTGCAGAAGATGATTGCCGACAGCAACAAGGGCGGCAAGGCAAAGAAAGCGTCAAAGAAGAACAAGAAATAATAACCGGCCTCATCGAGCCGTTTCTATGGGGAGAGCGCCGGTCGGCACTCTCCCCTTTCATACTCGCGCTATCAACGCCACGCCGCCGATATGGCATCATTATTATGGAACAAGTACTTACCCCCTTCGCCCATCCGCTCTACATCATGACCAAGCCGGCCGGCTCGTCATGCAATCTGGCCTGCAAATACTGCTACTATCTCGAAAAAAAGAATCTCTACAAGGAGGCCGACCGGCGTTTCGTGATGAGCGACGACATGCTCGAACGCTTCATAAAGATGTACATCGAGTCGCAGTCGATGCCGCAGATACTGTTCAGCTGGCACGGCGGCGAGACGCTGATGCGGCCCCTGTCGTTCTACAAGAAAGTAATAGAGCTTCAGAAACGCTACGGCCAGGGACTCGTGATCGACAATTCGATCCAGACCAACGGCACCCTGCTTACCGACGAATGGTGCCGTTTTTTCAAGGACAACAACTGGCTTGTAGGCGTGTCGGTCGACGGCCCGCAGGAGTTCCACGACGAATACCGCCGCAACAACATGGGTGCGCCATCGTTCCACAAGGTGATGCGCGGCATCAACCTTCTCAAGAAGCATGGCGTGGAATGGAACGCCCTCGCTGTAGTCAACGACTTCAACGCCGACTATCCTCTCGACTTCTACAACTTTTTCAAGGAGATCGAATGCCGCTACATACAGTTCACCCCCATCGTTGAGCGTATCATCCGCCACGATGACGGGCGCAACCTCGCCTCACCGGCCGATGCCCCCGGAGCTCCCCTCGCCGACTTCTCGGTATCGCCCGAGCAGTGGGGCGAATTTCTCTGCACCATTTTCGACGAGTGGGTCAAGAAAGATGTCGGGCAATATTTCATTCAGCTTTTCGACTCCACGCTCGCCAACTGGGCCGGCGTACAGCCGGGAGTATGCTCCATGGCACGCACCTGCGGCCATGCGGGTGTGATGGAGTTCAACGGCGACGTCTACTCCTGCGACCATTTCGTATTTCCGGAATACAAGCTGGGCAACATCCGTGAGAAGACACTCGTCGAGATGATGTACAGCGAGCGCCAGCAGCAGTTCGGCGCCGACAAATACGACCGTCTCCCCCGCCAGTGCAAGCAGTGCCGGTATCTTTTCGCATGCAACGGCGAATGTCCGAAAAACCGCTTTGCCGTCACCGCCGACGGTGAGCCGGGCCTCAACTACCTCTGCAAAGGCTATTACCGCTTCTTCGAGCATGTGGCGCCCTACATGGATTTCATGAAAAACGAGCTCGACCATCAGCGTTCACCGGCCAACGTAATGAACGCAAAATTCTAATTTATATAGCCGCGTCACCGCGAAAAGCCAGATCCATCCGTAATAATTTTTGTGCGTGATTTAGCATATCGGGGCTGTGAGTCGTCTTATTTAAAAGGTTTCGTCGGGACAATCTCATTTGCCCCACGAATTATCATATATACCGATTATCATATACCTATCCCAACCCCGAAATATCGATTCCAACCAAAACCAATACTGAAAACTTATGCGAAAATTCTCCTGCCTCGTATCGGCT
>JAHZGZ010000208.1 GCA_019420545.1 Bacteroidales bacterium | reverse complement strand
CCCCGGCTGGCATCTCGAATGCTCGACAATGGGCCAGAAATATCTCGGCGAGACGTTCGATATACATGGCGGAGGTATGGATCTGATGTTCCCCCACCACGAGTGTGAGATCGCGCAGTCGGTGGCTCATAACGGCCATGAGACTGTCAACTACTGGATGCACAACAATATGGTGACCATCAACGGGCAGAAGATGGGTAAGTCGCTCGGTAATTTCATTACTCTCGACGAGTTTTTCAACGGCACCCATCCCGCTCTTGAGCAGCCTTACTCGCCGATGACGATACGTTTCTTCATCCTCCAGGCCCATTACCGCGGCACGCTCGACTTCTCCAACGCCGCTCTCCAGGCTTCGGAGAAGGCGCTCAACCGCATGCTCGACGGTTATCGCCGTCTGCAGGAGCTGCAGCCATCCGACGTGTCGACCGCCGATGTGTCGGGGCTGCGCCAGCGCTGCTACGACGCGCTCAACGACGATCTTAACACGCCGATAGTCATCGCCACCCTGTTTGACGCATGCCGCATCATCAATCAGGTGAAAGATGGTACCGCCACGCTTACCGAGGCCGATATCAATGAGCTGAAAGAGGTGTTCCGCATATTCCTTGTCGACATACTCGGCATACGCACCGACATGGTGGAGGGTGCCTCGCAGCCCGACGCCATGAAGCCTTTCGAGCAGGCCGTGGATCTGCTTCTCGAAGTGCGCGCACAGGCCAAGGCTGCCAAGGACTGGGCTACTTCCGACCTTATCCGCGACCGCCTCGCCCAGGCCGGTTTCGACATAAAGGATACCAAGCAGGGCGCCGAATGGAGCCTTAAATAGCCTATACCGCAATGGACGTGATGGACTTTGCGCAACTTGTACTCGAGCAAGTGCCGTATGAGCCTACCTCTCAGCAGATAGAGCTTATTGCGGCACTTGCACGCTACTGCTCGCGCGCCACTCCGTCTGATTCGGTGTTCCTGCTCAACGGTTATGCCGGCACTGGCAAGACGTCGCTCTGCGCCGCTCTGGTGCGCGCGCTCAACGGCGTGGGGATAGGCACCGTGCTGATGGCACCTACCGGGCGTGCGGCCAAGGTGTTCAGCGCATTTGCCGGACAGCAGGCCTACACTATCCACCGGCGTATCTATAATGTCGGCGGCAACGGCATAACCCAGAGCCGCACGGTACGTGTGGCCGAGAACCGTGCGCACAACACCGTGTTTATCGTCGACGAGGCGTCGATGATCGGGGGCGACTCCCCGAGTGGAAGTAATTTGCTGGAGGATCTTGTGCATTACGTGTTTTCTGGTGTCAATTGCCGCCTGATACTGCTCGGCGATACCGCACAGCTCCCTCCTGTAGGGTGCGAGGAGAGTCCTGCCATGAGCGCGAAAGTGCTCCACGACATGGGCCTGCGCGTCACCCGAGTGGTGCTTACCGCCACGGTGCGTCAGGCGCGCGATTCGGGCATTCTCTATAATGCCACATGGCTGCGCAAGGCCATGCGCCAGCCGCAGCTCCCGGTGCCGAAACTGTTTGTAAGTCCGTTTCCCGATGTCGAGGTTGTGGAGTCATACGATCTTGAGGAGATGCTTACCCACAGCTATGCGGAGCGTGGAGTGCTCGATACGATACTCGTCACGCGCTCCAACCGCCGCGCCACTGAGTTCAACATGGCCGTGCGCTCTACGGTGCTTTACTACGAAGAGGAGCTGCGTGCCGATGAGATTCTGCTTGTCGGGAAAAACAATTATTTCTGGACTAAGGATATCCGCGGCCTTGATTTCATCGCCAACGGCGACATGGCCATCGTGGAGAAGGTGTATGGCACGGAGACGCGCTACGGACGCCGGTTTGCCGACGTGTGTCTGCGTCTGCCCGACCGCGATGTGGCGGTGGAGTGCAAGATAATGCTCGACACTCTGATGAGCGACGATGCCTCGGTGTCGTCGCAGTCGATGCGCGAGTTGTTCGATGCTATAATGGCCGACCCGGAGGGTGCTCCGGAGAAAGAGACCGATTCACAGCGGGTAGTGCGCGCCACCAGAAGCGCCTATTTCAATGCTCTTCAGGTAAAGTACGGCTATGCCGTCACATGCCACAAGGCGCAGGGCGGCCAGTGGTCGGACGTGTATGTCGATCTCGGCTATATCCCGCCGGAGGCAATGGGAATGGATTTCTACCGCTGGCTCTATACGAGCGTCACACGCGCCACAAAGCGTCTGTATCTTATCAATCCTACCGTCGAAATCAAATAACATTGCCGTTATCGGCAATGTAGGGGACGCGCTTTCCAAGCGCGTTGTCAGATGGACTAACAGATTGATTATATACTGTTTTGTGTTGAGATGCGGTTGAAAAACCGCATCTCCTACAGCCGTAAATGACATTCAACGATTATATTATGAAATCAGCCGTCGGATCGTTCGTTGTCCGGCGGCTGATTCGTGTTTATGCAAGTATGTAAATGTTTTTTCGCGAGGGTCGTTATTCGTAATCGACGTGGATTTCTCGGTTGATCGAGTTGTCGAGCGAGATTAGCGTCTCGGTTCCGAGTACGCCGCGGATAGTCTGTATCTTGTCGTTAAGAAGCTCCATCAGGTGCTCGTTGTCGCGGGCGTAGAGCTTTATGAGCATTGTGTATGGACCGGTCGTGAAGTGGCATTCCACGATCTCAGGGATTTTTTCAAGCTCGGGGACGACGTCGCGGTACATTGCTCCGCGCTCGAGGTTTACTCCTATGTATGTGCAGGTTGTATAACCAAGCACATGTGGGTCAACGTGATAGCCTGATCCGGTAATTACCTTCAGATCAATCATGCGCTGGATGCGTTGATGGATGGCCGCACGCGACACGCCACATTCTATCGCCACGTCTTTCGAGGGGATGCGTGCGTTACGCATCACGATTTCAAGAATCTTGCGGTCAAGATTGTCGATTTTCTCACTGAGGGAATTGGTTTATAATGGAAAGCAAGAAACATATCGAGGTCATGTCTATGAATCGTTGGAAATCACAGAAACATATAAAACGCGGGGCGGAGCCAACCGTTTCTCCCCGGGCAGCCTATCCGAAATTAACCGTTGCTCCAGATAAGGGATTAACCGATGAGCAAGTTCGACAGCTCCATGATGCCGGTT
>JAHZGZ010000207.1:9490-9957 GCA_019420545.1 Bacteroidales bacterium | reverse complement strand
ACGACTACCCAGCGAGGAGTGGCGAACAGGCGGCGACGCATTATATATATAATAAGGTAATATACGGCTACTGCGATTATTCCGCAGAAGGCCGCTGCGATTTGCGATGCGCCAACCCACAGGGTTATGAGTGCGGCGACTACGAGCAACAGGCAGGGCAGGGCGAGCGCCAGTGCTACGGCACGCATGCGTCCGGATGTAGTTATGGCGACCTCTGTTTTGTCACCTTCGCGGAATGTGTGCGACTGCATGGAGGCGGGTATTGTAGCCTCGATTTCTACTGGAGCATCGGTTTTTCCGGAAGGGTGACAGACTGACTTTACCGCGCAACCTGAGCAGTCGGCTGAGGACGCTATCGTGACCGATAGCGTCCCGTTGCCGATGCGTGTTATGGTGCCGTGATGGCGCAGCGCGTAGTCGGCCATCAGTCGTCAAGTTTGTGGATTACCAGGCCGGAACGGAGCTTG
>JAHZGZ010000207.1:1859-9480 GCA_019420545.1 Bacteroidales bacterium | reverse complement strand
CGAACCAGGTGGTCTTAGGAGGCATGATGTTGCCGGTATCGGCAATGCGCATAAGCTGCTCCATCGACACGGGATAGAGAGCAAGCGCCACTTTCATCTCTCCTGAGTCGACACGGCGCTTCAGCTCGCCAAGGCCGCGGATGCCGCCTACGAAATCGATGCGCTTGTCGGAGCGCAGGTCGTGTATGCCGAGTATGTCGCGCAATATCAGATCGCTTGAGATGGTTACGTCAAGGCCACCGATCGGGTCGGCGTCGTTGTAGCGTCCCTCGCGCGGGGTAAGGCTGTACCAGCGTCCGTCGAGATAGAGCGAGAAGTTGTGGAGTGCAGCCGGACGGTATTCCCCGGTTCCCTTGTCTTCGACGGTGAAGTCTTTGTCGAGCGCCTTGAGGAACTCGTCGGGAGTAAGACCGTTGAGATCGCGTACTACGCGGTTGTAGTCGATGATATTGAGATGAGAGGCGGGGAATGCCACGGCGAGGAAGTAGTTGTATTCCTCGGTGCCCTTGTGATCGGGATTGTTTTTTGCCTTCTCATTACCTACAAGCGCTGCTGCCGCTGTACGGTGGTGGCCGTCGGCGATATAGAGCGCAGGGATAGCCGCGAAGAGTTCGGTGATGCGGTTGATGGTGGCACTGTCGCTGATCACCCAGAAGTGATGACCGAAGCCATCGGGAGCGATAAAGTCATATTCGGGTTCTCCTGCGGTTACGTTGCGGATAATCGCTTCAAGCTCCTCATTGTCGGGGAATGCGAAGAATACAGGTTCGATATTGGCGTTGTTGACGCGCACATGCTTCATGCGGTCCTCCTCCTTGTCGCGGCGGGTAAGCTCATGCTTCTTGATACGCGCTTCCATATAGTCGTCGACATTGGCGGCGATGACAAAGCCGTACTGAGTGCGGCCGTTCATGGTCTGGGCGTAGATGTAGTAGTGCTCATCCTTGTCCTGTACGAGCCATCCTTTCTGCTGGAATGCATTGAAGTTGGCTACCGCACGGTCGTATACCCTGGGATCGTGCTCGTCGGTGCCCGGTTCGAAGTCGATCTCGGGTTTCTCGTTGTCGCCGGCTTCGGCACGTGCCTCTTCGGAGTTGAGTACGTCGTAAGGCCGTGAGGCCACTTCAGTGACAAACTCGCGCGGGGGACGTACTCCGCGGAATGGTTTTATTTTAGCCATAAGTAACTTATTACTTATTTTTTACGTACGATGGTCTGCTCGCGGTCGGGGCCGATCGAGACAATAACGATGGGCGTCTGAAGCTCTTTCTCGAGGAATGCGATATAATCGGTGAATGCTTTGGGGAATTCATCCTCGCTGCGCATCTTTGTCATGTCGGTTTTCCAGCCGGGGAAAGTGACATAGATTGGCTTGATTTCGTCCTCTTCGATGGAGAAGGGGAATTCCTCTACACGCTCGCCGTTGATTTCGTAGGCCACACATGCCTTTATTTCGTCGAATCCGTCGAGCACATCGCTCTTCATCATGATGAGCTTGTTTACGCCGTTGATCATGATGGCGTATTTGAGAGCTACGAGGTCGATCCATCCGCAGCGGCGTTCGCGGCCGGTTACAGCACCGTATTCGTGGCCGAGGTCACGGATGAGTTTGCCGGTCTCGTCGAAAAGTTCGGTAGGGAAGGGGCCGGCTCCTACGCGGGTACAGTAGGCCTTGAATATGCCGTAGACATCTCCGATTTTGCGCGGAGCTACTCCGAGGCCGGCACATGCTCCGGCGCATATCGTATTGGACGAGGTGACAAACGGGTAGCTGCCGAAGTCTACGTCGAGCATTGTGCCCTGGGCACCTTCGCACAGTACGCTCTTTCCCTCTTCGAGGCAATGATTCACATAGTGCTCGCTGTCGATGATATCGAACGAGCGCAGATATTCGATAGCGTCGAGCCATTTGGCTTCGAGTTCGGCAAACTCCGGTTCTTCACCCATCGACTTCAGCATGGCTACGTGGCGGTTGCGCGCGGCTTCATATTTCTTGTCGAAATTATGGAAGATGTCTCCCAGACGGAGGCCGTTGCGGCTTACCTTGTCGGTATATGTCGGGCCGATGCCTTTGCCGGTTGTGCCGATTTTGGCGCCCCCCTTGGCCCGCTCGTTGGCTGCGTCAAGCAGACGGTGGGTGGGGAGAATAAGATGGATTTTCTTTGACAGTTTAAGCACTTTGTGGAGGTCGGTTCCGCTCTTTTCAAGCGCCTCGGCCTCTTCGCGGAAAAGTACGGGATCAAGCACCACGCCGTTGCCGATGATGTTGGTCTGGCCGTGCTGGAACACACCGGAGGGGATAGAACGGAGCACATACTTTTTGCCTTCGAACTCAAGGGTATGGCCGGCATTAGGGCCTCCCTGAAAGCGGGCTACCACATCGTAGCCGGGGGTAAGCACGTCAACTACCTTGCCTTTTCCTTCGTCGCCCCACTGGAGGCCGAGCAATACGTCAACTTTCATTGTGATAGTGTTGGTTATATTGTAGTATTCTTGGTTACGCTATTTCTTTTTTCTGCGGTTACGGCGCGTACACGCCGCACATATGCCATGGATGTACAGACGGAAATACGATGCATGAAACGCTGAATAGCTTCGGCTGTCAACAAAAGCTGCAAGCTCGGGGTCTTTCACCTCCTTGACTTTGCCGCATTGGGTACAGATAAGGTGGAGGTGGTTGGAAATACCGGTAAGCTCATATTGCGCGGGATTGGAGCCAAAACGATGGCACCGCACTATAGCGGCATCGGTGAGCAGGTCGATAGTGTTGTAGATGGTGGCGCGGCTTACATGGTAGCCGTCGGCCTCGATCGCACTGTAGAGCTCGTCGATGTCGAAATGGTGCGACATCTCGCACACTTTGTCAAGTATGGCAAAGCGTTCAGGTGTACGTCGCAATTTTTTGGCTGAAAGATAGCCTGTTAACGTTGCGTGCGCCGCATTTCGTGTCTTGTCGTCGACCATTGCGATGCAAAGATACTTAAATCCACGCCTATTACCAAATTTTTATAGGCTGCACATAATGCTTAATCCGTATGGATAGTAGGTAGATGGCCCTCAGCGGAGTTCGACCACAGTTATGCCGGCGCCACCGAACTGCACGTGTTCGTCGTGGTAGCTGCGCACACCGGGTATGGTGTCGAGGTACTGACGGATATACTGGCGCAGTGCACCGGTGCCGGTGCCGTGGAGTATGCGCACGCGCTCGGCGTTGAAGCGGATGGCGTCGTCGATATAATATGTGACGGCCTGCACGGCTTCGTCGACGCGCATGCCTCGCACGTCAATTTCCTGCTTGAAGTTGAGCTGACGCTGCCGCTGCGCGTCGGAGGTCGCTCCGACAAGCGATGCGCCCGACTTGGCTCCTGTCGACGGCTGCGCGATGGTGCGACGCAGACGATCTACGGGTACTTCTGTCTGGAGCATACCGAAAGCTACAGTCGCTTTCTTGCCGTTGATGGCAAGAACCTTCCCTACGGTTCCCTGGCCGTCGAGACGCACGTTGTCGTCGACTCTGACGGGTTCGTTTTCGGTCGCCTGACGCTGTTTTCCACTGTCTTTACGGCGTTTAGGTGCTTTTTTCAGCAGGGCATTCTCTTTACCGTTATCATGAAGGAGACCCTCTTTTTCCTCGCGGAGCTTACGGCGCGCCTCGATTGTGCTCTCCTTTTCGGCCTGCGCGCGGCGTATCTCATGGATGGTGCGCTCGATGGCGGCATTGCTGCCGTCAAGTATCTTGCGAGCTTCTTCCTTGGCTTCGGCGAGGATTTCCCGGCGCTTCTCGCGCAACTGTTCGGCATCCTCCTCGTACTGAGCCAAGCGGCTCTCTATCTTTTTCTCTTTCTGGCGTATTGCCATGCGCTTGTTTTCCCAATAGCGCTTGTCGCGGGCGATGTCGAGCAGATATTTGTCGAGATTGATATAATCGCTGCCGACAATCGCCTTGGCATCAGCGATAATCGCCTCGGGTAGTCCTATCTTGCGTGCGATCTCCACGGCAAACGAACTGCCGGGATTGCCGATCGAGAGTCGGAACATGGGCTGCATGAGATGACGGTCGTAGAGCATCGAGCCGTTGACAAGGCCGTCGGTATCCTCGGCGAAGTGCTTGAGATTCTGGTAGTGGGTGGTGATTACGCCCCACATGCGGCGGTCGTTGAACTGGCGCAGCACGGCTTGGGCTATGGCACCGCCTATCTGTGGTTCGGTGCCACCCCCGAATTCGTCGATAAGCACAAGTGTGGCGGCTCCTCCGTGCTGGAGGAAGTACTTCATGTTGCGCAGGTGGGAGCTGTAGGTCGACAGATCGTCCTCGATCGACTGGTCGTCGCCTATGTCGATGAATATGTCGGCGAAGATGCCCATGTGGGAATTTTCGTAGACGGGTGGCAGAAGACCGCACTGGAGCATGTACTGCACGATACCGACTGTCTTGAGGCATACCGATTTGCCGCCGGCGTTAGGCCCGGAGATTATCAGAATACGTGTATCGGGTTTAAGGGTGATGTCGAGCGGTACAATCTCTTTCCCCTGACGGCGCAGCGACATGAGCAATACGGGGTGGGTGGCATGATACCACTCCATCTCGGGATTCTCCGAGAGTGCCGGCATATGGGCGTCGATGTCGCGGGCAAGGCGTGCTTTAGCCTGCACAAAATCGAGATAGCCGACTACGCCGAGCGAGTCGATGATCAGAGGAATGTCGGGGCGCAATTCATCGGTCAGCAGAGTGAGGATGCGCGTTATCTCGCGGCGCTCCTCCATCTGAAGCTCGCGCACACGGTTGTTGGCCTCCACGATTTCGGCAGGTTCTATATATACGGTCTTTCCCGATGCCGACTCGTCGTGGACGATGCCGGAGATACGACGCTTGTGCATGGGTGGCACAGGGATTACCAACCGCCCGTCGCGCATTGATGGAGTGACGTCGCTCTCGATATATCCGGCCTCGACGGCACGTGCCATCACGCGGCTCATCATCGAGGCGATTGCACCTGAGGTGGATGCAAGCTGGCTGCGTATGTCGCGCAGCTCGGGTGACGCATTGTCGCGGACGTTTCCGAAACGGTCGATCACGCGGTCAATGGCCTTGACAGTCATCGGAAACGAAGCAATTTTCACTCCTGTCTCGTCAAGATAGGGATAGTCGGAACTGCCGTCCTCATGGCGGTGAGTGCTGAAGAAAGCGGATAGCTCCGACATGACGGCGAGCGAGCCGCGTACATCAAGCAGATCGGGAGCCGTGATGAATGTGCCGGGCACACGCGCCCGCGTCAGAACCTCGCTTACGTCGCGCACCTCGCCGAGGGGAAATTCTTCGTCGCTCTGCAATATGGTGAGCATTTCGGCCGTGGAGCTGAGACGCGACAATACAGTGGAATAGTCGGGAGAGAAAGTCATCTCCTGAGTGTGGCGCTCCCCGAGGGACGATGTGCACCGTTCGGTCACCCATTCGCGCAGCGTGGCAAAGCCTATCTTGTGTTCAAATGTATCTGGATATGTCATATCTTCTGCAAAATTAGCAAGAATTTACAAAATGGACCGCCATTTGCATTTTTTAGGGAAAGATACGGCCTGCAAGTGTCAGGAAATAATTATTTTTGTGTATCGGAATACGTATTATTCCCATTATATTTCTGTCACACATGAAATCGTTTCGCCTACTATCATATATATATGTAGCCGTGGCTGTTGTGTCATTGTCCGGATGCCGCTCGTCGCGCAAGGCTGTGCGCGCCGGCGATGCCACATCCACAACAATCGGCACGTTCGACCGAAGCCGCCCCGATACCCATGACATGCATGGCGAACAGAAAAAACTTGTAGACGAGGCTCTGACCTGGCTCGGAACGCCGTATCGCTATGGTGGCCAGGACTATAACGGCACCGACTGTTCGGGTCTTACCATGGAGGTATACCGCAAGGCTCTCGGGATAAAGATTCCGCGTTCGTCGCGCGAGCAGCAGCAGTTTTGCCAGGCGATATCAAAAGGTGCGCTGATGGTGGGAGATCTTGTGTTTTTCAGTACGGGTCGAGATAAAAACCGTGTGTCGCATGTGGGTTTGTATGTCGGCGACGGTAAGATTGTGCATGCTTCCGGCAGCAAAGGTGTGATAATAAGCAATATCGGAGAGCGATATTATGCCAGCAACTATCACTCGTCGGGACATGTGGCGCGTGCTTCCGATAAACACCGTGACAAGCATGATAAGAAGTCGGGCACCAAAGCCACTCCTCCCGTAACTCCTCAGCCTGATGTCGATCCTGCCACACCCGCTCCGCAGCGCCTGGAGACAGATCCGCTCCGTTTCAATCTCAACCGCGAGGTGGAAGCCCGTATCGACTCCATTTATTCGGCCTTTCTTGACTGATTGTAAAATCATAATATATTTATGGGAATACATAAAACGGCATCATCCCGGTCGGGGCGATGCCGTTTTTCATATGTGGAATGGGGAATAATTTATAGCTTTACGATAGTGCGTCGACCGTTGTATGAAACGGTTTTTGTGGCGGTAGCGGGTTTGTTGCCCGGAGCACAGTCTTCGCCTACGAGAGCCACGCGGAATTTGCGTTTTTTCAGCATACCGGGATATGAGCCTTTGCGGTCGGCGATTGTAAGGGTGCGGTCGGCGTCGTTCCAACGGAATGTGATGGTCGAGCTTGCGCCGTTCTCGTAATTATAATTGTCAAACTCATCCTCATAGAGGGTGAATTCGCCGTCTGCACCGGGATATACTCTTACTTCGATGTCATTCCAAGGCTTTTGTGTGGAGTATTGCACGTCGGGCCCGAATGGTATTATAGCTCCGGCCTTAACGTAGAGCGGCACGATATTGGCAGGGACGTTACGGCTGTCGGTGTGTCCTCCGCCAATGCGACGGTTGTCCCAAAAGTCCCACCAGTCGTTTCCGGCCGGGAGATACGTCTCCCATTTCTCCACTCCGGGGCGCGTGACTGGCGATACCATCAGGTTGCGGCCGAACATATATTGTCCTCCGATATCGAGGGTATTCTTGTCGGAAAGATAATCCATGAGCAGAGGACGCATGAAAGTGCCGTCGTGGGCCGATACATCCCATGAGGTGCTGTAGATATAGGGAAGGAGGCGGTAGCGCAGACGTATCATGTCGTACTGTGCGTCAAACCACTTGTCGCCGGGGTCGCCGAAGTTCCATATCTCGCGCGGCAGTCCGGTGCCGTGTGAACGCATCATTGGACAGAATGTTCCGAACTGCATCCAGCGTGTGTATAGTTCCTGATATTCCGGATTACGGGTGCCTCCGCCTTCCTGCCATCTTCCTGCCCAGAAGCCGCCTATGTCGCTGTTCCAGTTGGGAATGCCCATGAGAGTGAAGTTGAGGGCTGCCGGTATCTGCTTTTCGAGCATGTCCCAGGTCGACTCTACATCGCCGCTCCACGTGTTGGAGCCGAGACGCTGCTGGCCGATATGGCCCGAACGGGTGAGGATTACTACGCGCTTGTCGCGTGTCTGAGCCTTCTGATGCTCGGCTATGCCTGTGTTGTGCATCATTGAATAGGCATTTTTCATCTCTCGGTAAGGACCGGCTGCAGTCATGACATCATAGTCCGACTCCTTACGTTCAATATGGTCGGGTTC
>JAHZGZ010000207.1:0-1849 GCA_019420545.1 Bacteroidales bacterium | reverse complement strand
TTCGGTCGAGTCGAGCCACCATCCGTCGTTGCCTATTTTGCTGAACACACCCTTGTCGAGATGTTTCCAGAAGATATCGCGTGCTTCGGGGCTATACACGTCGTAGGGGCGCGCTCCGCTGCCATGAGGGAAAGTGTGGAAACCGAGCAGATGACCTTTTTCGCCAAGTTCCTTGTATTGATCGGTATGTGCGCCGAAACCTGGCCAGGTTACTATCAGCAGTTTGGCGTTGTTGTGGTGGATCTCGTCGGCCCATGCCTTGGGGTCGGGAAAGCGTTCGGGATCGAAACTCTGGTTGTTCCACAGGCTGTCGGTGCCGTTGTACTGTGGCCAGTAGCGCCAGTCCTGGATCATGCAGTCAATGGGGATCTGTAGCTTGCGGAAATGTTTCAGTACATCGATCGATTCCTGTTGGGTACCGTATCGCTCTTTGCTCTGGAAAAATCCATAGGCCCACAGTGGGAGCATCGGCGCATGCCCCGTAAGATCGCGCATGTCGGCGATGATTCCGTCGGGTGTGCCTCCGTAGATGAAATAATAGTCGGATGCGTCGCCAAGCTGGGAGAATTCCAGAAGCTGCTCGTTGTCGGTGAAGTCGGAGATAGAATAGTTGTCGCTGTAGAGGGCATATCCTTTTGTCGGCGACATGAAGTAGGCCGAGTAGGTAAACATGTTCTCGTTCTGGAGATGATGGGTTGAATGGCGACGGTTAAATTTGCCGTCCATCACCTGGCCTATACCGTAAATGGGCTCGTCGCTGTCGAGCATGAACGCGTCGCGTATGCGATAGTAGTTTACTCCGGCATGGTTCTCGGGAGTAAATGACGTAGCATAATCAAGCAACAGACGCTCTCCTGAGGGTGTGGTAAAATTTACCGATCCTGTCGATTTGTCTACCGTCACGCTGAGTTTCTGTGAACTTGCCGTCTTACAGGAAGAATCAGTGGATAAGGTTACTTCAGTGTTGTCAGGCGACTTCACAACTGCCAGACTTCCGGTAGGTACCGGCGTGCCTTGCGGGCGTTTCACCACTCTTACTATAGTGGGCGAATAAAACATTACGTCGATGTCCATGCCACGCGTCGTGCAGCTAAGCCGGGGATTTTCGGCCCCGGCAGGGATGAACGTCAAGGCTGCCACGGCCAGTGTTGTCAATGGTTTTGCAAGTTTCATGATAACTGGTTGGGTTAATCGTTTCTGTACGGCAAAGTTAAAAATATTAGAGCTTGTTCAAAAATAAATGTTTATTTTAAAACAAACTCCAGATTTATTTATGAATGATACACAGTTAATGAATGAAAACATCAGAATATCCTTAACGCTTTGAGAGCTTTGGAGATACCATCTTTATTGACACTTTGGGTCACATAATCAGCATTTGCTTTTACTTCGTCAGATGCATTTCCCATGGCTACTCCGGTTCCGGCTTTTTTAAGCATGGGTATGTCATTACCGCCGTCGCCAAATGCGATTGTATCGGAAATATCAATATTGAAATGCCGGGCCATGATATCGATCCCTTTTGCTTTATCTACTCCCTTGCATGTGATATCGGCGAAAGTAGGGAACCAACGGTTGAACTCGAGTTCAGGAAACCGTGGTTTCAGTCCTTTTTCGACATCCTCGGTAAAGAATACAGTCATCTGATATATGTCATCGTGAAGCATTGAGGCAAAATCGGTATCAGGAATAGGTGCAAGATTGAAAAATTCCTGAAATCCGGTCTTGAACTGTTGATTACAGTTTGCTACTTTCATGCCGTCCATAGTCACAAACAGGCATGTGAAATTATTTGCGATACACACTTCTGAAAGAGCTTTCACTGTCTCCTCCGGTATTTTTGTAAGAC
>JAHZGZ010000206.1:8996-9641 GCA_019420545.1 Bacteroidales bacterium | reverse complement strand
CCTCGATCGAAGAGGGGCTTACCGACAGGCTCTCGATGTTGAGCCCGCGGCGGTAGAATATGACTGAAATCTGGTTGAGCAGTCCGGCCTGGTTCTCGGTAAAGACTGTAACGGTAAAAAGCTGCTGTTCCATCATTTATCTATCGGATATGTTTCGGTGGCGCTGATCATCACGTGGTCAACGTGAGCGCCGGCCGGAGTCATGGGGAAAATCATGTCGGTCTCGTCGATATTCACATTGAGCAGATATGCGCCGTCGTGGGCGAGCATACGGGCGATTGCATCGGGCAGCTCCTCACGTGTGGCCACATTCTCTCCGGCTATGCCGTAGGCCTTTGCTATCATAACGAAATCGGGATTGAGGAGCGGTGTCTGCGAGAAACGGTCGTGGAAGAACAGCGACTGCCACTGGCGCACGTTGCCGAGGAAGTTGTTGTTTAGAAGCACGATCTTCACGGCGGTGCCGTATTCCATTATGGTGCCAAGCTCCTGAATGGTCATCTGCAGACCGCCGTCGCCGGTATAGAACACCACGGTGCGCTCCGGGGCACCCATCTTCGCGCCGATGGCCGCGGGGAGTCCGAATCCCATTGTGCCAAGGCCGCCGGAGGTAATAATCGAGCGCGGCTCGGTAAAGCGCGAGTA
>JAHZGZ010000206.1:0-8986 GCA_019420545.1 Bacteroidales bacterium | reverse complement strand
GCCGAGAACATCTGGTTCTGCCCCACATCGGTTACCACCACCGCCTTGTGGCCGGTAGCCTTGCTGACGCGGTTGACCACCTCGCCCATCGTCATGCGTCCTTCGGAGGGATGCACCTCACGCATCACCACTTTCTCATACTCCACGCGTGCAGGCTCGTCGAACGATGCGAGCCACTCCTTGTGGGTATTCTCCTTCACCAGCGGGAGCAGGGCGCGCAGAGCGGCCCGGGCGTCGCCGTGGATGGTGGCGTGTGTGGCGATATTCTTGTCGAACTCCGAGGCATCGATGTCGATATGTACGATCCTGGCCTGCGGAGCATAGGCTTTCACATTGCCGGTAATGCGGTCGTCGAAACGCATGCCTACGGCAATGATGAGATCAGCGCGGTTGGTGTTGATATTCGGGCCGATGTTGCCGTGCATGCCGAGCATACCTTTATATAGAGGATGGTCGGAGGGGATGGTCGACAGGCCGAGGAGCGTAGCCGCCACAGGTATCTCGGCCTTCTCGGCAAGCGCGGCAAGCTCAGGCTCGGCGCCGGAGATCATGACCCCGTGGCCCGAAAGTATCATGGGACGCTCGGCGGCATTGATCATGTCGGCCACACGCTCCACATCCTCAGGGCGTATCTCGGGATAGGGGGTATATGAGCGGATATATTCGCACTTTTTGTAGTCGAAGTCGGTAAGGCCCACCTGCGCATCCTTGGTAATGTCGAGCACCACGGGGCCGGGGCGCCCGGTGGAGGCGATATAGAAGGCGCGGGCCACTGCCCATGCCACATCCTCGGGACGACGTATCTGATAACTCCATTTGGTGATAGGCTGCGTGATGCCTACGACGTCGGTCTCCTGAAAAGCATCGAAGCCGAGGAAGGGTGTCGCCACCTGTCCGGTGATCACCACCATCGGTGTGCTGTCCATGAGCGCGTCGCTCAATCCGGTCACGACATTGGTCGCGGCAGGGCCGGAGGTGACGATAACCACACCGGTGCGTCCACTCACGCGGGCATATCCCTGCGCGGCATGAGTGGCGCCCTGCTCGTGGCGCACGAGTATATGTTTGAGCTGATCCTGATAGTCGTAGAGACGGTCGTAGACAGGCATGATCGAGCCGCCGGGGTAACCGAACACAAGGTCGACACCCTCGCAGATGAGAGAACGGATCAATGCGTCGCCGCCTGATATCTTTTCCATAAGCAGTGTATGTTATGTTCTTTAAATGTCGCCGCGCACGCCACCCTTGTCGGCCGAAGTAACCATCGAGGCATAGGCGCGGAGGGCCTTGCTGACGTAGCGGTCGCGGCCGGCGGGTGTGAACGCATCCTTTCCGCGGGCCTCCTCGGCGCGGCGTCGCGAGGCGAGTTCCTCGTCGGAGAGGCGTACGGAGATGGTGCGTGCGGGAATATCTATGTCGATTATGTCGCCGTCGCGCACAAGGCCGATATTACCTCCGGCAGCGGCTTCGGGAGAGATGTGGCCGATGGAGAGGCCCGATGTGCCTCCGGAGAAGCGTCCGTCGGTGATGAGCGCGCACTCCTTGCCGAGATGCTTCGACTTGATGTAGCTCGTGGGATAGAGCATCTCCTGCATGCCGGGGCCGCCCTTGGGGCCTTCGTGGGTGATGACGACAACATCGCCGCTCACCACCTTGTCGCGCAGAATGCCGTCGACGGCCTCTTCCTGCGAGCGGAACACCTTGGCGGGACCGCTGAAGCGGAAGATACTTTCGTCGACACCGGCTGTTTTAACAACGCATCCATCGAGGGCAATGTTTCCGTGGAGCACGGCAAGACCGCCATCTTTTACATAGGCATGGTCGAAATCGCGGATGCAGCCCGCGGCGCGGTCGGTGTCGAGCGCGGGGTATGTGGCGCTTTGCGAACCCATCACGAGATTGCGTCCGCCGCCGGGGGCGCTGTGCCACAGCGCGTCGGCCTCGGGAGTGTAGGCCGAGCCTCCGGGGGTGTACTGTTCGATTGCCTCAGCGAGGGTAAGTCCGTCGACACGCTTCACATCGGTGTGGAGCAGACCGTGTAGGGCAAGCTGCTTCATGATGGAAAGGATACCGCCCGCGCGGTTTACGTCCTGGATATGATACCGGGAGTTGGGCGCAACCTTGCAGAGCACGGGGGTGACGCGCGACAGACGGTCGATATCGTCGATGGTGAAGTCGGCGCCGGCCTCATTGGCGATCGCAAGGAGATGGAGCACGGTATTTGTGGAGCCTCCCATGGCGATGTCGAGCGACATGGCGTTGAGCATGGCCTCACGTGTGGCTATGTTGCGCGGGAGCACCGAATCGTCGCCGTTGAAATAGTATGCCTCGGCATTCTTTACAATCTGCCGGGCGGCGCGGCGGAAGAGCTCGCGGCGGTTGGCATGGGTGGCGAGCACGGTACCGTTGCCGGGGAGAGCGAGACCGATGGCCTCGTTGAGGGAGTTCATGGAGTTGGCGGTGAACATACCGGAGCAAGAGCCGCACGTCGGACATCCCTTCTGCTCAAGCAGGCGCACGGTGTCGTCGCTGACAGTCGAGTCGGCCGAGTCGATCATAATGTCGATAAGGTCGAGGGGGCGCCCGTCGAGATCACCGGCCTCCATCGGGCCTCCGCTGACGAATATGGCGGGAATGTTGAGGCGCATGGCGGCCATGAGCATGCCCGGAGTCACCTTGTCGCAGTTGGAGATGCATACCATGGCATCGGCCTTGTGGGCGTTGACCATATACTCTACCGAGTCGGCTATGAGATCGCGCGAAGGGAGGGAATAGAGCATGCCGTCGTGGCCCATGGCTATGCCGTCGTCGATGGCGATGGTATTGAACTCGGCGGCGAAGCACCCGAGCTTCTCGATCTCTTCCTTTACGATCTGACCGGCGTCGTGGAGATGAGTGTGGCCCGGTACAAACTGCGTGAACGAGTTGACCACGGCTATCACCGGGCGTCCCATCTGCTCTTCCTTCATTCCGTTGGCTCTCCAGAGAGCCCTGGCTCCTGCCATGCGTCGTCCGCGTGTGGTGGCATCGCTGCGAAGTGGATGTGTCATTATATTTCTGTTTTTATTATTCGGAGATAAACGGAAAGCCCCTACCGCTTGATGTGGAGGGGCTTTGAATTATGCCTGTTGCTTTCTGACGACACGCTTACCTTGCCCCTCCATATATACTAAGGACGGAAATCACAATATTGACCACGAGGCCAATGCTGCCGATAATGGTAGAGCATAGTGTCATAGGCTATTATTTGCTATTACATGCCGCAAATTTATAACATTCTGCCATAAAAACCAAAAATTACACAGAAAATCGCAATCTGTGCAATGATTTCATCCAATTTCATACAAAAAAGGCCGGATATGCCGCACATACATATAACGCTAATGCCGCACCGCATCAGTATAATCACTCTACAATGATATATCAGATGCGATGCGGCAACGCCGTATGCCTGCTACGTGAGGCAGGTAAAAATGGAGAGAGGCGAACTCTTTACGGGGAAGAGACCGGAGGGGGAGAGGGGAAGATGATGCAAACCGGAGTCAATACCTCAGAGTAAAGGTAATGGGGTAATGGTCGGAAATATAGTCGACTCCGTAATCATGACTGTCGACAACCTTGAATTCAAGCGGAGTAACCTTGCGGTAGAAGATATGGTCGAGGTTCCAGCGCGGTGCGGGAGTTCCCTCGCCGAATCCGTTGAAGCTATAGACAGTGGGATTGAGATTGACAGCCTCTTCGCGGGCGGCCCACATCCATTCGTAATATGGCTCGAGAGCAACGCGGCGCTCGTCGGTGGAATAATACGAACAGTTCATGTCGCCGGTAATGAACACAGGGAGCGTACGTCCGACTTTCTCTTTCATCCGCTCGATATTGAGCTTAACACACTCGGTACGCGCCACATTGTCGGCCGACTGATACGGCAGGTGAGTATTGAAGAAGTAGAACTCCTTCTTAGCCACATTGTCGTAGAGGTGCAGCCAGATGGTAGTGCGGTACTGGGTGTCGGTCGCACCCCATGCGGGGCGCGACTCTACGTCGGGAGTAGGACTCAGCCAGAAATGTCCCTGGTCGAGCACGGTGAATCGGTCGGTACGGTACATGATCGCCGTATGGCCAGTGCGGTTGTCGGCCACACCGTTATCGACAGCACTATACAACGTATATGTATCGCCGAGGGCAGTGGCCAGATCCTCACGCTGGTCGGGACGCGGCTCCTGAAGTCCGATAATATCGGGATTCTCGTCACGTATCATGTCGATGCTGGGCTGACGGCGTGCATCCCACGAAGTATCGCCCAGGTCGATGGTATTGGAATATCGTATGTTATACGACATCACCTTCATCGGAGTTCCTTCGGCGGCAGCGGCACCGGGTGCGGGATCATCGTCGGAGCCACATGCCGCAGCACTCAGGCAGAGGAAGGAGAGGGGCAACAGATATATTGGTTTCATATTGCTTAAAATTTAACTTTGCAGGAAATAGGGTTGTGATCGGAAATGTACTGCACTCCGTAATTGCCGTCGAGAGTGGCGAATTCGAGCGGCTGGGCCTTATATACAAAGATATGGTCGGGCACCAGGCATGCGCCGGAAGCCGGGCGTCCAAGGCCGTTGTAGCTTGGCTTGACATCGGTGGCAGGTGCATCGTCGCGGACCGACTTCATCCAGTCGTAGTAAGGCTTCAGGCCTGCGCGACGAGCATCGGTGTCGGCGTATGAGGCCCTCATATTTCCGGCGAGGATGACGGGAAAATCGGTGCCGTCAGTCTCCTGAGTTTCCTGAAATCTGGAGACGATGAGGCTGGCGCAGTTTACGCGCGCCTGCTGATCCTCGGGAAGGTCACCGTCATTGACGGCTGTGCTTGCCACATAGAACTGAGCATGAGTTGTGTTGTCCTTGAGGAGCGCCCATGTGTTGATACGCGGTAGGTTGTCCTTTGTAGCCCAAGGGGTACTCTTGCCGGTAGGCTTCTGGCTCAACCAGTAGCGGCCCTCCTTTACTACGGTGTATTTGTCAGTGCGGTAGAGCAGCGAGTTGTGGAAACCCTTGTCGGAATCGTCGCCCTCCACAGAGTGGTCGATCAGGGTGTATTTGCCTACGAGCTGCTGCTCGAGATACACGGTCTGATTCCAGTACTGTCCCTGCATACATACAATGTCGGGGGTTTCGGTCTCGATCATTTTCAGTACCGCAAGACGGCGTTTTTTCCATGCGAGATCACCTGTCTGATTAGTCTCATCAGAAAGGATATCGCAGGAAATGAGGCTGACCTCAGTCGGGCCGGTCACCTGCTCCACGACCTGCTTTTCGTCGTCGCTGCAAGCCGTAAAGAGCAGTGCGATGCCTGCCATCAGTATATTACGTAGTTTCATTTTCTAAGTGATGATTTTTTAGATTACTTGTTGTAGCGGATGGCGAAGTACTCGATTGCGCTGCCAGAGGTGCTGTAAGGAGAGTAGAGGGATTCACCTTCTCCGATTTCACCGGCATCGAATGCATATGCCGCGTTGGCTCTCTTGCTTGTGGGCACCAGGCGCACATATACCTTCTCGTGACCGAGCATAGTGAGCGGGAGTTTGAAGTCGATATGCTTGAATGCCGGGAGCTGCCATTCGTGGGTGTTGTTCCAGAGCGGGAAGTCAGGCACCAGATATTCAGCGATTCTCTCCCAGCGGGTCGCATCGTCGAATGGAGCGTCGGTGGTCCACTCCACGGCCCAGTATATCGGGGAACAGAGATCCTGAGCTGTACCGCTCTGCACTGAAATCTGCAGTGAGAGGAGATCGGTGTTGATGCCGGCTGTAGAGAACTCTACGAGCCAGAAGTTCGGCTTGTCCTCTCCGCCCTCTGTCTCGGCAGGTTCCCACCAGTATTGAGTTTTCCAGGCGTCTCCGGCGGTACCAGCGTTCTGCCCTTTTCCGTCGGTATTGCTGGCTGCTGTAGCGCCCCAGTTGGTGCCGTCCTCAAGGATAATACCACGGCCATTGCCGTCGTTGCCCACATGGCTGCGGAAAGGTGCAACGCCTTTCGCGGTACCGGTCCAGCCGAGGTAGTTCCAGGAGGTGCAGACATAGCAGGTATTCTTGTAGCGGAGACAGGAGTGAGTGAAGCGGCCGTTGGTTCCATATGTCGGATACCAGTAGTAACGTCCGTCGGGATCAGTCTTTTTGTCCTTCACATAGCGATATTCCGTGAGCAGACCCGAGAACGAATCCTCTTCGGCAAGCTTAATGTCATCGTATGACATGTGGCGGAGCTGGTATGTGCCTATGCGTCCGTGGGTGTCACTGTCGAATCCATCGTTGTATACAAACGACTTATAATACTCGAACACAACCACACCCGAGATTTTGCCGGAACCGTAAGGGAGCTTCTTGCCGGTGCGGCGGTAGGGGCATGTGGTGTTGGTATAGAGATAGAAGCTGCTGCCCTGTATGTCTCGCATGAGTCGCGGATATTTGGCCATACGGTGTTGGTTGTCGGCAAGTGTGTAACCGTCGTGGATAGGTGCGAGCGGGCCTTTGCGCACGCCGAACTCACAGTCCTTGAGAGTAACGTAGGTGTACATGTCGTCATCGGTAAGCTCGGAGAAGTATTTTTCCTTTACAGGTATGTCCGAAGCGGAACCGGCGGTGCGTCCTACAATCATCGCGGTTGTGATTCCGGAAATGTTATAACGGTAGGGGTCGTTCTCGGCATGGAGCACCGCACCCTTGAGGAGCAGGTCAACCTTGTCGTAGCGGTCAAACACATTGTCATCGGCTGTAGCGGTGAGGACGTTGAATCCATGCTTGCCGTCGAGACGTTCGAAGTAGACCGTGCGGTCGCAGATCGAATAGTCGATGCTTGTGGCTGTCTGCTGAATGTTGTCGCCTGCGTTGCTCGATGTCTTGTCGCTTACCACATACCCGGTAAGAATCAGATAGTCGTCGATCGTGACATCGGCGCTCATCCTGGCCATATTCTTCACTTCCTCAAATGTGGCGTTCCTACCGATTTCATCACGGTTGTTCTTCTGCGTCACGTATAGCGACACAGTCTGTATGTCGCCCCATCCGTCGTCGTAGCGAAGGTTGACAGTGGCTGAGCGCGGGTTGGCCGAGGGGTTGGGTTTATATGTGATCACAAGGTGTGACTCATCCCCGCTGCGCGGAGCAGCGTCGGAGGTCACGGTTTCGATCCAGTCTGTGCCTTCCCCTCCGGTGTAGATGATTTCTGGCTCTACTTCATTGGTGAAGTCGAGGTTGGTGGTCATCACACCCTGGTTTGAGCCTGCCGAACTGCCGTTCAGGATCATTGTGCCTTCGGTAAGAGCCACGGTAGGCGTGACCAGACCGCGTTGGCGCAGAACCACGGTATCGGCGAGGGCTACATTGGGAGCTTCCACGATTACCTTGGTCATTCGCGGGAAGTCGGGGTTGTCATCGTAGTCGATATAGAACTTCGTGTCGCCATTCACCTCCTTTACGCTTATCTCGGCCCAAGGGGTCTCTTCCTCGAAGCGAAGACGGCAGTTCTGGTTTGACATGAGCTGAAGATCGACATGTCCGGCGTTGGCACTCACCGTGAAAATATTGTCGGTAATGCCGAACTCAATCACGGAGCTGTTGTCGATCTCGTCGTCGCTGCACGCCGTAAATGCAAGCATTACGGCGGCGCAGGCGAAGAGCTTTCCTATGATTGGAATATTGTATTTCATGATTTCGGTATATCGTTACTTGTTATACTTAAATGTGATCGCATCGAAGCGGATGTACTGATCCTTGATGTTGCTTGCCGTGAGAGTTCCAGAGGCCAGACCTGCTGTAGTGTTGTACTTCTTGTCGGCAGCCTTGAGGCGTATTGTCACACTCTCCTGTCCAAGAAGGGAGTCGGGGAGATCGAACACGTATTCGGCGTTTCCAGCCGGCGCGTCCATCTTATCGTAAGCGAATACCGGAGCAGGATAGAGCACGAACTTGCTTGCGAGCTTTGTGAAGTTGGTTCCGTCGGTGGAATATTCAAGATCCCAGTGGATAGGCACAAGTACTGGCGCACCCTGATTTCCGGTACCGCAGTCAAACGCCATGACGAAGTGGCTTCCCGAGTGACCGGCAGTAGAGAATGTCCAGGAGATGTAGCGACCGGTATTGTTGTCGAAGTCCCACCATTTTCCACCGTAGCGGAAAGCCCAGTAACCGGATGCAGAGTTGTTGACAGTCTGGCCGGAAGACAGCTGCGGGAATACGTTACCGATAAAGCTTGTAGTAGTGGCGGTTGTGGCCCCCGGGACATCGGTGTCCATATAACCGGAACCGATGGAAGGAAGAACCTTAGTGGATGAACCTTCAACCTTCTTAATCGCGGAACTTCCGGCGATGAAATCGCCCCATTGGGCTATAGTCTGCGTCTGGGTAGTTGCGGCAAGGTTGATATCGGCACGCTCCATCACGCGGAACTGATAGCGTCCCATATCCCCGTTGGCGTTATAGCGCTTGAGCGGAGAGTGAACGATGATACCTTTAACGGTACCTGAACCTTTAGGCACAGCTTTTCCTTCTCGACGCCAAGGCACACGGGCGTTGATAATCATCTGGATAGTGCCGCCTTTGTTGTCGCGAAACGCACGCGGCATGGCGTCGCAGCGCGTGTTGGTAGCATGTCCGGTAGGATTAAATCCGGACGGATCCTTAGAAGCGAATCCTTCATGTATCTGTCCCCAGCCGCCGCCGAACGGGAATGCGAGCTCGATATCCTTGAATGTGACGAACGTATAGATGTCGTTGTCAGTAAGCTCGTTGATATACTTCTCCTTTGCAGGTAGAGAGGATTCAGTGCCAGGAGTAGTCTCGAGGATAGCTCCGGCGTTTAATCCGCGGATGGTGTAGCGTGCGGGATTGTCCTCACGCTCGATGGTCAGGCCTGAGAGCGCGATCTTGACAGTAGCGTAGCGCGGAAGAAGTTGCGGATCGGTGCCAGCAGCGAGCTTGACACGCAAGCCA
>JAHZGZ010000205.1 GCA_019420545.1 Bacteroidales bacterium | reverse complement strand
GTAATCCGCATCGCCACAGACAATATCTACCTGCTGCTACAGGTAGGAGACAACGGACGTCTGTACCAAACATACCTTGGTCCCAGACTGATGCATAAGGAAGACATCAATCAATTTGAATGGTATCGGCATGCAGCATCCGACGGCTCGGTGTCGCGTCGGGGTTGGGAGGTATATGCAACGTCTGGAAACGAAGACTTTTTTGAACCGGCACTCGGCATTACACACTCCGACGGCAATCAGACTACCTATGTATATTACGTAGACTCCGAGCAGAAACCGACAGATAATGGCGGTACATTTACACGTATCAACTTACGCGACGATAAATACCCACTTGATGTCACGCTCAACTATGTTACATATCCGCATGAAAATGTAATCAAGACATGGAGCGAAATCACACATCACGAGAAAACACCGATATATATGTCGGAATATGCTTCGGGAATGCTTTATTTTAGCAGAGGAGCATACTATCTGACCGAATTCAGCAGCGACTGGGCAAAGGAAGCGCAAATGTCACAACAGCAACTCCAGTTCGGGAAGAAAGTGATCGATACAAAACTTGGAAGCCGTGCGGCCATGCATGTACAGCCGTTTTTTGAAATCGGATTCGACAGTCCGGTCAAGGAAAATAGCGGAGAAGTACTGATGGGCACCATAGGATGGACCGGCAATTTCCGCTTCACATTTGAAGTTGATAATGTGGGCAATCTGCGTGTCATCCCAGGCATCAATCCTTATGCATCGCGATATGAACTTCGCGCCGACGAAACCTTTACAACACCGGAATTCATATTCACACTTAGCGACAAAGGTGCATCACAAGGCAGCCGCAATCTGCATGATTGGGCACGGCGTCATAGTCTCAAAGACGGCGAAGGCTCTCGCCTGACATTGCTAAACAATTGGGAAAATACGGGATTCAAGTTCGACCAGGAGATTTTGTCAGGTTTGATGAAAGAAGCCGGCAACCTCGGCGTAGATATGTTTCTGCTTGATGACGGATGGTTCGGCAACAAATATCCGCGCAAGAACTCCAAGGCAGGCCTTGGAGACTGGACGGCTACACGTGACAAGCTGCCCGGTGGAATCGCAGCTCTAATAAAATCGGCTGATGAGGCAGGAGTAAAATTCGGTCTATGGATCGAGCCTGAGATGGTCAACCCTAAGAGCGAACTATACGATAAGCACCCCGACTGGGTGATCGAACTGCCCAATCGTGAGACATATTATTATAGAAATCAACTCGTACTTGATATGAGCAATCCGGCCGTACAGGATTATGTGTTCGGAGTAGTCGACGGGCTTCTGACCGACAATCCCGGCATCGCATATTTCAAATGGGATTGCAACAGTCCGATTACCAATATCTATTCGCCATATCACAAGGCAAAACAGGGAAACCTTTATGTTGACCATGTACGCGGCATATATAATGTGCTTGAGCGGATCAAGGATAAATATCCGGATGTGCCGATGATGTTATGTTCCGGCGGAGGCGCTCGCTGCGACTACGAGGCGCTCAAATATTTCACAGAATTCTGGTGTAGTGACAACACCGACCCGATAGAACGCATCTACATCCAATGGGGATTCTCGCAGGTGTTCCCGGCCAAAGCGATGGCGGCGCATGTCACGAGCTGGAACAAAAATACGTCGATCAAATTCCGTACCGATGTAGCTTCAATGTGCCGCATCGGCTTCGACATAGGATTACATGAACTCAGCGATGACGAGCTCGGTTATTGCCGTGAAGCGATTGCAAACTGGCGCCGCCTTAATCCGGCCATAATGGACGGCGATCAATATAGACTAATGTCGCCATATGAGAGCAATCATGCCGCAATCGGCTATGTCAGCAAAGACAAAAAGACTGGGGTGGTATTCGTTTATAATCTCTCGCCGCGTTATCAGGAAAAGTTGCTTCCAGTTAAACTTCAAGGCCTCGACCCTAATCGTCGTTACCTTGTCAAAGAGATCAATCTTATGCCCGGCACGAAGTCAAGACTAACACAAAACGATAAAGTCTTCTCCGGCGACTATCTCATGAAAGTCGGACTCGACCTCCTCTCCTTCAGGCATAACACAAGTGTGGTAGTCGAGCTTACGGAACAGTAAAAGCTTAATTCTCATGTTAGTCTGCTCATATAGTAGATCTATTCCCCTACCCTGTTATCTTTTCGCCGCCGCCGTACACACGGCAGCTTTGAATGCAACCATTTGTCTTTGTAATTATGTCTGTAAATTCTTGTAAGTATAGCTTCGGAATGATATGCCATCTTTTGTAAAGCTGGCCAGATACACCTATGGAATAATATTGAAATGAATAGGGCCGCATCCAATACGGAGACGGCCCTATTCTAAAAGATTATCTAAATTTATATAATACTTATTTTTAGAGGGATTGTCTGATAGATTTTTGATTGTGATGAAGGAGCATAGCTGTGGCTACGTAACTGAAGAGCGAGCAAAAAGACACTGACAAACACCTCAAAAGCGAAGTAATATGAATTTTAGACAATCTCTAAGTTGAAGTGTGAGTATGAGGGATGGCGTGGTGTGATTTATATGGCAAATTTAATGGTTGTAGTGGAAGTTTTCAGCATATAAATTCCGGGAACAAGATCTGGCATATGATAGGTTCCGCAGTCGAGAGTATCGTAATGACTGATGGTTCGACCTTGCATATCAATGATGTCAACGCTGTTTACATTGGAATTGACAATAATAGAATTGTTGGTGATTTCTATCGGATTTTTCTTATCATTGACTTGAATGATTGAGTTTACAGAGTCGTCACCCTCTGAGGTAATTCGGTAGAGCCCCATACCGGCGCCGGCTGCATAAACGAGCAGATGACCAACAAGATTGGCATCGGATGCTCGCGCAACCTCGGTGCCGCTCCATTCTTCGACAGGGATGAATGTCATATCAAGAGCCTGAAACAAAGATGTCGACAGACCGGTCTCTTTAAACAGATCCCAAAGCGGTACGATATTGCCCTCTTCAAATCCAAGGGTGGGATCCTTAATCTGAATTAGTTGCACCGCAGTTGCCTCCCCATTGTCGGAAAGATGGCCATAGGCAGCTATCGTGGCATTGCCAATTGTAATGATCGGAAATCCTGACATGCGCTTTGTATCACTTGCCGGAGCGATATCAAGACCCTTTATGGCATCGCTAAGCTTGTTCTTGAGAGTTGCCGTCTTGGAAGAGCTGTCAATTTCATAGAATGCAGGTTCATAATTGGCATAATTATTAAAATTCACATTACTCGTAACGAGTCCGGGAGTTGCATGCGTGTACACATGCGTATCTTCAATAGGATAAACTTTAGGTGTATATGATGTGAATGCTTCTTCTTTTGATGTGAAGGGGTTCGAGTCGATGGTATGAAATATGGGGTTTGCTGCTGATTTTCCCGAAACATTCCATGTCTTGATGTTTGACGTCCAGCTCTCTGCAGTATTAACAGAAGAGATATTGCGACTAGATTTCATTGCCCATACTTTATAATTGCCACTCTTTATATCACCTATAACTGTACCGAAAACATAGTCGGTTTCAGTTTGGGATAGGCGAAGTTCTTCATCACTGGATGTGGGTTGGGCTTTGATCTCCACATATTGGCCGTTACCTTCGGTTATTTTTGAGAAATCAAGGGTATAAGCTGCGGTCGAATATTCATAAAGCGCTTCGAAACTTCCATATAATGGGGCACAAAGGAAATAAGGAGTTCCGGCGGAATCCTTGCGGAGCCATGGCATTATACGATAGTTGGTGTGGTCAAGTTCCTTACCATTTTCATCCTTTACGCGTATCGGTTTGAGAAACTGTCCGGTAGATAGATCGTATCGATAGATCATCAGTCTGTCCGGGAGATCTGATTTGGATTCTTTGTTGGAAGTAATAGTTACTGACGGATGGAAGTTGGCTGTTGCCCCTACTCCAATATAAATAATACCGTTTTTCACAATTGCACCATGAGAAAAACTGTCGTAAGGTGACAGATAACAATTATCTAAAGTGCCGACTATCTGATAATTTTTATTTGCTCGGGTCAAGGGGTTGATACCAGGAGGCGTGGTGGGCATCAATGGATTGCCGTTGAGTCCCGAACGCAACCATACCGGTTGGATGTTTAGTTCTGTTGCTTTTGGCAATGATACAGTTACAGATGAATATGTATTTTCATCGGGAGGAAGAATTGTTATTTCCGTTTCTTGAACGATTCCATTCTCTATTTTGGAAATACAATATTGGTCGGACGCCGAATTATAGACTTTGAAGTTTTGCCATGAGTTTCCTGTTGTTGTATATACGGCGGCACGATAAAAGAATGTTCCCCTTGGTATATCCGAAGTTTGTAATGTACACTGATATTTATCATTCGTTGATGCATATTTCATAGGGAATGACTTGTCAATAAACATGAAGTCGCTGTAACGGCTTATCTCAAGACAAATCAAAACATTGTTTTGTGTAGATCCCTTGGGTGGTTCTACTTCAAAAAAGAAAGATCCGTCATTTTTCTTTTCTGCGGTATACCAGAAGTCACTTAGACTGGAATAGTCGGCAAATGCAGGCAATGCACTGACTAAGGCGAGGAAACATACCCCCAATAGGTGTTTTTTCATGAAAATGAATTGTTGGTTAGTAATTTGTTTGAATGATCTAATGAAATCATTCTTTTGCAAATATATGTAAAATAATTTGAATCCCCCAAATAGAACTGTGAAAAATATTCGTTTATTTTTCTGATTTTTATAACTTTCGGAAATTCCTACTCTCCTCCAAAATTTTTATGAAAAAATTCAAGAATTATTTTGCAGATTCAAAAAATATCTCTAACTTTGCAATCGCAAAACGGGAACAACCCCAAGCAACAAAGGTTGTGGAAAGCACTCCACTCACGGAAAGCATGTTGTCCCGTCCCGCAAAATTGCCTTGTGGTGTAATGGTAGCACGTCGGATTCTGGTTCCGCCTGTGAGGGTTCGAATCCTTCCAAGGCAACTCCTTGAAATTGCAGTTGGCTGGAAATCAGCCAACTGCAATTTTCTTTTACCATATTTGCACAATACAATTAAGGGGGGCAGTAGCAAACGTTCGTTCGAATCTAACCATCTCAAACAACTCATTCTGTCCTTCGGGAAGGCACATCCCTATTGCATCTGCAGTTTTCATCCTGTAAACTTAACACTTTTCCCAAAATCCAGGCACCGGATTTTCGGCTTGGGTCTATCTTTCTCGATTTTGATGGAGTCCTGAATACTGAACAATATCAGGCACAATTAGCCATTGTCGGGAAAAAGCTGAAAGACAAGTATGAGTCGCTTTTCGACCTCGAAGCAGTTGCTCGTTTGAAATGATTAGCTGATGAAGCTAAAGCTGAAATGTCATTATATCGTCTTAGAGTTTCATCGATGAGGAAGACACTTTATGTGAAATGTGGGCGATGAGATGCTTGCACGATAGATTTTCCTAATCATGTCCCGAGAAGTTGCAGATGACAACCGTAGTTACGGCATAAATAGTTCTGCATTCGGAATATATCTCTTATGTAATTCTTGACGATGAGGACACTTATACTGATGACCAAAAGCCCTATCTTATTAGGTTAATCCGGTAAAGAGGCTTTCTGATGCCGATGTAGATAAAGCGATTGCGATACTTAACCGTTTCGACAATTATATATTTC
>JAHZGZ010000204.1:4719-13330 GCA_019420545.1 Bacteroidales bacterium | reverse complement strand
ACCGTTATTGGCCACCCACTGCTTCACCGGCGATGATTCAAAACTGTATCCCGCACGTACACTGATCTGCGGGGTCACGCGATATTCAGCACCGACACGGAAGATATTCACACCTTTATAGTATGTCTTTATCTGATCGGTAACTCCGATATATTCATTATTATTAACATCAGAAATCTGCATATTCGTACCGCGATATTCATAGTCGGCACTGATAATCCCACGGCCTCCGATCACACCGGCGGCACCTACCATTATACGCCAAGGGGTACGCATATGATAATCGTGGAAATTATCATATGAATCATCGGTCAATGCACTTCCTGTTTCCCGACTCAAATGTTCACCATTGTCAGCCAATGATCCGCTCTCAGGAATCATATCATAGTCAATAGCACCCCAATACGAGTCAGTCATCGAATACCAAGTAGGTGTATGCACGGCGATACCGAGACGAAATTCATTTATAGGCTTCAGTATGACACCAAGCTTTACATTAAATCCGGAACCGGTGGAATGGAGATAGTTTGTCAGGCCGAAATTGGCGTTACCACGGGTATTATACCACATGGGGTCGGACTCGTTCCGGTCAATGCTTTCCTCGGTACGGGCGCTTATGTAGGCATTGCTGAGTTTTTCCCCATAATATGCCCACTGGGTATAGTCAATATCCGTGATACCGAATCCGAGTCCCCAATATAACGTATTGTATACATTTCCGCCAAAAGTTATATTGTACTCGTCGACATATCCCTTTTCCCTGATATCGAATTGCGCAGAACCGGCCGTATCGTCACCCATTAGTCCCTGAAACGAGATCTGCCCGCTGGAATTGACATCCCGGGTGTTGATGATAAGGCCATTATATGAAAGAACTGTCATCCAAGGAACAAAATCGCCGTTTGGCATATAGTCCTGATATGGATTATATCCGTCTTTCCCGTAAACAAGATTACTATCGGTGTAAGGACTGTATCCGTCGCCCATCGCGCCATAAGAATTTGACATCGCTGCCACAAAATTAGAGAGTGACGATCCACCAAGATTTCTAAAATTGCCTTTGAACACACGGTCAAACGAATTGATGCGGGAGTATGTGGCACCGAAAGAGAATGTCGGGCATGCCTCGTTATAGAGTTTCATCGTACCGATATAACCGAAGTTATTGACATTGAAACGCGTCTGGTTGTGGGTATCGGTCATTGATGGCCCTGAAGCCTGAAACGACTGGAAATTGAGATCGAAAGTAATGCCGACCTCGCTGCTGCGGTATATGCCTATACCGGCAGGATTCTGACCAAGGGTGGAGAGATCGCCTCCGAGAGCTGTAAACGCCCCACCCATCGACATAAAGCGTGCGGTACCACGCATCTCAAGTTCCGACATACGCGCCACATCCACACCTGCCTGTGCCATACTGATGGCCGGTACGGCTACAGCCGCCGCTATTATTAAAGTTTTTTTCATATGCCAGAGAATGAATAAGAGTTATGCAACTTAATTAAGAATACATTTTAGCTATATCATCGGCGTCCTCCACGCGAACTGTTTCCACCTCCGCCGCCGTAGGAGCCGCCACCACGAGAGCTACTGCCTCCACCCCAGCCACTGTTGCTGCTGCGCGAGGGAGATGAATATGAGGGAGTCGACGATGAGCGAGATGAGCCACGTCCCGAACGATATGCACCCGAACTGGAGTTAGAGCCATTGTTATATGATGGCGAATATGCCGGAGCCGAACTGCTGCCGGGCCGGTAGTTGCCCATATTGCTTCCATTGGAGGCAGGTCTTGAAGAGGACCCACCGGGACGGTAGTTGCCGAGGGACTGACGGGTGACACTGCTGCTTGAACGGCCGTGGCTACCATTGTTGAAGGGCGAGCCGGGATGAGATGAACCGAGGCCGGTATAACCGTTGCGTATGCCGGTTGACTGACGTCCGCGTGGAGTATAGTTGCCGGGACTCCATGCCCAGCTGTTCCAACCTGGTCCCCAACCGGGACCCCAGCCCGGGCCACCCCAGCCCCACGACCAGGACGGACCCCATGCCCATGACGGGCCCCAGCTCCATGACCATGATGGACCCCACCATGAGTTCCAGCCGAACGACCACGACGGGCCCCAGTAATTCCATGCCCAATATGGCGAGGAGGGCCACCATGGATCGTACCACGACGGGCCCCAGCCCCATGAGTTCCAGCCGGGATTTACGACATAAATATTGATATCGGGCCGGGAAGCCGCCGATGAATAATAGTAGTCGACAAGCGCCGGATCGTTGGTACTGGCTATAATGTCGCCGTTATGGAAACGCTCTATACGGCGCGTATATGTGAAGTCCTCATTTTCAGAAGCAGCGGACGTGCCTCTCGACTGTGACGCGGAAGCACTTGCCCCACGGCGGTTATATTCATCGACATTGCGTGCCGAGCCGGTACCGGGAAGGGCATATGTGTCAGCAGCGGCATAATCCTCGCCTCCAAGGTTGGGATTATAGTTGCTCTGCTGATTGGCGAGCGAGCGCCAGTAGGCCATCTCAGCCTCATATTGCTGTTGTTGACGAATACGCTCTTCCTCGACAGCCTTTTTATGGGCGGCGATCTCCTCCTTGGCTTTCGTATCCTTTGAGGCATCGTAGTAGATGTCGTCGTCGTAATATCCCTGAGCCGAAGCAGCTATGGCTGCGGTTCCGAGAAACGCGGTGAGAAATGCTTTCGTTAGTTTCATAATATATTCTCCTTTTGAACAAATCTAAGTATTTGACTATTGACGAACTCAATAGTTTAAAATATCATTAGTTGCTTCTAATGCAATAACGCTCAAAAATAACTAATTCCGGCGTAAAATTCAAGAAAGCATGTCATTTAACACACTTAACAAGAATATTTAACAAATTTTTCTTCCATGGAAGAATCATTCATCAGATTTCCGCTCTCCGGCTACGACTACTATTTCACGATCCAATGGCAGATGACGTCGCGCCACATCGCCAAGACGCTCCGGAGTCATAGACATTATTGTATCAAACTGTCGGGCGAAATAATCAGGCCCGGTAAAGGCAATGCGCTCGGTAACATGGCACGACGCAATCGAAAATGCAGTGTCAAGACACTGGGCAAGAGTACTCATAAGATACTGACGGAGGCGCCCCATTTCGTCAGCCGTGAAATCACCACTGTATAGGCGCTCTATCTCGGCACGGATCTCGGCAAGCACAGCATCGACATACATATTGTCGGCAGAAGTCTGTACTACCATAAATGTACCTTCCGGCGAGCCGAGCAATCCGGCCTGAATACCATAGGTATAGCCTTTGTCCTCGCGTATATTTGTCATGAGACGACTCCCGAAATAGCCTCCGAGAGCCACAACCGCACAACGAAGCATGATATAGTCGGGATGTGAGCGCGGTATCGACGGAATAGCAAGACGGATTGCACTTTGCAACGCACCCGGACTATCAACAAAGGCAGTCGATGGCGCAGTAGGACGGAAAGGCTGTATATATGGTGGTACAGCAAGCGCTGAATCAATATGAATCGAGCCGAATACACGGTTGACATCGGCAATCATCCCGGGAGTGACGCGTCCTGAAAGAAAAAGTTCGGCTCCTCCTATATTCTGTCTGAAAAGCCGGTCGTGCCATGCATGGAAATCCTCGCATGTTACGGCCTCGACACGTTCGGGAGTATCCATCTGGGTTTTCGGATGTTCCGGTCCATACGCCAGCCGGCGAAGTTCCTGCTCGGCCTTATATTCAACACGCTGCATTGCTATCGCAGCACTCTGCCCTACCCTTTGCTTGCATATGGCTACCGCTAGTTCTGACAACTGCGGAGCCAACAGCATATCGGCAAATACGGGCAACAGTTCCGGCCAGTGGGAGTTGAGTATCCGCATTGACACGGAGGTATAGTGATCAGTTACAGAGGGAGAGATTTTCGCTCCGTTGAAGTCAAAAATATCGGAAAGAGCACTGTCGGGATATGCACGTGACCCATCGAGCATTACAGGCACAAGCATCGATGCCACAGGTGAACCTATGGCATCCACTACTCCACCCGGGACAAGCACAGTGAGTTCACTGACATCCTGAAAGGAATGATCGTAGATATTCAGCCTTATGCCATTATCGAGAAGCACCGGTCTCATTCCCGGCAACGACAACTTGCCGAAAGGTCTCACTTCCGGCGGAGTTATTCGGTCAAGCATATGTACTTTTAGTGTTTTATGTTATAGGCTTTACTTTCCGAGCGTCTTGCAGAACTCAATGGCATGGCGCAGATCCTCGGGTGTATCAATTCCTACGGTAGCACACGTCGTAATACCGACCTTTATCCTAAATCCGGCCTGAACCCAGCGGAGTTGCTCAAGCGATTCAGCAAGCTCAAGCGAACTTTGGGGAAGCGACGTGATACGGTCGAGTACAGCGCTGCGATAGGCATACATGCCCACATGGGTATAGTACTGGGCATGCGACGGCCATTCCTCTTTCGGATAATTGCGCAGATACGGTATCACCGAACGGCTGAAATATAGAGCCGTCATATCGTCGCCCACCACAACCTTCGGACGATTTGGATCGGCAAGAGATTCATAACTGCCCTCTCGGTCGAACGGACGCACAAGTGTGGCAATATCAGTGGAAGAATCGTCGAAACAGCGTTTCAGTTCAGCGATCTGGCATGGATCAATAAAGGGTTCGTCGCCCTGAATATTTATTATCACATCGGCCGACGAGCCGACCGCATGATAAGCCTCCCGGCAACGGTCGGTACCGCTACGATGTGACTCGGAAGTCATGACTACATTGCCGCCGAAAGCCTTTACCGCATCGACGATACGCAGATCATCGGTAGCGACAACCACATCGGCGAGTTCTTTTGAAGCCTGGCGGTAGACGCGTTCGATCATGGTCATACCACAGATGTCGGCAAGAGGTTTGCCCGGGAAACGCGACGAAGCATAGCGGGCGGGGATAATACCTATAAATGTTGTCATTGCAATATCTATTTTTCAGTTTTGGAAGAGGCACTGTAAGGTTCGATAGAAGGATCGGAGACAACCGGCTTGGCAGTACGGCTGCTCAGCATGGAAGGAGCGAGGAATACACCTACTAAAAGGTATACATAATATGTGATTATACGCCAGAACAAAGCAATGATCAACGCTACGGAAGTATTGTTGAGCATGTCGCCGTAATATTCGGTAAACAGCCATTCGCTCACACCGCTGCCGCCGGGAGTGGGACTTACCATAAGCACCACCCATACCACAAACTGCCTGGCAAACACCACAAGTTGATCGGCCGACGGTACGAAACCGAGAAAAAGCGCATTGACCACCAGATAGCGCGAAGTCCAGGTCAGGGCAGTCGCTCCGAATGCCTCGCCCCACCAACGCCATGAGCGCGTGCGCAACGACCGTGCCGTCGCCACCATGCTGTCGCCAAGCGATATCACCGCCGGCTGCCATCGGCGCAGAATACGCAGACTGAAAAGCCATATCAGAGCTTTACGCACACCTTCCGGCTTCAGTATGATACCGAGAAACAGTATGAGTGTCCACGCAAACAGAATTGCATAGACTATCCAGAAAACCCATCTCAGTCCGATCTCAAACTTTGTATGGCTGAATCCAAAAAGTTCATCATAAGGCACAATAGCCACAATAATGGGACATGCTACCACAAAAAACAGTTCGTCAAGAAACAGTGTAGTCATCATCAATGTCGTGGCACGCCCGAGGGCAATCCCTTCGTGATGAAGGAATATCATCCCAAGCGACGACCCTCCCACCGCCGACGGCGTAACCGCCGATGTGAACTCACACATGAAATTGACCTTTATAGCCTGCCACCAGGTGATCTCCCGGTCGGTAAGAGAGCGGAAGCGCCAGGTAAGACCGAAATCACGCCCTACCATGCACAGCCACGCAAGAAGAATGCATGCAATAACACGCGGGTCGAACTGAATGGAATCCCATACCTTTATGCTAAACTCCTTATGGAATAGCCATATCACTACTGTAAGGCCTATAACAACCGGCACGAGCACTTTCCACATGCTTATATGCGGCTGCTTGGCGGTAGAGGTCACCGATTGAAGATACTGATGCAGTTTATTTTCGTCGGGCATGGCGTTCAATAATCTCTTTATAGCGTCCGACAACCTCTTCCATCACCTCACGCCATGAGCGCGTGAGAGTAGTCGAAGCTCCTCGGGCCGCAATGTCGATACGTTCCGGGTGGCTGTAAAGTTCACGTACAAGAGCGGCATAGCTCTCAGGCGTGCGTTCGGCAAGAAATCCGTTTTGTCCGTCGGTTATCACTTCGGCGGCGGTAGCGCCATGCAGCAACACCGAGGGAGTGCCCATCATGGCAGCCTCACGCACTACAAGAGGGGCATTATCGTAGAATGAAGGGAACAGAAACAGATCGGCGGCAGCGTAATATCGTTTTAATTCCTCCCTGTCGCTTATGACACCGTGTAGCCTCACGCGGTCAGCCAGTCCGAGCGACGCAATAAGGTTTTTCATTTCATCGACGGCATATCCGGTGCCAACGAAGTCCATTCTTACAGGCAGGTCTTTCAGTAAAGATACTGCACGAATTATCACATCGACTCCTTTCTCCAGGATATGCTGGCCGACAAATAGAAGCATCATTTCCCCCTCGGCAACGCCAAGGCGCCGACGTGACTCATCCTTAAAAGAGAGTATCTGCCCGAAGTTCTCCATCTCGAGGTCTATACCGTTATCCACCACCGTCAGAGGGCCCTTATAGCCATACTCACGCACCGTTTCTTCTACCTGAGCCTGCGGTATCCATACCTCATCAGCAGCATTAAAGAAGTCAAGTACACGGCGCATGATGCGTTTTACCATCCATGGCGGCAATGAATGTTCGAGATCAGTGCGATATTTGGAATGGAATGTGGCCACAAGCGGCACATCGTGATAACGCGAGGCATATACCGCCAGTCGGCCCGACGAGAACGGGCAATGGCTATGAACCAGAGCAAACGGAGTACGGCGAAGCTTATGCCAGATAAACGGATCTACCTTTGGATAGCCGTAACGATAAGGATTACGCGACGGAATGGGGAGTGAGAAGAAGCGATAGAGGTCGAATCCCTCATGAGGCGGCAATACCGGATTCCACGGTGTAACCACACACGAGCGGTAGCCCATGGCAATAAGCCAGTGCACATAATTCTCGACAGTAAGTGTCACTCCATCGAGTACCGGAGGGAAACTGTCATTAAACAGTCCTATTACCTTATCGTTGATATCCACTCGTTTTTTCTTAAATAGTCATAACTGTCTATTGCCGATTAAAGCAAAATGTTGCGCAAAGTTAGGCATTTTACTCCATATATCAATATCAGTCACACCAAGCCATGCGATTAGTCTATTCAAACCCGAACAAGGCAACAGCATTGTCAGTGGTACGAGATGCAACGTCATCTACGGTCATGTCAAGCGCCATGGCAACGGCATGTGCCACACAAGCCACATAAGCCGACTCATTTCGGTGTCCGCGATAAGGCACAGGCGCAAGATACGGCGAATCGGTTTCAAGCAGAATCCGGTCGATACCTATATGCGGAAGCGTTTCACGCAGCCGACTGTTTTTGAAGGTCACGATACCGTTTATTCCGAAATAAAAATCGCCGACAGCACGTATGCGATCCACATCCTCACATGTTCCACCGAAGCTGTGAAAAACCCCGCGCGGCGGTTTATCCATTGACGAAAGCACGTCAAGAGTGTCATCAAGTCCATCGCGACAATGGATTATCACCGGCAGATCCATCTCAACAGCCCATCCGCACTGTATTGCGAAAGCCTCGCGCTGCTCATTGCGATAGGTAGTGTCCCAATAGAGATCAATGCCAATCTCGCCGATCGCGCATAGCGACTGAGCGGGCGCTTCCGAAATATGACGCCGCACTGCAGCAAGCACGTCACGGAATCCACCGTCAACCTCTGTCGGGTGCAGCCCGAGCGCTATTGAGGTCAGTTCAGGGTATCTTCTGTGGAGATCGAGCAGAGCGGGAAACGTCAGCAGGTCGACGTTGGGAAGAATCATATGCCCCACCCCCGCGTCGACAGCACGGCGCACGGTCTCTTCCGAATCAGGAAACTCTTCCGGAAGATAGATGTGTGTATGAGTATCTACAAGTGTCATTTCGAGCGTGCACGCGACTTGCGGGCCAAGTCGATGAAAAATTCCTTGGCTTCTGCCGAAAGGTCAGTGCCGGCGACTGCCTGTTCGGCCATATCACTGTAACGGTCGATAGCGTCGCGGCATATGCGGTCAATACCATGCTCCACATAGAGTTGCTTCACACGCTCGATCTTGCGGGGAGTACGTGTGCCGAACATTGATTCTATCTCTTTGCGGACACCGGCGTCACCACATTCCAAAGCGGAAATAAGAAGATATGTCTTCTTATCATTAAGTATATCACCTCCAATGGCTTTGCCGAACACAGCCGGATCGCCAAACGTGTCGAGATAGTCATCCTGAAGCTGGAAGGCAAGTCCGAGCATAGTACCATAACGGTAGAGGCTGTCGGCGGTAGCTCGCGATGCGCCGGCCACGACAG
>JAHZGZ010000204.1:0-4709 GCA_019420545.1 Bacteroidales bacterium | reverse complement strand
CAAGTTTGCATGCAGCTCCGAGAAGAACCGATGTTTTGAGACGAATCATATTCAGGTATTCATCAATGGTGACATCGGCACGGTGCTCGAAGTCCATGTCATACTGCTGTCCCTCGTATATCTCCATTGCTGTAGTGTTGAAAAGTTCCATCACAGGCCGCATGACACGCTCGTCAGTGACTTTCATCATAAGTTGTCCGGCCATGGTCAACATGGCGTCACCGGAGAGGATCGCCGTGCTGTCGTTCCACTTCACATGTACAGTCGGGCGCCCGCGACGCACGTCGGCACGATCCATAACGTCGTCGTGGAGCAATGTGAAATTATGGTACATCTCTATACCCAGTGCCTGATTCATTGCATCGGCAGGGTTGCCTCCACATGCCTCACATGCCGCCAGCAGCAGCATCGGGCGCAGACGTTTTCCTCCGGAAGCAAGAGTATATGCTATCGGGGCGTACAGGCCCGACGGCTCTGAAGGATACGGTATGGCGGCAATAGCCTCATTTATATAGTCGGCATACCATTTCGTACTATTCATATCTTAAAGCGTGTTTAGGTGTTGAATGTTTTTATTTGATATCAGCTACCGAGCCTGATTCGCTTATGACAATTCCATCATCATCGGGTTCGTCAGCACCATCGGGCTCGTCGGCATCATTAATGGGAACAACCGCATCACGTGACACGGCAGTCTCATTGGATAATCCGGGATTATCTGCCGTTCCGTTATCGTCCAGTCGGTCTGCCGGTTTTTGACCCTCAATCGGTGTAGTCGATCTAAGAGCCATAGCAACGTCTCGGCCAAGGATCAAAAATGCCAGACTGTCGGAACGCTGCGCCAGAGTGATCTCGAATGCCTCTATATATGCATCAGCTATATCATTCTTACCTTCGCTGCGGTATTCCTGTTCGTTGGAACGCACCCGCAACAGATAACTTTCCATCTGCATCTGCGACATAGACGGAGCACGTTCCACCAAAGCGACTGCGTCGTTGGCTCCCCGCTGGCTTACAAGCTTATGCTCACGTGATGATGAACAGCTGCATGCCACCGCTACAACAGCCATCAAAGCCGCTGCAAATATCTTATATAATTCATTCAGTCTCATAGCAGACACATTGCAATTTTCGCACAAGCCAAAGCATCAGCCTGAGCGTTGTGATGATTCTCAAAAGGTATACCAAGATAGCTTGCCACATAGGGTAGCGAATAACTTCCACCTATATCCGAGCGTCTTATGGCCCGACGGGCCGCGGTAAGCGTACAGTAAAAAGGATTGTCGGGCCATGTCATGGAATATATTCTGTGACATGCGCGTATGCACCGTTCGTCGAAGCTCTTGTTATGAGCCACAAAAGGTATCGTCTCCATATCAATACCATATGGAGAAAATTTCTCGACCATACGGTCCCACGCAACGGCAAATCCGCCGCAATCCTCGGTATCTTCGGGATAAATGCCATGAATATCGGTGCAGAAATAGCGGATATACCAATTGGGTTCGGGCTTTACAAGTTCATAGAACGTGGCGGCAATAACACCATCCTTCACAAGTACGGCACCGATGGCACAAACGCTTGTAGGCTGATTGTTGGCTGTCTCGACGTCGATGGCTATAAAGTTATCCATTGCTCTGAAAGGAGTTGACCCGATCCCTTACCTGTTCCATAAGCCAGCGCGGAGTGGAGGTCGCTCCGCATATTCCTATGCTCTCCACTCCGTCAAGCCATCGAGGCTCTATCTCATCGGGATTCGAGATAAGATATGTGAGCGGATTCACGTCATGACACTCTCCATAAAGAAAACGCCCGTTGCTCGACTTACGGCCGCTTACAAAAAGGATCACCTGATGCTCGGCAGCGAATGCCCTGAGCTGTGGCACCCTATTGGCAACCTGGCGGCAGATCGTGTCGACATACTCAAACCGCGCCTCAGGCGACTTGCGGCGCTCAATCTCGCTTATCATCTCATGGAAACCGTGTACCGATTTCGTAGTCTGACTATATAGTATTATGTCGCGCGTAAAGTCAAGGCGATCAAGACCGGCCACATCCTCGACCACTACAGCCTCACCGTTGGTCTGGCCGACAAGGCCGTTGACCTCGGCATGCCCGCGCTTGCCGTAGATGACGATCTGCTGTCCGGGACGTCGCCGGTCGTAGCTCTCCTTGATACGCCGCTGTAGATGCAGCACTACCGGGCATGTGGCATCGATAATCTCGATACCGTTGGCACGGGCGGTAGCATAGGTCGACGGAGGTTCGCCATGCGCACGCAGCAATACCTTGACACCACGGAGGGCTCCAAGATCTTCATGAGTGATCGTAAGCAGTCCGCGGCGGCGCAGACGCTCCACTTCGTCGCTGTTGTGCACAATATCACCCAGGCAATATAATCCGCCCGAGGTATCAAGTTCCTGCTCAGCTTTACGTATGGCAGTCACCACACCGTTGCAAAACCCCGAAGCCTGGTCAATCTCGACTCTCATTTCTCCAAGGCGGCAAGCGTGCGGTTATACATGTCGATCAGCCACGTATTCTGTTCGTCAAGACTCATTTCACTGTTGTCAAGAGATACAGCATCGTCAGCTTTACGGAGCGGACTCTCGGAGCGTGTGGTATCTATATGGTCGCGCTGCTTTACATTGGCAAGCACATCATCGTAAGCAGCCTCGATTCCTTTCTCCTGAAGCTCTTTAAAGCGGCGCCGTGCACGGGTCTCGGCCGATGCGTCGACAAAAATTTTCATCTCCGCGTCAGGAAATACAGTAGTGCCTATATCGCGGCCGTCCATCACAATACCTTTCTCACGGCCAAACTGCTGCTGCAGGGCCACAAGGTGATGGCGCACAGCCGGAATCGCCGCCACGGGCGACACATTGTCGGATACCCGGAGCGAACGTATCTCGCGCTCCACATCCTCACCGTTGAGAAGCGTATGCTGCCCCTCTCCCGCAATGGGCATAAAATCAATGTTTATCTCAGGCAACGCCGCTACAAGAGCCGCTTCGTCAACGTTGCCGTCAGCGACAATACCATGACGCAATCCCCACAGAGTCACAGCCCGGTACATGGCGCCTGAATCAATATATCTATATCCGATAGCACCGGCGAGGGCACGGGCCATCGTACTCTTGCCTGAAGAGGAATAGCCGTCGATAGCTATTATTATCTTGTTGTCTGTTGATGCTGACATCGTTGTATCTGTTTGTATTTAATTGCACAAAAATAGCAAAAATACTCCGACGATACAAAAATAATATGCCAGCGCCGCGAACGGAAAAACCATATCGCGGCGCCAGAGTATGTAACCTTAAAAAGCCTGTTTTATGAACTATTTCTTTTCAAGAAGAAGCGACATTGAATTCCATGCCGAAGCGGCATCGAGCACTTTCAGCATCTCAGGCCATTCGTCGACCGAAAGTTTTTCCTTGGTATAACACTTGGTAACTTCAATCAAGATCTTTTCCGACTCCGGTCTGGAGGCTTTTATGTAGAATGAACCGGCAGGATTGACAGTCATACCTTCAATAGCCGAAAGTGCATCATCGCTTACCGTGTATCCATCAGGAATATCCATATGAATTCTGGTAACATATGCGCGTGGAGTGCCGATATATGCGTCAACATCACGCTCACGGTCAGATGGCAGCAACTTAATCTGATCATCGAGCAGCTTGCCTACAGAAAGCAGCAGATTATTACCTGCATGCTTTACAAGATTATCCATGGTATACGACAGTTCATATGTCAGCGAAGGATCTGCCGGATCGATTCCGAGGTTCGTAATCTTGCCGTCGACGAAATCCGTACAGGGAGTGTCATGGAAACTTTCAATCTCCTCCTTGAAATCATCAATCTGGCGGCGGCGTCCGTCGGCATACCGCTCCACACGGTCGGCAGCCTCCTTCTTGTTTTCCTTGACATTTACCTCATGGCCAATGCGTGACAGATACTTACGGTAGCCTTCGTTCACATCTTCTTCCGACAACAGTTTGAAAGCACCTTTTTTGGTATAACCGCGAAATGACGCTATACGATTGAGTCTAAGCATAGTGCCCTCGAAAGCCACATTGATATCTGTCATCATACGATTGGCGGCAGGCCGTGTGGCACGAATCTCGATGCACTTATCGTCGAGAGGAGCCTTCTCGCGGTCTTTGGGTTTGCGCCACATAAGCGCCAGACGACCCTGTGCGTCGGGAGGTATTTCCGACGGGGAGAAAACTGATGCTTCAGGCGGAAAATAGCAACGTCCGCAGTTTTCTCCCAATGTTGAGAAAATCACTGTGTTATCAAGATTCACCACCTCAGTCAGCGGTTCTTGCCGGCCCATCGTCGACAGCCCGGCTTCGACCGGGAATTTATGCGATTTGAGCAGACAGTAAAACTGCGCACTGAAATCATGCATATCAATATAGACCCGATTTGCCATATACATATAGCATAATAGATTATACAGGTAGTCAGCACCTTCCTGCATTGACATCTCACCGGATTTCACCTTCTTTTCCACTTCACCGGCAATCTTATTTCCGTCCTGAACATGATTCTTCAGTATAGTGTTGGCTGCCGAAGTACCGTCCTCAAGCCACCAGTCGTCAGTATCCCATCGGTCGGCGATAATCGTGGTGGCAGGCAGATTACCAAACAGACCGTCGGAACGTGCACTTTTGGGAGTGAAGACCGCAGTACGGTTATTGAAC
>JAHZGZ010000203.1 GCA_019420545.1 Bacteroidales bacterium | reverse complement strand
AAACGACATCTGGCGCAAGTCGAACGGATCATCCTTCAGCGAAAGCTCAGCGTAATGTATTATTGTATCGGCCTCGGCTGCGGTATGCTTATCGCGCATATACAGTTCCTCCGCCTTCTGGCTGTACCGGCTACGGCGGTAAGGATTGTAATCTTCCTGAAATATATATCCGAGATAAAGATGGCGGTACTGATCGAGCGACATTGTGGTGTCGCGTTTCTCAAACTGCTTCATCAGCTTGGGATAATAATATTTCGACTTGGGGTCGCTGACATCGCGCCGTATCTGCTCCATGTCGGGTTTCTCCGGCTTTACTTTCTCGGCGACGGCTGAAAACGATATGGCAAGGGCCACGATTGCCGTGGCAATGTGAATCAGACGTTTCATAAGCGTTGGTAAATGGTCAAGACATTCGCTTGCATAAGCGCATGGCTACATATACTGGATAGTGGCTACCGGATGACATTCGATAATCCATAGCATTACCGCTATACCGATAATCGACACCGTAACTATTGCCGGCAGTCCCTTGGCACAAAGATACTGAAAAAATTGCGCCGACGGAAATCCGATCGGCTTTCCGGCCGGGGTACGGGCATATACATATCCCCCGGCTATAACACCGACAGCAGCACCGACCACCATCCACAGATAGGAGAAACCTGTCATGCCTACCATCATGCCTACGATGGCGCCGACACCGATATATACCATGCCATTGGTGCAGCGTGAAAGCTGGCGTGGCTGTAATATGTCGATTATAAGTACAATAGCCACCGCTATACCCCATGATGTCATAAGCCAGTCGCCGGGATGTATGATATGACTCCATTTCATGAACCATAACCCGGCATATGCCGTGACAGCCGACGGAAAATAAGGCCGGATCAACAAAAACAGGGATGACGCCATAAAAAGAAGCCCTATTATGAGCCATATGACCATGATATCGCTGACTGCTTCCATTTTCAAAAGGATTAATATATAAAAAACGTGTACGTCGCCGGATTTGTTGTACAAAAAAAATCGCGGGAGATCTCCGTGCATTAGGAAAACGAAAGGGGCGCCGTGCAGATGACGCGGCGCCCCGTAGTTATGGGTCAAAATGTTGATTAGATCAGCGTACCACCGTCTTACGGTTGCCTACGATATAAATACCGGCAGCAAGACCATCGACGGCGTCGCCACGGCGCACCTTTTCACGGAGCAATACACCCCGAAGGCTATAAACATTGACAAGGGTGTCGGGATCATCAACGCTACCGGCAAATATATCTCCAATCGCACTGCTACCGGAGATATTTAGATAAGGAGTATAAAGCATGAGATTAGGATATACCTCATTGGTCATGACGCATATTACCGGCTCGGTATAGTTGACATGGAAAGTGGTAATGCCGTTTTCAATAGTGTACTCCGGATCATCGCCCTCACATGTAAGTATCTCACCAACTAGTTCACCTGTATTCTCATCGACAGACACTTCTCCATAATACCATGTATATACCGTCTCGGTATCGCCGACACGTGCCTGCGCCGACAGATCGACCTTGCCGTCAACCACCTCAACATCTACCGAAGCCTGACCGCCATAATAGAAAGCGTTGCCAAGAGCCGGGAAATCGACCTTTCGCGGTAGAGTGGCAAAAGTGAATCGATTACCGTCAAGATTAAGGGCCTGCAACGTGTTTTTAATAGGCGAAAGGTCAATCTCAGAGAACTGATTGTTGCTGACTACAAGCTGCTGTAGAGCCGGAGCGCCCGATACATCAAGCGCTGAAAGAGCATTTCCGGCAAGATCGAGTCCCCAAAGTACCGGATTCGCGAGTTTTACCGACGATATTCTGTTCTTTCCAAGCGCCGCAGTGAGTAGTTTCGGAGCTTTTGAAAGATCAATCTCCTCAATCATGGCGTCGCCCAATACAAGATGCTCGAGAGCCGGATATTCCGAGAGGTCGATCGACTCAAATTTCGTTTCGGTAAGGCAGAGTTCGGAAATGGGAGCCTTTACAGGAAATTCTATTTTCTCCGGAGCAAGTCCTGAGCCATAAAGCCCGAACAATGTAAGATCAGAGAGTGCCGAACCGTCGAAATCGTCCATGCCTATGCCGGTGATAGAGAACACAGTTATATCGGAAGGATCGTCGTAGGTATACAGTACCGCCTTTTTGCCGACTACAGCGGGTACATCGGTGGAATATACGTAAGCGGTGCCGCTTGTAGGATAATCCTTAAAATCAATTCCATCACCGGTCCAGTCGACATAGACGTTGCTGACATTCTTTGTGCGGAAACCGATCTGTGCATCCTCACGTACATCATTTACAGTGAACGTAGCGATGACAGTAGTGGGCGCACCCATGGGGAGCACATCTGTAGTGGCAAGCACATTCTCGCCGGTGAAAGCAGGGAAAGCAGCATTGGAGATCTCGCAGTGTACCGCATCGCCATCGATAGTGAGGAAACGGGTAAGGCCGTCTTTGATAGTGTAGTCGGTACCCTCTACAAGCGCTGTACCATCGGTCTTGACCCACTTGAATTGCGTGGAATTGCCATTGACCGTAACATTCTGGGCCGGAAGCGCTACCGAAGGAGCCTTTGCAGCAATTTTAATCTTCGACTGCGGCGCATATACATAACGGGTATCGGCATTGGCGATATACGGGAGTGTAGCCAATGTCAGATTATTTCCCGACAGATTGAAATCGGCGAGCAGCGGCATCTCTGACACGCCCTCGATTTCAGCAAGATTATTGTTGCTCAGATCAATGTATTCGGCGTTGGAAAGATAGGCGATATTGACCGTAACAAGCTGATTGCCGGAGAGATCAAGATGACGCATATTGTCATAATTCTTGAGACTGAATTCCGTCAGGCGGTTGTCGGAGAGATCAAGATAATGGCAGCCTGAAGTGTTGACAATATTTAATGAGGAGATCTTGTTGCCGGAGACATCGATATGTGCGAGGAAGTTCTTTTCATACGATCCATCGGCACCTGCCAGGTCGAGTGACGACAATGAGTTATTGGCCAGGTCAAGTTCCGCCAGACAACGGTTGTTGACGAGATCAACTCTTGAAAGGCTGCAACCGCGTGCCGAAAGGTAGCGCAGCTCTGTGGCAGCCTTCAAATCGAGCGAGAGAAGCCGCTGCCCGTCGAAATTAAGCGCAGACAATATCTCGCCCTCAGGCATATAAATCTTTATGGTATAATCAGCAGGTTTCCCGGAAATCAATGTAGCAGCATCCTCTGAAGTAACCAGGAATTCCTTCTGCTCTCCGTCGCCGAAATCTACAAGCAACTTGCGCGGCGCCTCGGGAGTAGCGCCCCTGACACCAGCTTTAAAGTTAAGATCGGCAGATTTCATAGTCATAAACGACACAATCTGCGAAGGCTTGCCGATCTCATCGGCGTTCTTGACCATGAAACGGGTAGTGGTGAGAGTATAGTCGGAAAGCTCGGAGTTGGCAAACTCTACATACAGAGAATCGGCAAACGTCTGATGGAAAGTAAGCTTGCCGTCGGCCCATGCATAGGCGTCGACACTCACCTCGGCCGGTTCGGTACCGATAGGTGCCGACATCACACGCACATACGTATTGCTGCCGTCGCGCAGCATTGTCGAGAAGTCGATCGGCGATCCGGCTGCAAGCGAATGGGCGACCCGGTACGGCTGCTGACCATAGTAGTACTCGTTCATGGTAGTACGGTCGGCAGGGAGTGTCGAGTATGTGAATCTGTTGTCGGTAATATCGAGACTCAGCAAAGCTTCGTTGGCCGACAGGTCGATCGAAGAGAGGTCATTATGGCGCAGATAGAGAGTCTTGAGTTTGGGATTTTTGGAGACATCGAGCGACGTGAGCTCATTGTCGGAGGCCGCCAGATAATTCAGCTCGGGATTGTGGGATAGATCAAGCGATTTGATCTTGACATCAGTGTTGAAACTGCCCGAAGAGTGCGTACATAAAAATTCCGTAAGTTTAGGGACTTTGGAAAGGTCTATATCGCGGATACGACTCTCACTGATATTCAGATGCCACATATCTGGAACCGGAGTCAGGTCAAGAGACTCCACCGAGGTCATCTCCACTACAAGATTGATAAGATTAGGGCATCCTGACAGATCAAGATTCTTGAGTCCCCGGTTATAGTAGCAGTCAAGCGCCTGCAAATTGGGATAGTCGGGATGGAAAGCAGGATCGAAATTATCGATTATATCCACCTCAAGAATCCTTAGATCCGGCTTGGGGGTACCGATTATAATCGGAGTCTCGGGAGTGCCGGGATTGTCCGAAAGATATATGGCCTCAAGCTTAGTATTCGGGGTAAGATCGAGATTCTTCAGCTCGTTGTGCTCAAGATTGAGAATATCAAGATTAACACATTTGCTGAGATCTATCTCAGTGATATAGCATCCGATAGCCTTTATTACGTCGATCTTTTCAGGATCGCCGTATATCTTTATCTCTCCTTCTTTCGACACGCGGCACGAAAGTACCGATCCATGCCATGTACCTTCAGAATCAATGGTTGCATAGGTCGCCTCAAACTCCTCGGTTCCGAATCCTTGGTCGATATCATAATATTCTTTCTCGGCAGTGACACCGATCAGTATGGAGAATTTGTTTGTCGCGCCAAGTGTGGCGTAGGCATTGGTTTTGATAGTAATGGCAGGTTCACCGAGATCGGATGAATCCTGAGCCGCCACTCCGCTCGTCAGGGCGGAAGCAAGCAGGGCAAACGCCATCATTGCATTGCGTAATATGCGCATAACTGATTTATTTTAATGGTTTTCACAATCACTTCACCATAACTTTACGTGCATGGCCGTTAACACTGATCACGTACACTCCGGGAACCATACCGTCGAGATTCACGGTAATCTCGTCGCCCGAAACAGAACGGCTCAGTACTTTGGTGCCACCGAGAGTGTATACGTCAGCGGTAAGCGCCGGCACCCCCCCGATAAAGAGAGTATAGGCATTGGGGCCGACGGCACTCATTAACAGGCGCCCGGCAGCGTCATCGTCGGAGATTCCCGATATTGCCGACGAGCCTCTGCGACGTATCACTTCCTTCAGCCCGGCGAGAGCGTCGAACTTGCCGGCGCCCCACTGTACGGGATCCCCCGCACGTACATCGTCATCAATCACGGCAGTAGTCGTTATAATATCCTGCACGTCAGCATAGGTCAATGTTGGGTCGGCCTGTAGCCAGCAGGCAATGGCGCCCGCCACGAGAGGAGTCGACATAGAGGTACCGACCTCCTGCTTCCAATAGTTGATGCGTCCGTCCGGCCCTACTGTTTTTGCCTGATATAGCTGTGCTGCCTGATCCTTCACATCGTCAATCTCTGTAAAATAGCGGTTCACAGATGAAATAATTGTACTGCCGGGAGCACACACGGTAGGAAGATTACGTCCGTCGCGTAGCGTACCGAACGAGGAGAATCCACTGGCATGTCCTACGGTGAAATAATCACCTTCCGACTCGTAGCGAGAAGAATAACCATCGAGACAGAACCATTCGTTGCGGGTATTGTAAGAACCTACTACAATAAGTTTTTTACCCACGGCCATGTCGGAGATCGAACCGTTGCGCGAGCCGTTGTCGAAAGAAGCCTGCCCGTAGTCGTACATCTCGGATGTTGCACCCGAACAATAGCATTCCACATTTATGCCACCTTCGGGAATTTCTTGTCCCGATGCGATCTTTACTTCAAAGCCCAGAATATAGTTGTCGTCAGCATTAGTATCTATTTTATTCTGAAGAGCATAATCGACCATGGTATAGTACCGGTTGACATCTTCATCCATCATGCCACCGACTCCTACATATCCGTAGAAATATTTCTCAAGATATGAGTTTACCATATCTCCGCTTGATATCTGAAACGATGTATCCGACAGGTAATATGCACCTACTCCTTCGCCGATCACCGGCATGCGGGCAATTACACGGTAGCCGCGTGTCTTGTTGAGCAGTACAGCCTGCACATCAAGTTTGGTCTGATCAGAGGAATATATAACAATCTGATCCTGCCGAAGCGTGAAGGAATTCTCTGTTTCGGGATCATACTGATACACGGAAGGCCATACCATGGTGCGGAGTACGTCCGACTCATTGTTTAGAGTTTTACGCAGGCATATGCGGCGGTCACCTTCGTTGCCTGCCGAAATACAAATGACAGGGGGATTAGGATTTTCAGCTGATTTGGTTGCGGTGAGGTCAAGAAACTCGTTCATCATCGAACCCTCGTCATGCGGTCCGGTGTTTGAGCCAAGCGACATACTCAGAACCATCGGCATCTTGCGCTCAAATGAATGGGAGCACATCTGATCGACACCATATGCAATGAACATATCGTTAAGCTCGGCACAGGCCGCCGCGGCAAGCTCCGCTTTCGGTGCGGCCCCACGGAACGGGTTGGGAGTATCTATAACCGGAACCGCATGGTCGCGATCGACGAATTTCGAGGCATCAGGCATTGTCACATCCCCCTGATAATTGCCGCCGAGAATACCGAGAGTATGGGTTCCATGATAGCAATTATCAGGGGGATGTGACAATGCCTGATG
>JAHZGZ010000202.1 GCA_019420545.1 Bacteroidales bacterium | reverse complement strand
AGACCTCGCTTTATCAGATGATCTCCGACGACGGGCCCGTGCTCACTTTCAACACCTTCAATAAGGTGCTCCACATATTCTCCGAGCCTTACAACCTCCCGTCACCTAAGTACAATCCCAACAACGTTCCCTTCCCTTACGGCCCCACCGAGAAAAACATCGCAGGCAACGAGGGTGATGTCAACGAAGCCGGCTACGGCCACAACGGCGACTACGAGTTTGTAGTCCTTTCAAGGAGCGAGAACGAAATCATACTCCGAGGCAAAAAGACCAAGATCAAGATGCGCATGCGCCGCCTCGATCCCGATGTCGACTGGATCCAGTACTTTGCCAAGACCGCCCGTGTGATGAACAACACCTTCTCCAACCGTTTCGGCGACCTCAAGATAGTTGTTGACGGTCATGAGCTCCACCTCTCAAACCTCACCAAAGGCGTAATGCACATCCTTGCCGACGACGATGATCCTCTGCTCGAGACTGTAAAGATCCCCTTCATCTACACCCCCGACGGCATCCGTCTCCGCGAGCCTTACACCGGCTACGAAAACCGCCTCCCCGACATCGGCATCCAGAACTTCATCTTCAACGACGACGGAACCCTCCGCTGTACAGACCGTGACGTAGAGTTCGCCCTAAACAGTTCATTTGCTGAAATATTCGGCATGACCACTTTCTCTTGGAACATCAATTTTACAGAGGCAGCCGGAACTGTTAAGACCCTTCTCGAACAGACTATTACAGACTTTGAGGGCATATCGACATATCAGGGTCTACAGTCTCTGTATTTCAACTACAACAGGGCCTCACGACGATATGCTGTGACAATGCGTGTAAATCGCACCTCGTCATTGGGTTCATTATTTGGTGATTATACGTATGGCGAAGATAGTACAATCAAGATGTCATTTACTGGTAACGACGGCGATACTAACGGTCTGAATCGTATTGGACGAGTGCCGTCCTTGAAATCTTTGCTTCAGCACATCTCGGCTACCACATGGAAAGTTACGACGAATACTCCGATGGCACCTGAGAATCTGACATTCACAAATACCAACGATTCTTCTGAGTACTTTAAAGTGACTCTACGATAATCCATTATGGTAGATGCTGATTTAAATCAGCATCTACCATATCCAAATCAACTACCAGATAATAAGTATTTTAACCAATATATTGCGTTTATGAAAAAGTTTACTTTTTTAACCCTTGCTGCAGGTGCTGCCTTAATAGCCTCAGCAAGTACACCAAAACAAGTAACCATGACTATGCCGAATGAACGCGCATACGATTCGAAGCTTGTTGCAACTAAGGTAACCCAGCCTACCCGGGAATTACTGCAATCGAAAGTTGCTAAAGCAACCATAAATCTCGCAAAGTACAACAACGCATCCCAAGTGAACCGTGCTGAAGCTACAGATGCTGCTACTGACGAACATTTGATGTATCTCGCACCGAATGGTTCTTTCTATCCCATTGTTCATTTCAACCAGCAAGGCTCTGACATCTATTACTATATGCCTCAGAACCAGATTTTGGTCCCTGCCGGCAAGGAACTTACATTTCCTAACTATACTTATACATATAACTCAGAGACGGGGCTTGCTTTCCCGGAAAATTTGAACTGGGACTGGACATATTACATGGGGATATACGATACCCAGTATGTAGTAAGTCAAGAGAAAGCCTCCGACTATGACCTTACTGCTGCATTATGGCCAGGTAGAACAATCAATCTCACTTTCCCGACTCCCGAACTTACTGTAGGCGAAAACACCTATTATCCCTCCTATAAAGCTAATGACGAAGACGTCGACATTGAACTCGTTATCGGTGGGTATGGCGGTTTTAACCCAGGGATGATAGATGCCTTGGTAGCCACAGGCATGTACTCGAACTTTGCGACAAATGTGATGCTGTACAATTACAACGCGGCTGTAGATGTACAAAGCTATAGCGAGACTGTAGGTGCAGGAAAAACTGTTGGTGCTGCTTTTTCAGGAACTTCAGTCGCTGCTGTTCGCGACAACCATCTTAAAACATACATGGATGCCGGAGGCGTTACATCTAATGATTTCTACGGTCTTGCCCAACAGTTTACAACAGGTCCGACAAATGCAATCTTATCCCATATATCTTTTACTGCTTTAATAGCTGGAGAAGCAGGTAACGATATATCACTCACCATATATCAGCTTACACCTGACGGTGAATCTGTAAGACTCAATCAAGTATATGAAGGTCTGTATACCCTTGAAGCTGAAACTCGTGCGTGGACTACAGTTAATTTTGACATGTTCGATGAAAAGACTGAAAATGAATATATTGTGCTTGAACCGAATGCAGAATATATGCTCTTGATTTCTGATATCGAAGATTTGGATGCTTTCATCCCTCAGATGGCAGAATACCAAAACATTATTGGTGATTTCACAGCCGAATGGTTCAAACGCGGTGTGGTATCTAATATCTATCTCAAAGATGGCACTTTATATCCTATAGATTCCGATATTAGCTGGGCTGTAAGTGGCAATACCAATGCTCGTGCCTTCTACCCGTCAATCAATTTTGAGTTAGGCCTTAAATATCCATATATCTGTCCGGTACTCTATTTCGTAGATTCGACTCATGGATATTATCCTGAAGTTGGAGTTTCTGAGATTGAAATGCCATTATTCCCTCATAATTCTACCAACCTTGGTTCAGTATATGTTTTCTCAGACGCGACAGCAGAAGAGCTGACAGCAACCTTAGAATATTCATCTGACGATTTGAAATCCAAAATCAATGTAGTCATCGCGGATGGTAAAGACATTCAGTTCCAAGGTGACCAATTTGCATCCAAGACCTCTCAGCGTATTATACAGGTAGAAGCACTCGAAAATATACCTGCCGGTTCTTGGATTAAAGTCCACAACTACAAAGAATCACTGACCATTACTTTACCCGCTTATGAACTGTCAGGCATCGGCGACGTTGTTGCTGACAGCGAGGCTGTTGGCACCGAATATTTCGATCTCCAGGGCCGCAAGCTCGCAGGCGAGGCCAACGGTATCGTCATTAAGAAGATGACAATGGCCGACGGTTCCGTTAAGGCTGTAAAGGTTGTGAAGTAATCACCCTCCACTCACACTGATACGACAGAGCGACGGCGCTCCAATTAAGAAGCGCTCGTCGCCCTCCAAAAGATAAAACATGGAATTGAATTAATAACAGCTAATTTTTTGAATTCCCCGGTGCGGGGTTGCCGTGAGGCAACCCCGCATCACTTTTATATTCATTTCGTCGCCAATAATCAGAATTTATTACTAAATAATTCTAATTTTATATAATTTTTTCTTATCTTTGTGTCGAAATCATGGCGTATCCGCCATTCCAACCATTCTCAAACATCACATTATAAAGATATTACGCAATACATTACTAATTTCTAAAAACAGAACAATCAAATGAAGAAACTCATTCTTTCTGCAGCTCTCCTCGCCGTAGCAACAATGCCTATAGCCGCTCAGGACTTCTCATTCTCAGAAGGCGACATCACAACCGAAGTTCAGGTTAACCCCTTCGGCAACGATTACGACATGTTTAAAATCTCCGGACTTCAGGGCCGCTACTTCTTCAACGACGACACCGCAATCCGCCTCGGCCTCGGTCTCGAAGTAAACACCAACAAGACAACACCCTCCGAAGACAACAAGGACGTATGGAGCAAAGGGTCTACCGGTATGTTCTCGATCAATCTCGGCCTCGAAAAGCATTTCGCCAACTACGGTCGCCTCGACCTCTACTACGGCGGTGAGCTCGCATTCGCCCACAGCTGGGCCAAAAAGATCGAGCAAAAAGTTGTAAACGACAAAAAGCAGGAAACAACCTATCAGAACGAGTTCGAAGGCCAGCGCGCCGAAACCCGCTTCGGCATCAACGTATTCACCGGCGTCGACTTCTTCGTATATAAAGGTCTCTATGTAGGCACCGAGCTCGGCCTCGAATTCGCCTACTCCATCAAGCCCGCAACCTACACCAAGGGCGGCTACGACGACCACAACAATTGGAGCGAATCGAAAGAGTCCGACAAAGTCAACAAAGCCAACGGCTTCAACCTCGGCACATTCATCAAGCCCGCACTCCGCCTCGGCTGGAAGTTCTGATTCCCTCCACTCCTACAACCAACCCCATCAAAGCGCCGCGCCGGTTCCTTCCGGTCCGGCGCTTTTCCTTACCCGATCAAGCCCAACCACCTCTCCTGTTTTGTCTCCGCTATGGAGCTTCAGCTCCGCTCGCTCCGTATACTCTGCTTTGCCCGTGCGAGCGCATCTGGCTGAAAACCGCCCTACCTTCCCCTTGCCGTTAAAAAACATTAACATCCCCATCCGTTAAAAATCCCATAAACTTTTCATAACTTTGCAGCTTGAATCAATGCATCTTATGTCAAGAACACTCACCATATTCCTCTCGGCCCTCATCGCCCTAATCGCAACATCCTGCGGCGAGTACCAGCGCATGCTCAAATCGGCCGATGCCGACGCACGACTCGACTTCGCGCGCCGCGCCTTCGAGCAAAAAAAATACACCCAGGCCGCAACTGTCCTCACCGACATAGTAACCTCATTCAAAGGCACCGCAAAAGCCGAAGAATCGCTCTACCTCCTCGCCCTCTCCCACTACGAAAACAAAGACTACGAAACCTCCGGAGCCTACTTCAAGACCTACTACTCGCGCTACCCCAAAGGCAAATACGCCGAAATGGCGCGCTTCTACTCCGGCTACGGCTACTACCTCGACTCACCCGAGCCACAGCTCGACCAGTCGGGCACGATCAAGGCCATCGAAGAACTTCAGGCATTCCTCGACTACTTCCCAAAATCCGACAAAGTGCCCGTAGCCCAGCAGGCAATCTTCGAGCTGCAGGACAAGCTTACCCTCAAAGAGCTCCAGAACGCACAGCTCTACTACAACCTCGGCACTTACATGGGCAACAACTACGAATCATCAATCATCGTAGCCCGCAACGCCATCAAGAACTATCCCTACTCAAAATACAAGGAAGACCTTGAGATGCTCATCCTCAAATCGCGCTATCAGGAAGCCGACCAGAGCGTCGAAGAAAAAAAATCCGACCGCTTCCGCGACGTAATCGACGAGTACTACTCCTTCACCAACAACTGGCCCGAAAGCCACTACCGCCGCGAAGCCGACAACATCCTCAAGATCGCCCAGAAATACGTCAAGGAATAGTCCCGTCCCCAGCAAGCCCCAATAGTAGCAACGGCCTTAATGACTCTAAGGTCTCTAAAGTCTCTAACGTCCCTAAAGACTTTAAAGTCCCTACACTCTCTCCATCTCCACCATCCTTCCGCAAAATATTTCTTACTTCATAATATGGACTACAAGAAAACAAACGCTCCTCTCAACACCACCACCCGCGACCTTGTGAAGATGGCCGAGCCAACCGGCAACATCTACGAAACCGTGTGCATAATCGCAAAGCGATCCAACCAGATCGCCGCCGAAATGAAGCACGATCTTGAGAAGAAGCTTCAGGAATTCGCTTCGCTCAACGACAACCTCGAGGAAATCTCCGAAAACCGCGAGCAGATCGAAATCTCACGCTACTACGAGAAGCTCCCCAAGCCCACCCTCATCGCCACTCAGGAATATCTCGAGGACAAAATCTTCTGGCGCAACCCCGCCACCGACAAAAACCTCGACTAATCCTTCCGCGGTAACAAAAAAATTGCTAACTTTGTGCGCCTGAAATCCGTTTCCGGGCACAATATATTCATTTTCAATTTATTCACATACTTAACTCTCGAAAGAATGCACTTAAATTCTGAAGAAAAAGTTAACATCTTTGAGAAATACGGTAAGGGCAAGACTGATACTGGCTCACCTGAAGCACAGATAGCATTATTCTCAGTCCGTATCGCTCATTTGACTGAACACCTCAAGTCAAATCACAAAGATTATACAACTGCACGCGCACTGAAGGCCCTCGTAGGTAAGCGCCGTCGTCTCCTTGATTACCTCATCAAGAAAGACATCACCCGCTACCGTGCCATCATCGCACAGAAGGAGCTCGGCATCCGCAAGTAAGCCGACCCCTTCCCTCAAAACATCACCGCAGGGTGTGGATTCTTCCCGAATCCACACCCTGCCTCGTTTTCATCCACCCCCAATCGCCCCACATCAACCCTGGCCCGCTTCCCTCCTCCGCCCATCAATCCTGCATGGGAGGGCGGCGCTTAAGCCCGCCGCGTCCGCGTAGCGTCCTGCAAAGCTTGTTTTTCCCGACTTTTTCGTATCTTTGACTTCGCCTTAGATACTCTCGCTCGGCAAATGCCAAATTTATTTGGCTTTGCTCTCGACTTATTCGTATCTTTGCAAAAACACCCCTATGAGCAGGATACTATCCATAACACCCCTGATAACCGACCCCGTGATGATATTCTTCATCGTGCTGGTCATAATCCTGCTTGCACCTATCCTCCTCAACCGCCTCAAGATACCCCACATCATCGGAATGATCGTGGCAGGCATCATCATCGGCCCCTACGGCATCGGCCTCCTCAGCCGCGACGCAAGCTTCGAAATATTCGGCCAGGTAGGCATCCTCTACCTCATGTTCCTCGCCGGTATCGAGATCGACATGTACCACCTCAAGAAAAACATGTCGAAAGGCCTCACATTCGGCCTCTACACCTTCATTGTGCCCATGGTGCTCGGTACCGTCACCTCCGTATGGCTTCTCGGCTACAGCTGGCTCACATCCATACTCCTGGCGTCGATGTACGCCTCCCATACCCTCATCGCCTACCCCATCGTAAGCCGTCTCGGCCTCAACAAGTCGCCCGCGGTAATCATCACCATCGCCGGCACCATAGTCACCGTGCTCGGCGCCCTCATCGTCCTCGCCGCCATCGCCGGCATCTGGGAGGACGGCGCCTTCAGCACCCTCAGCCTTCTCGCCCTCCTCGGGCGGCTCCTCGTCTACTGTCTCGTCATCGTCTACCTCTTCCCGAGGCTCACACGCTGGTTCTTCAAGCGCTACTCCGAGCCGGTCACGCAGTTCATCTACGTGCTGGCCATGGTGTTCCTCGCAAGCTACTCCGCCAAAGCCATCGGCCTCGAAAGTGTGCTCGGAGCCTTCTACGCCGGACTCGTACTCAACCGCTACATCCCCAACATGTCTCCGCTGATGAACCGCATCGAGTTTGTCGGCAACGCCATCTTCATCCCCTATTTCCTCATCGGCGTAGGCATGCTCATCAATGTCAGCGTAGTGGTGTCCTCGTGGCAGACACTCTACGTCGCAGCCGTAATGTCGGTCGTAGCCACCGTCTGCAAATGGCTCGCCGCATGGTTCACCCAGCTCACCTACCGCATGTCGCGCCTCGACCGCAGCATGATATTCGGCCTCAGCAACGCACAGGCAGCCGCCACCCTCGCCGCCGTCATGATCGGATTCCGCATGGGCATCTTCAACGAAGACGTCCTCAACGGCACCATCGTCATGATACTCGTCACGTGTACCATCTCATCCATCATCACCGAGCGCGCCGCCACACGCATGCGCGTCGCCATGCTCAGCGACGACGCCAACACTGCTGACACCGCCGGCCGGCGCCCGTCAAGCATGCTCATCTCAGTCAGCAACCCCGTCACGGCATCCTCCCTCGTCGACTTCGCCGTGCTCATGTACAACCCCACCCGCGACTCGCGACTCTACGCCCTCAACATCATCACCGACGACACCCCGGGCCACCGCGCCATCGGGCGCACATGCCTCGAGCAGGCGCAGCAGGCCGCCGCCGCGATGGACCTCCGCATCGACCCTATCGAGCGCTTCGACCTCAACGTAACCGCCGGCCTCGTCAACACCATCAAGGAGCGCGACATCTCCGAGGTAATAATAGGCATGCACCGCAAGGCCACCGTCATCGACTCATTCTTCGGAAGCAAGATCGAGCAGCTCATCAAGTCCACCAACAAAATGGTGCTCATCACCCGCTGCTTCATCCCCGTCAACGCCGTTACCCGCATAGTTGTCGTCGTTCCCCCGAAAGCCGAATACGAAACAGGCTTCGCGCAGTGGGTCAACTCCCTCGCGCGCCTCACCCGCCAGATCGGCTGCCGCATAATATTCTGCTGCAATGCCGACACACGCCGCTGCGTGCGCGGAGTCCTGCTCCGCGACCGCTTCGAGATACGCTCCGAATACCGCGACGTCGAGGGCTGGGACGACTTCGTACTCCTCGCCAACCACATCCTCGACGACGACCTCTTCGTCGTGGTCAACGCGCGCCGCTCCTCCGTATCGTTCAGCTCATCGATGGACGAGCTCCCGATGTTCCTCCAGAAATACTTCGCCCGCAACAATCTCGTGGTCATCTACCCCGAGCAGTTCGGCGCCGCCGCCAACGCGTCCGTACCCTCAGCCATCGACCCCCTCGCCTCCGACTTCATGGCCACACCCTCCTCGCTCTGGGTACGACTGGCCGCCTTCTACCGCCGCATGATCATCTTCCGCAAGCGCTTCACACAGCGCAACCGCGTCAAGAAAATCGATCTCTGATCCCCACCCCTTCCCCATCAACTATAACCGCTACCCTCCATCAACCCGGCCTGATATCTCCGTTCCATCAACCCTGACTGGGAGGGCGGCGCTTTAGCCCGCCGTGCCACGCTCGGAATACCCTGCCGCAGCTCCCGCTCCCTGTTTGTCCCTGTTCCGGAGCTTTAGCTACGCAATGCGGTAGTTAATTCTTGTTAAAATTCTTTAAAATGGGGGGGATATTTTTAACCCTCTGTTTTTTTGCCTACCTTTATCGCATCAAAAAAGACCATAATACTGACAGATAATCCAATTTTGCCACATAATAGACTAAAAATATTAATCTTATTTGTTACGGAAGGCACACAATGTTGTTAAACCGCGCGCTACGGCCCCTCCACCGGCCGTAGCGCGTTTTTTTTACGATGGCATTCTCGCGAGGATATGCTAAATTTGCACCCATGGAAGCAACACAACCCACCCCACTCATCGGACTGACTCTTGACCAACTGCGCGAAGTAGCAGCCGAATGCGGAATGCCCGCGTTCGCTGCAAAACAGATGGCCCAGTGGCTCTATGAAAAGCGCGTCACCACCATCGACGCCATGACCAACCTCTCCAAGAACGCCCGTGCGCGCCTTGCCGAACGCTACACCATAGGGCGCGAGGCCCCTAAGGCCGAAGCCCGCAGCACCGACGGCACCGTGAAGTACCTCTTCGAAGGGGTGGGCGGACGCGACGTCGAGGCCGTCTACATCCCCGACCGCGACCGCGCCACCCTCTGCGTAAGCTCCCAGGCAGGATGCCGCATGGGCTGCCGCTTCTGCATGACAGGCCGCCAGGGATTCCACGGCAACCTCACCGCCGCGCAGATCATCAATCAGGTACTCTCCATCCCGGAGTCTGCGTCGCTCACCAATATCGTATTCATGGGGATGGGCGAGCCTATGGACAATCTCACCCCAGTGCTCGCCGCAATCGAGATACTCACCGCCCCCTGGGGTCTCGCATGGAGCCCCAAGCG
>JAHZGZ010000201.1:11133-22392 GCA_019420545.1 Bacteroidales bacterium | reverse complement strand
TACATGGGCAGCGGAAAGTCGACCATAGGCCGACACCTGAGCGCGCTCACCGGCATGCAGTTTATCGATCTCGACAATTATATCGAGGGGCGCTACCGTGCTACCGTGCGCGAGCTCTTCGCACAATACGGCGAAGAGGGGTTCCGTATCCGCGAGCAGGCTATGCTCCACGAGGCGGGCGAGTTCGAGGACACTATCGTGGCATGCGGCGGAGGCACCCCCTGCTTCTTCGACAACATGGAGTGGATGAACGCCCACGGCACCACCGTGCTGCTCGACGTTGATATCGACAGGCTGCACGCACGCCTCATGCGCGGACGCCACAAGCGCCCCCTGATCGCCGGAAAGAGCGACACCGAACTGCGCGAGTTCATAGTCGGGGCGCTCGCCGCGCGTATGCCCTATTATTCCGGGGCAAAGCTACGCTTCCGGGCCGACCGGCTCGACAACGAGCAGGAAAAAGCTGTCACGGCCCGACAGTTCGCCGAATTTCTACATCTCCCCATACTACCACCATCAGAAAGCCATGACTGATCCATCGGAATACTTTACCCCCGAGCCGCAGCCGTCGGCCACAGCCACCATGCGCCGCCGCCTGTCGATAGGCCTCCCGGCGGCAGCCGATCCGCGCGAACGCCGCTTCCCGCTTACCCCCGAAGCCGCCGGCATGCTCACCGACCGGGGCTACGAGGTACGACTCGAGTCGGGAGCCTCCACGCCCATCCATTACGACGACACGGCCTACATGCGCCAGGGTGCAGTCATCACCTCGCGTGCCGAGGCCATGCAGGCCGATGTGGTGATCACGCTCAGCCCCCTGCGTGGCGCCGACATACGTACCATGCGGCGCGGTGCTATGCTGCTGACCCTGCTGAGAAGTGTGGCCACATGCGCCGACGCCGTAGCCGAGCTGCTGCGCCGCAATATCGTCACGCTCGCCATCGACCTGCTGGGCGACCGCGAAGGGCATACTCCCTTTGCCGACATCCTCAGCGAGATCGACGGACGCGCGGCCATGGCCCTCGCCTCGTCGATGCTCGCATCGCCCGAACATGGCAAAGGAATACTCCTCGGAGGAGTGGCCGGCATCATACCCTGCGAGGTACTGATACTTGGCGCCGGCATCGCGGGACGTGCCGCAGCCGCCTCCGCGCTCGGACTGGGCGCGTCGGTAAGGATGCTCGACAACGACGTGTACCGCCTGCGCCGCGCCGCGGAGCTGCCGGGATGCGCCGCAGCTACGTCGGTGATGCATCCGAGGGTGCTCGAAAACGCGCTGCGCACGGCCGATGTGATCGTCAATACACCCATGACCCAGCCATGTATCATCAGCGCCGCGCAGACGTCGCTGATGAAGCGCGGGGTCATTATAATGGATCTCCACGGCGAGGGGCCGTCGGTGTGCCCGTCGCTTCCTGAGGTCGACATCGCCTCGCCCGAAACCCTGCGAGCCGTGCCCGAAAGCACACGCATATGCTATACCGGCCTTGGCAACGCCGTGCCGCGCACAGCCGCGATGGCTCTGAGCAACACTTTCCTCTGGCTTCTGAATGACATGATGGACTGCGAAGGGGCCATCAACACCGTGCGGCTGCTCCCCGGAGTACAGCGCGCCGTGGTGACATTCCTCGGCAAGCCCGTCAACACGCGCGTGGCCGCCACAGCTGGAATGCGTCCGATCGACATATCCCTGCTCCTCAGTTGCAGTTGACAGAACAGACTTATTTATGGCAAGAAAATTTTATGTAGTATGGGAAGGCCGCGCCCCCGGCATCTACGATTCATGGGAAGAGGCACAGGCGCAGGTTGAAGGATTTCCCGGAGCACGATATAAGAGTTTCACATCGCAGACCGCCGCCACCGAGGCGTTCCGCAACGACGGCGACGAGCTATACGCCCTGCGCGCTCTGGCCGAGCGGCGCGATCCCATCGTCAACTACGAGGCGTTTCCCGAGATACGCCTCGATGCCATCGCCGTCGATGCCGCATGTGCCGGCAATCCCGGCGTGATGGAATACCGTGGCGTGGTGGTAGGCACCGGCGAGGAGCTGTTCCACTACGGCCCTGTGCCCGACGGCACCAATAATGTGGGCGAATTCCTCGCCCTCGTGCATGCCCTCGCCCTCTGCGAGCAGAAAGGATGGGTGCGCACCATCTATTCCGACAGCCGCACGGCCCAGGCATGGCTGCGCAACCGCAAGGCGCGCACGTCGCTCGTCCCCACCCCGCACAACGCCGGTCTGCTCGCCACCCTCCAACGCGCCGAGCGCTGGGTGCAGACCCACACGTCGCGCTGTCCCGTGGTGAAATGGGACACCGAAAAGTGGGGCGAGATACCCGCCGACTTCGGCCGCAAATAATGGTGCCCCAATCCACCGACAGTCAATTGCCGGACACGTAGGAGAAGCAGTTTCCAACTGCTTCAAAAGTACAACACACTGACTATCAGAACAACGCGGTTGAAAACCGCGTCTCCTATGCTACGCGGCGCATCTGGGTAACGCGCCTCCTGCGCTAAACAGGCATAACATTACTTTTGTTGGATATCCGTTTATGACACAGAAGACCATACATATTATAATAGGCTGCATACTGATGATTATTGGCGCAGGCTGCTCGACATCGGGGCACCGCGCCAACACCATGCTGCTTGAGGCCGAGAGCCTGATGATGGAACATCCCGACTCCGCTCTCACCATACTCGACAGTATCACTCCCGAGGAGTTATGCTCCGACCGGCTGCGTGCCGACTACGCCCTACGCCTTACACAGGCGTGCGACAAAAACTTCATGTTTGAAACCGACGATTCTCTGATATCGACCGCAGTAGCCTACTTCGACGCTCACCCCTCCGGGGAAAAACAGACGCTCGCCCACCTCTATAAAGGTACGCTCAACCTCTACCGAGGCAACCATACCCTCGCTATCACCGAGGCCCTCGCCACTCTCGACCTTGCCCGGACGCTCGGCGATCCCTACATCCTCGCCAAAACCCACGAGCTTATCGCCGATATCTACGTGGCCGTCTACAACTTCGAGCATGCAATTCCTCACCGCCGCCAGACTGCCGATTACTACCGTCAAGCCGGTAAGGCCCTCAACACTCAGTATGCACTCGTGGATTTGGCCGGTGAGGTTACACGCATTGGTCAACCAAAGACAGCGATTGCCATGTTGGACACTCTTTCCATTGAAATGGCCGACTCGACTTTTCTCGGATATTATCATGGAAAATACCTCAAGCCGTTGCTTGCTATGAATGAATACGATGCGGCACGGCGCCATTCCTATCTCGCAGAGCGATTTTTAGGGAAAGAAACAGCAGAGCTACAGGATCGACCGTATACATCATATATGTATACCCTCCTGAACCGGCCTGACAGCGCGGAACACTATCTGCAATTAGAGCAACAGTACAACCCCCATTGGAACGACACAGAAGAATACCACTGGGCCCGCTCAACGCTGCTTATTAAAAGACATGATTATGAGCAAGCCGTGGAAGAACTACAGACTATGTGGACAATCCATGACAAACGCGTAAAGGAGGTGCTTAAAAACAATGTGGCATTTGCCGCAAGCGAATTCCATCAAGGCAAAGCCATTGCTGAGCATGAAAGAGCTGACATGTACCATACCATTGCATGGCTGCTTACTACGATAATCCTGATAATATGTATTGGATTTTTCATCTTTTATCGTGAGCGCATGAAGCGCAAACGTCTGGAACTCGAAAACAGAATGTTGGAGACCCGCGAACTCACATCGCATCTTATCTCATTGGAAGACAATGCTGCGGCGCTTAAATCTATAGCCGCCGACAAAGAGATACGCCTTCGTGAGCAGACAGTACTTGTCAACCGTCTGTTTCATGACCGCTACAAGGAATTAAACAATCTAAGCAACGAGTATTTTGAAAAACGTGACTCCGAAGCCACACGCATAACTTTAATAAAGGATTTTGAAAAGGAGATTGCCAGAATAAAACATGATGACTATCTCAAACAGCTAAAGGACATTGTAGATCAATGTCGCGACAACATCCTCACGCGCATGCAGAAGCAGTTATCCCGATTGAAGGACAATGATATCACTTTCTGCGCTCTCGTACTTGCAGGATTTTCGCCTCGCGCGATATGCCTGATTATGGATATGAAGCATGGCAACTACTACAATAAATGGACGCGCATCCGTGCACGCATTGCCGATTCCAATGCTCCTGACAAAGACTTTTTCCTCGCAGCACTAAACAACAAGCTATAAATCAACGCCTTACCTTTACTCTATTTATACGCATTCATAAGATACTGATTCTCAATGAATTATACAAGCAGTTGGGTGTGATAAAAACGTCGAGTTTTTATCACACCCAACTGCTTGTATATAAGTTTATTACATAAACTATCTTTATAAAGTGATAAATATTTCCGAGATTAAAAATAGTATTTTCACGCACACCTATCTCTAACTTTGCGATAATCTCAAACACAATTTCTCACACACCAATAAAACATCAATGAAACTTAAATTACTAATTTCACTTATGCTTCTCTTTTCAGCATCTACAATGATATTTGCCGAAGAGCACAAACCACCGGATGGCAAACAGGTCGAAATCGAGTCTTTACGCAAGCGCCCTAAAGACACCACTCCGGAAGAAATCAATGCAACATGCTATTACCTGAACGGCAATCTTCACATTGAGTTCATCACCCCTGAAGGCAAAGCCACCGCGACAATCACGCACATGGATAGCGGAGATGCCATCTCGCGCACATTCCTGACCTTCTCTCCAGCCACAATCACCATCGGTACCACCCCCGGCATTTATGAAATCCTAATCGATACCACTTTCGGCGGCAAATACCGCGGCTACCTCGCTATTGAATAATAATAATTCATAAACATAATTTCAATCTAATCACACTTCCAAATGAAATCTTCATTTTTTAGTTTTATCTTTGTCGCTTTATTTTCGACAAGCCTTTTAAGCTGTTCCAACGAGACAGCTAAACCTCAATCTTCGCATATCATTGCGTCGTCAAATAACAGTGCCACTGATGAATGTAAAAACATCGTGTCTTACCTGAAGGAAAATGACGTCAAAACAATTGAGGACGCTCTTAATATCATAGAAAATCTATACGATGAATGTCCCGGTTCACGAAGTTCAAACGCCTTCGCTCAAGAATATATTCCTTCTGCTGCCGTAAGTAAGACACTCAAAGATTTCGAAACCGTAAAGGTCAATAACGAAGATACATATATTGATGTCTCAGAGAAATATATTGACGTAGTAGATAGCAATCGCATAAATCTAACACAAGAAGAATACGAAGCCTTAACTAATTCTGTTGATATATCTTTCATCACCATGCAATATGCTCTTGAACTTGAAGCACAAGGAAACATCACTCCAGAAGAAATAACCCTAAGAACAAAAGCCCTTGCAAAATGTCTCGCAGGAATTATAGGAGAAGCCGGTATAGGCTTCTTAGCAGGCAGTGCAGTTGGAACTGTCACCTTACCTGTTGTCGGAACGGTTTCCGGTGCAGGACTTGGAGCATTTTGTGGTGCATTAATCGGTTTTGCCAGCTTCTGCTAATGAATAAGATCGCAAAATATTCGATAATCTATTTCGGAAGTCTCATATGCATGTCGTGGCCTATATACGATGTGATCAAATCTCGTAATATCGCAATAATAACGCCATCATTTATGTCGATTATCATTGGCACAATTGCATATGCTATCTTAATTAAGAGACACCGGAACAGATAAATATGTTCCTAATCAAGGAGTCACTGTCATCTGAAAACACACATAGATGGCAGTGACTCCACTCCCAATATCGGAAAATCCCCCAGAAGCACAAATTAAAAAAACATCCGAAATTGTCTCATTAATACAACAATCTGAAATAAATTACTTAATTTTACGACAAATATCAAGAGCAAACATTATGTCATCCAACGAAATCAAACCGGTGAAATACGGGGTGCTCGGCGCTGCGGGAATGGCCGTGTTCACCTATATGTTCATGCTTGTAGGCACCTATTTTAAGTATGGAGAGTTATTTACGGGCCTCGGCGAACCGGCGGACTTTTATTATCTATGGCTGTTCTGGACATGCGCGGGTGTATATGTAGGAATATCCCTGCGAAAACAGTATGTAGGCTATATCGCCAATTTCATAGATGAGCACAAGGACATCGCGCAACCGGAAGCAAAACGACTTGCCATAAGAGGATTCAAGATACTGTATGCACGCCAACTGTTTCCTGTAGTTGCCTTATTTCCATTTGCATACTACACATTTGAGCTGCAAATCCCCGACTCTTTTGGAGATTTTGCGTTCATGGCCGTACTCGAAATAATCGCCTACCGGCTATACAAGATAAAGAATCAGAATATCTACTGATGAAAACATTCAATTCCTACATATAGAATGAGAAAATATAAATTCAGTTATCTGGGTTACATCGCGACCAACTGGGTGCTGACGGTAGCCCTCCTTACAATGCGGGGGCTGGGTACCGAGGCTGTCAAGGTGCAGGAGTGGCTTGAGGGCGCCATCATATTCTGGGGCGGAAGCATGGTGCTGTTTCTGTGGAGCAAGGTATTTGTAGCGGACACGGATTACAAGGGTGTCGGCACACTGGATGCACGCATCACGCACTCCCTTACCTTTGCATTGGCCATCGCGGAAGCCGCAACGATTTATTATTCCATGTTCGGCCACGACGTGTTTTATCGTCCGGCTGTGGCTCTGACATGCATCTGGACGGCAACTTTCATCTATGCCGCCGGTTTCGGCAAGAAGTTCATACATAAAACGTCAGTGTCATAACATGAGGCGCAACGACCTTGCACAACAATTGAACGATACATTTCATACACCTACAATAAAGATCAATGGGACACACCTTAAAAGACACATTCAAATACGGGCTGCTTGGTGCAGCGGGATTGATTATACTCATCTATATTCTATTGATTATAAGTAATTTATTTAAGCATGGAGAAGTAACGGTATTTGGCGAACCCACAGGGAGTCAGTTCTTATGCCTTTTTATATGTATATGTATAGGAGCTTATGTAGGAATATCTTTACGCAAGGAATATCTCAACTACACAACCACTTTCATAGACAGACATTCGGAAATCGCACCACCGGCAGCAAAACGTCAGGCGATAAGGGGCTTCAAGGCTAAATACGCCCGTCAGCTTTCGATAACATTCGCCGAGCTACCGGCAATATTCTATTTAGTGCAGTGGAGACTTCCCGACTCTATCGGTGATGTCGTGTTTATTGCCCTAATGGAGCTGGTGGCATTATGGCTTTACATATTAAAGAAACGGTAGAGCGCGAAGCGGCATGGGGATGCGGAACCAGATAGGAGAGGCAGTTTCCAACTGCCTAAAAACAGCGTAAATCACTGGCTGTCAACGTAACGCGGTTGGAAATCGCGTCTCCTACTATACAAAAGCAGTATGAGATAATTATAATCGTGGCGCGCTAAAGAGCCGCCATCCCAGTACAAATTTCCGGCAACAAAATCTCTGTGGCCTCTGTGATCTCCGTGCGGGTTTATGAAGACCTCCCCGAATAAAAAGATTTTCCCGAATAAAAAAGGCTTCCCCTGAAGCGGAGTGCGCTTGCAGGGGAAGCCGGGGATATTCGATTACTGCCTGTATGCTGATCAATAGGCGAACATGGGATAGCCTTCCATCACGGAGTTGACTTTCTCGCGTACGGCGGCAATCACCTTGGGATCGTCGTGGTGGGAGAGCACGGTGTCGATCATCTCAACAATGTCGCCCATGAGGTCTTCCTTGGCACCGCGTGTAGTGATGGCGGGAGTACCGAGACGGATACCGGAGGTCTGGAACGGCGAGCGGCTGTCGAAGGGCACCATATTCTTGTTGGCGGTGATATCGGCCTCAACGAGCACCTTCTCGGCCACCTTACCGGTGAGGTCGGGGAACTTGGTGCGGAGGTCGACGAGCATGCAGTGGTTGTCGGTACCGCCGGAGATAATCTTGTAGCCCTTGTCGATAAGGCCCTGTGCCATTACAGCGGCGTTCTTCTTAACCTGCGCCTGATAGTCGCGGTAGCTGGGCTGTAGAGCCTCGCCAAATGCAACGGCCTTGGCGGCGATGACATGCTCGAGCGGGCCACCCTGCACACCGGGGAACACTGCTGAGTCGAGCAGCGCCGACATCTTGCGGATCTCACCCTTGGGATTGGTCTTGCCCCAGGGATTTTCAAAATCCTTGCCAAGAAGAATGATGCCGCCGCGCGGCCCGCGGAGGGTCTTGTGGGTGGTAGAGGTAACGATATGGGCGTACTTCAGAGGATTGTCGAGCAGACCGGCGGCAATGAGGCCGGCGGGGTGAGCCATGTCGACCATGAAGATAGCACCGATTTCGTCGGCCAGACGGCGCATGCGGGCATAGTCCCACTCGCGGCTATAGGCACTGGCACCACCGATGATGAGCTTCGGACGCTCGCGGCGCGCTACCTCCTCCATCTGTTCGTAGTCGACGAGGCCGGTATCTTCCTTTACATTGTATTCAAGAGCCTGGAACATGAGTCCCGAGAAGTTTACAGGGCTTCCGTGGGAAAGGTGACCTCCGTGGGAAAGGTTAAGACCGAGGAACTTGTCGCCCGGCTTGAGGCATGCCATGAATACGGCCATGTTGGCCTGAGCGCCCGAGTGGGGCTGAACGTTGGCATACTCGGCGCCGAAGATGCGCTTGATGCGGTCGATGGCGATGCTCTCGGCCTCGTCGACCACCTGGCAACCGCCGTAGTAGCGGTGGCCGGGATAACCCTCGGCATATTTGTTGGTAAGGCATGAGCCCATGGCCTGCATCACCTGATCGCTGACGAAGTTCTCAGAGGCGATCAGTTCGATGCCGTGGCGCTGACGCTGATGCTCGCGCTCAATGATGTCGAAGATGGCGTTGTCTCTTTCCATTTGCGTTGATTGGGGGTTTATTATTTGGTGAAATGTTGTTGAATCATAGGAAACTCGAGTATCCGGATCTCTCAGCGGACTCCGAGTGATTCCCGGAGCCGGGGTTACTTCTTTTTCTGCCCTTTCACCGACCAGCCGAAGCGTCCGAGGCAGCGCCCCAGCTCATAGTAGCCGCCATGGCTGTAGGCCATGAGGCCGGCGCGGGCGAGGTCGAAGGCTCCCGTGGCAGGGTCGATATAGCGGTCGTCAGCAATCACTCCCGCAACGTCGGCGATAAACATGTCGTGGCTGCCGAGCGCCATCACGTCGCGCACACGGCACTCGATGCTGAGCGGCGCCTCCTCAATATAGGGACAGCCGACATTGACGCCCTTTACGGGTGTCAGGCCGGTCTCGGCCCACTTGTTGTAGTCGGCACCGGAGCGCACGCCGGCCCAGTCGGTGGCGCGGGCCATCTCCACAGTGGTGAGGTTGATGGTAAACTCCATCTCCTCCTTTATTATCGGATAGCTGTGGCGCGAGCGGCGCACCGATATGTAGCACATCGGCGGCTCGGAACAGATGGTGCCCGTCCATGCCACGGTGAGCATGTTGTAGCGCTCGGGGGTGTTGCCGCAGGTAACGAGCGCCGCAGGCACGGGGTAGATCATGTTGCCGGGTTTCCAGACTTGCTTCATCGTGTAAGCTGATTATTTGATGTGGGCGTGGGAGGCAGCGACCGAGTGACCGCAGTAGTAGCAGCGGATCACGCGGTGGGCCGGATCGACGAGATCGAAGCGAGTGCGCATCGGCTCGTTGTTGGTGATACATTTGGGGTTGTCGCACTTCACGATGCCCATGATGGTAGAGGGGAGTTCCACATGGTACTTCTCCACCACCTCGAAGTCGCGTATGATGTTGATCTTGGCGGTCGGGGCGATCAGGGCTATGCGGTTGAGCACGTCCTCGGGGAAGAAGGTGTCGGCCACCTTTATGATACCCTTGGTGCCGAGCTTCTTGGAGTCGAGGTTGTTGCCGATGGTTACATGCTTGTCGAGACGCTCGATGCCGAGGATTCTTACGGCCTCGAAGAGTACCGACGAGGGTATGCGGTCAATCACTGTGCCGTTGCGCAGGGCGGCTACGGCGAGTTCTTTTTTTGATGACATGACTTTTCCGGATGGTGGGTATTACACTTCTTCTTCGGGGATCTCTAGGCCGAGGGCGCGGCATATGATTGCCTGACGGGCGAAAAGGCCGTTCTTGGCCTGCTGGAAATAGTAGGCTTTGGGGCTCTCGTCGACATCCTGGTCGATTTCGTTGACGCGGGGCAGCGGGTGGAGCACACGCAGATTCTCTTTCGAGCCTTCGAGCATGGCGGCGTTGAGGTTGTAAAGGTTCTTTACCTTCTCATACTCCATAATGTCGGTAAAGCGTTCGCGCTGCACGCGGGTCATGTATATTATGTCGCTCGAATTGATTATCTCGGGCGAGAAGTCGGTGCTTTCGTTGTAGCGGATACCCTTGTCGGTGCAGAACTGGCGGTATTCCGGCGGCATCTGCAATTCCTTGCATGCCACAAAATTGAATGTAGGATTGAAATACTGCATGGCCTCAAGCAGCGAGTGGACGGTGCGTCCGTACTTGAGGTCGCCCACGAGAGTAATGTTGAGGTTGTCGAGCCGGCCCTGGGTCTTGTAAATCGAATAGAGGTCGAGCATCGTCTGCGAGGGGTGCTGGTGGGCACCGTCTCCGGCATTGATTATGGGCACTTCTGTCACCTCGGTGGCATATCGTGCCGCTCCCTCCAGATGGTGGCGCATCACGATAAGGTCGGCATAGTTGCTTACCATCTTGATGGTGTCTTTCAGAGTCTCGCCCTTCGACGAGCTGGTAGTGGAAGCATCGGAGAATCCGATCACACGCCCTCCGAGGCGGTTGACGGCGGTCTCAAAACTGAGGCGCGTACGTGTCGACGGCTCAAAGAAGAGCGTCGCCACAACTTTGCCTTCAAGAATACGCTGGTTGGGGTGGCTCTCGAAATAACGGGCCTGGCGCAAAAGGCGCAGAATCTCCTCCTTGCTGATGTCGGAGATGCTTACCAAACTGTTGGGATTCATAGTTGCAAGTGTAGAATTTCCTCCCCGCAAATTTACTACAATCTGACGGCTCTGCCAAATTTTCGCGACCTCGGTTTGCACCACATTGCATTCTTCACTATTTTTGCAGAAAACACCCGTTTATGGAAGGATACTTAGTGAAAGAATACAGCGTGCCGGTAAGGAGGTATGTGCGC
>JAHZGZ010000201.1:0-11123 GCA_019420545.1 Bacteroidales bacterium | reverse complement strand
GTGCGCACACTGCGTCTGCGTGAAGACGACGCGCTCATCGCCGAATACCGTCTGCGCCACTCGCGCGGAAAAATCTGGAAAGAGGTGCTCGCCGGCATCAAAGAGGTGGGCATTCTGGAGATGGAGATCTACATCCGCGGCACCGAGCTGGTGATGATACTCGAGACTCCCGCCGATCTCGATCTCGACGCCGCCATGTCGCGCCTCGCCACCCTCCCCCGCCAACAGGAGTGGGAAGACTATATGGCCATGTTCCAGAACGCCGGCCCCGGCGCTACCTCCTCCGAGAAGTGGCAGCCCATGGAACGCATGTTCCACCTCTATGACTAATTTTCGGAATATCTGTTAAAGATTTTCATAAATGGGCGGGTTGTAGTAACTTTGCGCCGCATGGTTTACCCTGACAGGCCAGATCAGGACTGATGCCTATAGATTGGCATATAGAGGGAGCCGGCAACCCGACATAGAGATAAAATTGGCACGCTCACATATTTACATCGGTCTATCTGTGCTTGCCTGCGCCTTGAGCGCAGTAGCCGCGTCGCGTCCGCAGCGCGCCGATGCCTCGTTGCCCGCACCTCCGCCTCCCGTCATGCCCGACAGCACCATGCCGCTCGACTCTGCCAAAATAGCCGAAATACTCGGCACGGCAGATACCGATACCACGTCAGGCGCCGAACTGCTCAAACGCACCCTCATCAGCGATATCGACTCCGATTCGCTCGCCGCCGCGGTAGTACCGCATGAAACCGAGACACCGGCACGCTCGCTTATCCGCCGCGAAAAGGTCGACCTCGACAATGTGGTCAACTTCTCGGCCACCGATTCCATGGTGATGGAGGGGCGCAATACAGCATATATGTACGGCGACGCCAAGCTCGACTACGGCGACATGAAACTTGAGGCCGAGAAGGTGTCGATGAACATGGCCAACAGCAATGTGTATGCCGTAGGGCTTCCCGACTCCACAGGAGAAGTGATCGGTACCCCTATATTTACCGACAAGAGCGGTGAGTACGAGTCGGAATCAATGACCTACAACTTCAAGACCCAGCGCGGATTCATCACCAATGTCGTGACCGAACAGGGCGAGGGCTATCTTCTGGGCGGAAAAACCAAGAAGATCGAGTCGGGCGACTATTATCTTCAGGACGGCTTCTACACTACCTGCAACGACCACGACCATCCCCACTTCGGATTTCACCTTACCAAAGCCAAGGTAAAGCCGAAAAGCAATATCGTTACCGGACCGGCCTATATGGTGCTTGCCGGGCTGCCCTTGCCGCTTGCCGTGCCGTTCGGCTACTTCCCCTTCTCCGAAAAATATTCGTCGGGTATCATCTTCCCCACATTCGGCGACGACTATAACCGCGGATTCTATCTCAGCAACGGCGGCTACTACTTTGCCATCAACGACAATATCGACCTCGCCCTTACCGGCGAGATCTACACCAAAGGCTCGTGGGGCCTGACTGCCCAGTCGAGCTACGTGAAGCGATACAAGTACAACGGCTCGTTCAACGTGTCGTACCTCACCACCATCTACGGCGAGAAAGGGAATCCCGACTATTCCAAGCAGACCAACTTCCAGGTGCTCTGGAACCACTCGCAGGATTCCAAGGCCAACCCCAACATGTCGCTGTCGGCATCGGTCAACTTCACCTCGTCGGGCTACTCGCGCAACGACCTCAACAGCTACTACTCCTCGTCGTTTACCGAAAATACCAAGAGCTCTACGGTCAACATGACCTACCGCTTCCCCAACTCCAAATGGTCGCTCTCGACCACGGCCAACATCGCGCAGCGCACGTCGGACTCAACGCTTACCGTATCGTTCCCCAACCTTACGGCCTCGATGTCGCAGATCTACCCGTTCAAGCGCAAACGTGCGGTAGGCAAAGAGCGCTGGTATGAGAAGATCAAGATAAGCTACAGCGGCCAGTTTCAGAACTCGCTTACAGCCAAGCAGGATGTCTTCTTCAAAAAAAGCCTCGTGAAGGACTGGCGCAACGGTGCGCGCCACTCGGTGCCGGTATCAGCCACGTTCAGTGTGTTCAAGTACCTGAACCTCACCCCGTCGCTTCAGCTCAACGACCGCATGTACACCACCAAGGTGCGCCGCCAGTGGGATCCGAACGCCTCGGCTGAGGTGTGCGACACGACCTACGGATTCTACAATGTATGGGATTTCAATGCCTCCCTCTCGCTTGACACGAAGATCTACGGCTTCTTCCAGCCGATGAAATTCCTGGGCGACAAGGTGAAGATGATACGCCACGTGCTCACCCCCACCATCAGCCTGTCGGGCAACCCCGACTTCGGCTCTCCGTTCTTCGGCTACTACGGCAAATACCAGTACATGAACGCCCAGGGTGAGATGATGGAAAGGCAGTATTCAATGTTCCCCAACGCCGTGTTCGGTGTGCCGGGCACAGGCCGTTCGGGTTCGATATCCGTGTCGCTTGCCAACAACCTGGAGATGAAAGTAAAGAGCGATGCCGATTCAACCGGAGAAAAGAAGATATCGCTTATCGAGAACTTCACCGTGTCGCAGAGCTACAACTTCGCCGCCGACTCGATGAACTGGAGCAATATCAACACGTCGCTCATGCTGCGTCTGGTCAAGAATTTCAACCTCAACCTCAACGCTACCTGGGACGTCTACACCTATCAGCTGTCGCCCACAGGTGCGCCGGTACGTGTAAATGTTCCGCGTTGGAAAGTCGGCAAAGGTATCGGACGCCTCTCGTCGACCGGCACATCATTCTCATATACCTTCAACAACAATACCTTCAAGCGCGGCAAGGACAAGGATAAGAATAAAGACAAAAACCGCCGCCGCAACGGGTATGACGATGAGGACTCCGACGACGATTACGATGACGAGGAGGGCGACAACTTCTCGGGCCGAAACGACCGGCGCCGGCGCGACAATCAGGACGACGAGGTAGAGATGGGCGCCGACGGCTACATGGACTGGAGCGTTCCCTGGAACCTTACCTTCAACTACTCGGTCAACTACGGTTACGGCGCCTTCAACAAACAGAAGATGGAGTATGACGGGCGCATCACGCAGAACCTGTCATTCTCAGGCAACATCCAACCCACTAAAAACTGGAACTTCGGCTTCTCGGCGTCGTACAACTTCGACACCCACAAGCTGGCCTACATGAACTGCAACATCTCGCGCGACCTGCATTGCTTCACTATGACGGCAAGTTTCGTGCCCGTAGGCCCCTACAAGAGCTACAATTTCCACATTTCCGTGAAATCGTCACTGCTCTCCGACCTCAAGTACGACAAGCGCTCGTCGTTCTCCAACGGCATACGCTGGTACTGACAATACTCATCATGATACATACAAAGCGTAAAGCGACTGCGCCCGGCAGAATTTCGGACGCAGAACGAGTACGTTTCATTTTTTTGTTATAACTTTGAGAAAACAACGACAAAAGGCAGAATGAAACGTGTGCTTATCATTGGCGCCGGAGGCTTCATAGGAGGCTTTATCGCCCGGGAAAGTCTGCGCAGGGGCTACGACACATGGTGTGGCGTGCGTCCCACCACGTCGCGCCGGTTCCTTACCGATCCGCGCCTACACTTCGTGGAGCTCGACTACGACACGCCGTCAGCCATGGCGCGACGGTTGTGCGGCGCCCTTCCCGAGGGGGAGCGATGGGACTGGATCGTCTACAATCTGGGAGCCACCAAAGTGATGGTCTACTCCGATTTCAACCGCATCAACTACCAGTATCTTAAAAATACACTTGAGGCTCTTCGCACATCCGGCATGATGCCTGGGCGATTCCTCTACATGAGCAGCCTCAGCGCCCTCGGCCCATGTGACGAAAAAAATTACGAGCCTTACCGTGCCGGTATGATCCCCACGCCCAACACACGCTACGGCACATCGAAAATCAAGGCCGAGACCGTGCTTGAGATGACTCCGGATCTCGATTGGATAATATTCCGCCCGACAGGCGTCTATGGTCCACACGAGCAGGACTATCTGATGATGATAAAATGCATCGACCGCCACTGGGACTTCGGTGTGGGATTCCGCAAGCAACTGCTTACTTTCATCTATGTGGAAGACCTTGCCACAGCTATTTTCGACGCCCTGGAGCGAGGGAAAGCCGGCAAAAAGTATATCATCTCCGAACCACGTGCCTACACCCAGGCCGAATTCCGCAAGATAGTGGCCCGGGCTCTTGGCGGGAAATGGGTAATTCCCATGCGCCTACCGCTCTGGATGGCCAAGGTTGCATCGGTAGTTGCCGAGAAGTACGGCATATTCAAAATGAAGCCGTCGACTCTCAACACCGACAAATACAAGATAATGAGGCAGCGCAACTGGAACGCCGACCCATCCGAGGCCGAGGCCGACTTCGGGTTCGTAGCCCGGTATCCTCTGGAAGAGGGGATACGCCTGACCGTAGAAGCATATCGCCGCGACCGGGAGGCAATGCATGAGGCCAAGATTGCCAACGCCGGGAAAGGAGGATCGAAATGACACCTCCCTCGCAACGCCCTCCGGCATGGTTCACAGTGGTGACAGTTGTAATGATGCTGCCGCTGATTGCGTGGCCGAAAATTGTCACCGATATGCTCGACATCATGGGCAAGAGCGAAAACAATACGTCAACACTGGTGTTTATCTTTCCACTATACGCCCTGCTGTCGGCATGGCTTGCTTACCGCAGCTACACGCGGCGCCCCGAACTCAGCTGGATACTGCTCGGAGTGCTTCTGCTGGCCTATGGCGCGATGGCATTCCTTATATCCCATAATCCGCAACTATAAATCAAATTACATATGAGCGACAAATATCATCAGCCCGTAGAGGCTTCGGCAGTTACTGCCGACGACGCAGCCGTGGCAGCTGCCGTAAAGAAAATTCTTGACGAACATTATCAGGAAAACTGCAATGCTGAGGTCTACAAGACTCTGTTCAACTGCATCGACCTGACCACTCTCGCCACTACAGATTCACCCGCCTCGGTGAGCGATTTCGTGGAGCATGTCAACTCGTTCGACGAGAAGTATCCCCACCTGCCCAATGTGGCCGCGATATGTGTCTACCCTAACTTCGCGCAGGTAGTGCGCACTGTGCTAGACGTAAGCGGCGTACAGGTAGCATGCGTAGCCGGTGCGTTCCCCTCCGGACAGTCGTTTCCTGAAGTAAAAGTGGCCGAGACCGCAATGGCAGTATCGACCGGGGCCGACGAGATCGACATGGTGTTCCCCGTGGGCGACTATCTCGACGGCGACTGGGAGGCTGTGAGCGACGATATCAACGAAATCAAGGCTGCATGCGGTGAGGCACACCTGAAGGTGATCCTCGAGACCGGCGCGCTCAAGACTGCCGAGCATATCCGCAACGCATCGATCCTGTCGATGTACTCCGGAGCCGACTTCATCAAAACCTCAACCGGTAAGGTGTACCCCGGTGCATCTCTCGAGGCCGCTTATGTGATGGCTCAGTGCATCAAGGAATATTACGACAAGACCGGACGCCAGGTGGGCTTCAAGGCTGCCGGAGGCGTAGCCACCACAGAAGATGCCGTGAAATATTACACGGTAGTAAAAGAAGTGCTCGGTGAGGAGTGGATGAACAATGCCACTTTCCGCCTCGGTGCGAGCCGCCTGGCCAACAATCTGCTCAGCTCAATTGTCGGCACCGAGACCAAACATTTCTAACCGACCAACCCTTCCCGAGTCAGAACTTGGAAGAAACCAAAAGCTCAGGGCCGAAGCTCAGAGATTGTCTAAATTTATATGATACAGATTTTGAGAGGGATTGTCAGATGGATTTTTGATTGCGATGAAGGAGCGTAGCTGTGGCTACGTGACTGAAGAGTGAGCAAAAAGGCGCTGACAAGTACCTCAAAAGCAAAGTAATATGAATTTTAGACAATCTCTCAGAGCATACCTGTTGCCGATAGCGGCCGTCATAATAGTGGCGGTCGCTGTCGGCGTGTATTTTACTCTTGATCCGTCGGTATCGGTGGTGTTTCCCAAATGTCCGTTCCGCGTGCTCACAGGCCTGCAATGCCCCGGATGTGGATCCCAGCGAGCTATTCATGCTCTACTGCATGGCGACATAGGCGCGGCATGGCGGTTCAACGCACTTCTTGTCGTATCAGTACCGGTGCTTGCGGTGATGATTCCGGTGCAGTGTATGCGCCGCAGACGTCCGCAACTTTACATGAGAGTATTCAGCTCGGCTACGATATGGGGCACATTTATCGTGGTAATGGCCTGGTGGATCGCACGCAATATCTGGGGATGGGGACACGCCCTTACTTCAGCTCTTCCAGCGCGCGGCGATATGTGGTCATGATGGCGTCGGCCATGGCCCGATGGCTGAACCGCGCGGTATATGCCTGCCCTTCGCGCACCATCCGGGCGCGCAATTCCTGATCTTCCATTATGTGCATCGCCGCCTCGGCAAACGCATCCACATCGTCGGGATCGATATATACGGCCCCGGAGCCACCCGCTTCCTCAAGCACCGATCCGGTACATGCGATGACCGGGGTACCGGAATTTATCGACTCGATTACCGGCAGTCCGAACCCCTCGAAACGCGATGTATAGCCCGACACACTGGCCATAGCGTAGAGCGCGGGGAGCTGGTCGAAAGGTATCCCCTCCAGACGCCGCACACGCTCCAACAAGCCATTCTCCTCCACATAACGATTTATTTCGTCGGCATAGGGTGTGGAGCCACCAACGATATACAGCACAACGTCGCGCGGCAACAGTTCGAGGGCTTTCACGGCAAGCAGCTGGTTCTTACGGGATTCCACAGTGCCGACTGTAACGATATAACGCTCCGGTAGCTGATATTGGCGGCGCACATGCTCGAGCTTTTCCGGAGCTATGGGTGCTCCGAACTGCTCATGGCACCCTTGGTATATGACATCGATCTTATCGGCAGGGGTACCGTAGAAGTCGATTATGTCGCGCTTGGTGCACTCGCTTATGGCGATTACGCGGGTTGCATCGGCGCATGCGCGGCGGAATTTGTAATCATAGATCTTGCAGTCGATTGCAGCGTAATATTCGGGATAATGGCGAAAAATGAGATCGTGAATGGTAACCACCGACACCATGCCGCCCGAACCGATGTTGAACGGCAGCTCCCCCGAAAGGCCGTGGAACAGGTCGCATTCGTCGGCACGCGCCTGCGACGTCACCCCATAGCTGCGCCATATCGGGCGTGCGATACGCCCAAAAGCCGTCGCCGGAGTGACAACCTCCACATTATCATGGGCCAGTACAGGAGTCAGACGCGGATTGGCTCGACGTACAGGGGCATAAAGACGGTAACTGTTGGCTGGATAATAGCGCGACAGCGAGTCGACAACAAGACGTGAGTAGTTGCCGAGACCGGTATTGTTCTGTACGGCGCGTTTGCCGTCAAATCCGATTATCATAGTCTGCAAGTTTGCGTGATTAACGATTTTGTAAGCAGTCTGTCCGTCAGGCAAACTGCATCCGGCTGAAAATATGCCAAAGCGTGATGCCGGCACTTACCGACACGTTGAGCGAGTGTTTGGAGCCGAATTGCGGTATCTCGATACAACAGTCGGCGACATCCACCACAGCCTGATCAACACCTTTCACCTCATGGCCCGCAACAATGGCATAGCCCTGCCCTGCTTCAACCTGAAATTCCTGCAAAGGGATACTCCCCTCGACCTGTTCGAGCACACAGATCTTATAGCCGAGGCCGCGCAGATGCTCTATAGCCTCCAGCGTGCTGTCGAAATGCATCCAGGGCACTGAATCCTCGGCCCCAAGGGCCGTTTTGTGGATCTCGACCGACGGAGGGGTACCCGACACACCGCACAGCACCACCGATGCCACACGGAATGCGTCGCACGTACGGAATATCGCGCCTATATTACTGAGACTCCGCACATTGTCGAGCACCATCACCAGTGGCAGTTTCTCCGCCCTGCGGCACTCATCCACACTCATCCGGTGCAGATCCCAGATACTTTTCTTCTTCATATCCGCAAAGTTAATAAACTTCCGCAAATATTAAATACCATCATCTCCCGATGCATCAGCCGGTAGGATCCATTGCGGCAACTATAAATGCAAGAGCATTCATGGCAAGACATACTTGGCGTGATAGCTCAGCGGGGATGTTAACGGAGAGGATGAGCATGCGGCCGGCCTCGCACAGATCGAAATCGTGACCGGAGGGTTTGTAGCGCTCCTCCATCGGTTCGCTCGTGATAAGTATTGTCCTGCCGCCCACGGCCTCGGCGTCGGCGCGTATCGTTTTCTCTGCCTGCGAGATAAATGGCGACACAAGCACGCCGCCGTTGGAGGCGGTGTATAGCCACAATGCCCGCAGCCGTCGGTTCTCCTCCGATGAGTTGCGCCGATGCACAACCACCTGTTCCTTAAAGGGACACTCCAACAGATGGAGATTGCCATAGGCATGATAGTTTTTCCCTCCGATTTCAAGCGCATTGACACGCCTGAAATGCTCCGGAAACCGCTGTCTCACCGCCAACCGCCGCGGATTATCGCGGATATATCGGAATAAGGTTGCCAACTGGCCATCATGCATGAGTATTCGGTCATGAAATCCCGGCTCAAATACGGCCAAATCAGTCAATCCATATTCTTCCCTTATTTTATGTGTAATGGTTGCTTTTATGGCTTGTACTATCTCTCCGAGTGTCCGATTCATAGGCCGCGTTACAAAAAGCAAAAGATGAAAATGATCCGGCATAAGCCCGAACTCAAGAATCTTTATTTCTGGATTATGTGATGGCGTATCACGGATGGCCTCTGTAATTATTCTCCCTGAAAGGGATGGTTCAATATAGGATTGCGCAATATCTTCCTTGATGATAAGACGTCCGAAATCAGGAGCATTGGTATATTTGCTTACAGTAACCATATAGATGCAACGCGCTCGATAGTCATGCCAAGGTGCTCGCCGCCGACCATTGGGGATAGTCGCTTTCCAATAGGGAGGTTTAGAAGTTTGAGTCATTGAGGAGTTATGTTAATGGCCGAGCTCGGCCATTAACGGAACAAGCGCAGCATGGTGAATTATCATGAAGAATGTAAACTTAAAGCCTGCTCAAATAGATCAGTGGAGGGAGAGCGGGAGGTCGGTGGTGGCACCCCAGGTGGAGCGGTCGAGGTTGCGGTAGGAGATGGCCTCGGCCATGTGATTGACGAGGATGGGGGCATCGGCAGCATCTTCCGCGGTAAGGCGCGAGGCGTAGTCGAGGTCGGCGATGGTGCGGGCGACCTTGCGGATGCGGTCGTAGGCGCGGGCCGACATGTCGAAGCGTTTCATGGCTGTTTCGAGCACACGCATGCAGTCGGTGTCAAGGCGGCAGTACTGTTCGAGGAGCTTCGAGGTCATCTGGGCGTTGCAATGCACTCCGGGAACATCCTTGAAGCGGTGGCTCTGTATGGCACGCGCTCGGATAACGTGCTCACGTATGGCGGCGCTCGGCTCGCCGGGAGCCGCATCGGCAAGTTCTTCGAAGGGCACCGGCATAATCTCCACCTGCAGGTCGATACGATCCATCAGCGGACCGGATATGCGACCAAGATATTTCGCCACAGCACCCGGAGCACAGGTACAGGGCTTGGTGGGATGGTTGTAGTAGCCGCACGGACAAGGATTCATCGACGCAACCAGCATGAACCCGGCGGGATAGTCGATGGAATAGCGCGCACGGGCTATGGTGATATGACCGTCCTCAAGCGGCTGGCGCATCACCTCAAGCACCTGCCGCGAGAACTCAGGAAATTCGTCAAGGAAAAGCACCCCGTTGTGGGCAAGAGATATCTCGCCGGGCACAGGATTGGCGCCACCGCCGACAAGCGCCACAGGAGATATAGTATGGTGCGGAGCACGAAATGGCCGGGTAGTCATGAGCATTGAGCCGCGCTTCAGTTTCCCGGCCACAGAATGGATCTTCGTGGTCTCAAGCGCCTCCTGAAGGGTAAGCGGCGGCAGAATGGAGGGGAGACGCTTAGCCATCATCGACTTGCCCGCACCGGGAGCACCCACGAGCAGTATGTTGTGGCCACCCGCACATGCCACCTCAAAAGCACGCTTTACATTCTCCTGCCCCTTGACCTCGGAGAAATCATAGTCGAATGTAGACTGCGCGCGCCCGAATTCCTCGCGGGTGTTGATCACCGTAGGCTCAAGCACGCACGTGCCGTCGAAAAATCCCGTTACCTCACGCAGATTCTCCACGCCATACACCTCAAGATTATTGACCACGGCAGCCTCGGTGACATTGGCTTTCGGGAGTATCAGCCCCTTGAAACCGAGCTCGCGAGCCTTTATGGCCATCGGCAGAGCGCCACGTATGGGCAGTACCGACCCGTCGAGCGACATTTCGCCCATGATCATATAGCGCGACATAGCGTCGCCCTTCATCTGCTCCGAAGCGGCAAGTATGCCGAGCGCTATAGGCAGATCGTAAGCCGCCCCCTCCTTGCGCACGTCGGCAGGCGACATGTTGACAACTACCGCCCTATGGGGCCACTTCATGCCACACTGGGCCAAAGCGGTCTGTACGCGCTGGAAGCTCTCTTTCACGGCAGCGTCGGGAAGCCCGACAAGGCTGAATCCCACACCCTGATGCACCGACACCTCGATAGTTACCACTATAGCGTCGATACCCTGCACAGCCGCCCCATAGGTCTTGATAAGCATGATTATATGTTTTTAGCGTGAATGCGACCACGTAACGAGTCGACAGCGACCGAGATATCCGACCCGCGGTACACCTGTGTGCCCGTGCTGTCGCAAAGTATCCAGTAAGGAAGGCGCGGTATGTCGAGAGGCGCGAAATTGGGATTTGCCGGTCCGCCGGGCACCCATACCTGCGCCCACGCCGTAGTGTCGGCGCGCCAGTTGCGCTTCCACACCGTGGTATCGGGCGCCATCGAAATCTCGATAACCTGTATGCGCCGCTTGGGAAGGCTGTCGACAAGGCGATGAAGCACAGGCGCCACCATGTCGCGCCGCTCACCCGGAGCCCCCGAGAAATATATCATCGAATAGCTCGTACGCCCCGGATAGTAGCTCTCCTGCTTGCCTGCGGCATTATAGATAT
>JAHZGZ010000200.1 GCA_019420545.1 Bacteroidales bacterium | reverse complement strand
TCCGAGCTTGTCGGCATCAAGCACGGCCACGTAGCGGCTGATGTAGCCTTGAGCTTCCAGACGACGCAGACGCTCGAAAACAGGGGTGGGGGAGCGGTGAACTTTTGCTGCCAGCTGGCGTGTCGACAGGCGCGCGTCGTCCTGAAGGGCGCGCAGGATATCAATGTCGATGCTGTCAAGGAGTTCGGTGGCGTGTTGTGACATTTGTTCTACGGATAGGTTATGGGAGACGGATATATGATACGTTTGTTCTATAGGTTTTTGCAAATATATGATTTTGTTCTAAAAAGAGCAAAGTATTATGCATATTATTTCTGTATATGCTAAATTTGCAGAAAACAATCACCCATATCAGTATGGCTTTCGACAAGAACAAACTCCACTTTGAGACTCTCCAGCTCCATGTAGGCCAGGAGGAGCCCGATCCCGCCACCGACGCGCGTGCGGTACCTATATATCAGACAACGAGCTACGTGTTCCGCAACTCGCAGCATGCCGCCGATCGCTTCGCGCTGAAAGAACCGGGCAATATCTACGGCCGGCTCACCAACTCCACACAGGCAGTGCTCGAGGAGCGCGTGGCGGCGCTTGAGGGCGGTACGGCAGCTCTGGCTGTAGCGAGCGGAGCGGCCGCAGTAACATATACAATACTTGGCCTGGCCATGCAGGGCGACCATATTGTGTCGGCCAACACCATCTACGGAGGCACATACAATCTGCTTGACAATACACTGCCGGTATACGGCATAACCACCACATTTGTCGATCCGTCGGATCCGGTCAATTTCGAGGCCGCGATACGCCCCGAAACCAAGGCCCTATATATCGAGACACTCGGCAATCCAAACTGCAACTGCATAGATATCCGCGCCATAGCCGATATCGCCCACAGCCACGGCATACCTCTGGTGATCGACAACACATTCGGCACCCCTTACCTGATACGTCCTATCGAGCATGGCGCCGACATCGTGGTGCACAGTGCCACGAAGTTTATCGGCGGCCACGGTACGTCGCTCGGCGGCATTATCATCGATTCGGGACGGTTTGACTGGGCTGCCTCGGGCAAATTCCCTCAGCTGTCGGAGCCTGATCCCAACTATCACGGGGCAGTGTTTACCGATGTGGCCGGCCCCAATGCATTCGTTACCCGCGTACGCGCCGTGATACTGCGCGATACCGGAGCCGCCATAAGTCCCTTCAATGCATTTCTGCTGCTACAGGGGCTTGAAACACTGTCGCTGCGCGTTGAGCGACATGTGGAGAACACGCTTAAAATCGTGCGCTTCCTCGACGCCCATCCCAAGGTAAAGAAGGTCAATCATCCGTCGCTTCCGTCGCATCCCGACCACGAGCTTTACACGCGGCTTTTTCCCAAGGGAGCCGGCTCGATATTCACATTTGAGATCGACGGCGGAACAGCGGAGGCCCACCGCTTTATCGACTCCCTTGAAATTTTCTCGCTTCTTGCCAATGTCGCCGATGTGAAAAGCCTTGTGATACATCCGGCTACCACCACACATTCCCAGCTCACTGAGGAACAGATGGCCGAACAGTCGATATTCCCCGGCACGGTACGCCTGTCGATCGGCACCGAGCATGTCGACGATCTGATCGCAGATCTGGAACAGGCGCTTGAAAAAGTATAGGCTTCCTTACCTATGGCAGAAATCTTCTGTTGACATACACACGCATCATCATATTTGATAATACCGGTATACAGGGATTTTTACTTGACTTTGTTGAATAATTGGAGCGAAAGCGCCGGACCTTCACAGGCCCGGCGCTTTCCAGTTATCGAAACGATTATTAAAAGTGGAGATTTGGGATATATTCAGTTTTTCAAGTTGAAGTCTGTGCGCGCCGTTACTGGGCGTCGCGAGGTGTAAAATTATTACTCACAGAACATTCAACGGGCAAATTTAGCCCAAAAATATTGATTTTCCAAATTGCGCGCCCTAAAAACTGTGAAAACGCCTGAAGAACGCCATTATGATCGGTTATGGTCGGCCGTGTCGGCCACATATTCCCTTTTGCAGCATCCGTATCAGCGGCCGGCGACGGCAGGGAGTGAGGCGGCAAGGGATGCGAGCGCCTCGCGGATTACGGAGCGCGGTGAGCCGAGATTAAGGCGCATGAATCCTGAGCCTTCGGGGCCGAACATGGCGCCGTCGTTGAGTGCGAGATGAGCCTTGTTGATGAAGAGATCCTGAAGGGAGTCGTGGTCGAGGCCGAGACCGCGGCAGTCGATCCATGCGAGGAACGATGCCTGCGGGCGGTACATTTTCAGCTCAGGCATAGTATCGGTCACTATGCCGGCGGTCTCTTCGATCGAACCCTCGATATAAGCGAGGCATTCGTCGAGCCAGTCTTCGCCATAGCGGTAAGCCGCTTCGGTGGCGATGGTGGCGATGAAAGTGGGGGAGTCGAATTCATTGGCGGCGAGCCATGCGAAGAACGGTCGCCGCAGCTCCTCGTTTTTCACCACCACCCACGAGCTTACGAGTCCGGCGATGTTGAACGTCTTTGAAGGGGCGCCAAGGGTTACCGCCACCCGTGCGGCCTCGTCGCTGACCGAGGCAAAGGGGTAGTGGGGCTTACCGTAAAGCACAAGGTCGCCGTGAATCTCGTCGCTGACAACCGTCACGCCATAGCGGCAGGCCAGAGAGGCCACGCGGCGTAGCGTGTTTTCGTCCCACTGTATGCCGATGGGGTTATGGGGATTGCAGAGTATCATCATCGACGGACGGCGTTCGGCGAATATTCGCTCGAGTCCGTCAAGATCCATCTCGTAGGTGTCGTCGCGACGTATAAGCGGATTGTCGGCCACAATGCGGCCGTTGCCTTCTATTACGATTTTAAAAGGATGATAGACGGGGGGCTGAATCACGATCGTGTCGCCGGGCCGCGAGAAGAAGTTGACAGCATAGGCGATCCCCTTTACCACGCCGGGTATGTAGGTAAGCTCCTCGCGGGCCACCTGCCAGCCGTGGCGGTGCCACAGCCAGTCGGTGATCGACTGCCAATAGCTCGGGCTTGCGGTTCCGTAACCATAAATGGGATGGCGCAAGCGCTGCATGAGCGCTTCCCGAATATGGGGTGAGACAGCGAAATCCATGTCGGCCACCCAAAGGCCTTTCAGGTCATGCCGACCGAAAAACTCATCGAGCGCATCAACTTTTACCGCTCCTGAACCATGCCTGTCTATAACTTTGTCGAAATCGCATTTTCCCATTGCCAATAGCTTTCAGAGGCCGCACAGGCCATATTTTTGCGCAAATATACTATTTTTTTGTGCCAACTTTTATGCAAATATACTAAATTTGTGTTTTTCAATATCTACATATCTCTTTTCAGCCACGCCAACTCTCCATACCCACTACTATGACTACCAGCAATCAGACAACTGCAATGGTAAAGCACCAGCTTACTCCCGAAGAGGAGGACCGTCTGGTCGAAGCCGAATTCCAGGACGTGCTCAACGGCTATCTGGCGAGCAACCACCGCAAGAAGGTCGAGATAATAGAGCGTGCCTTCCGCTTTGCCAAAGAGGCCCATAAGGGTATACGGCGCCGCTCGGGCGAACCGTACATTCTCCATCCCATAGCGGTTGCCAAGATCGCAAGTCAGGAGATCGGTCTCGGGTCGATATGCGCGGCCCTGCTCCACGATGTAGTGGAAGATACCGAATACACCGTGGAGGATATCGAGCAGCATTTCGGCAAAAAGATAGCGCAGCTTGTGGCGGGGCTTACCAAGATTTCGGGCGGCATATTCGGCGACAAGGCTTCGGCCCAGGCCGAGAATTTCCGCAAACTGCTGCTCACCATGAGCGAGGATATCCGGGTGGTGCTCATAAAGATGGCCGACCGTCTGCACAACATGCGTACTCTCGGGTCGATGTCGCCCAACAAGCAGTACAAGATTGCCGGAGAGACATTATATATATATGCTCCGCTTGCCCACCGTCTCGGCCTGTTCGCCATAAAGACGGAACTTGAGGATCTGAGTTTCAAATATGAGCATCCCGCAGCCTATGAGCGCATCAGCAGGCAGATAAGCGCCTCCGAGGCACGCCGTTCGGCCGTGTACAATGATTTCTCCGAGCCGATCAAGGAGAAACTTGTGGGGATGGGCCTCAAATACGAGGCCAAGGCGCGCCTGAAGTCGGTATACTCCATATGGCGCAAGATGGAGACCAAGCATGTGCCTTTCGAGGAGGTCTACGACCTGTATGCCATGCGCATCATCTTCGATTGCGACGACCCCACAAAGGAAAAATCGATATGCTGGCAGATATACTCGGCCATTACCGACATATACCGTCTGCACCCCGAACGCACCCGCGACTGGATCAGCAATCCCAAGGCCAACGGCTATCAGGCGCTACATCTTACCGTGATGGGCCCCGACGGCAACTGGATTGAGGTGCAGATACGCTCGCGCCGCATGGACGAGATTGCCGAGCTTGGATTTGCAGCTCACTGGAAATACAAGATCGGCGAGGGCGACGAGGAGAGCGAGCTCAACGCATGGCTGTCGACAATCAAGGATATACTCGACAATCCCGAACCCAATGCCATTGACTTCCTCGATACGCTGAAACTCAATCTCTTCGCCTCGGAAATCGTGGTGTTCACTCCTAAGGGCGAGCTGCTTACGCTGCCCAACAACTCTACTGTACTCGACGTGGCCTTCGAGCTGCACAGCCAGATAGGCATGCACTGTATAGCGGGGAAGGTCAACCATAAGCTTGTACCTCTCAGCCACCGGCTGCACTCCGGCGACCAGGTTGAGGTGCTGACCTCGCAGTCGCAGACCCCCAAACCCGACTGGGTAAATTATCTCGCCACGGCCAAAGCCAAGTCGCGTCTGCGGCAGCTCATGCGCAAGGAGCTCGCTCCGGTTATCGACAAGGGGCGCGAGATGTATGAGGCATATCTGGCCGAAAACGGTATCGCCGACAATAATGAGGTGATAACAAAGGTGCTCGGCACACTGCGTTACGACAACCGCGAGGCTCTGTTTACAGCTTTGGGACGCGGCGAGACTACATTTCCCGACTATCTCGCCAAACTTCTGCGTCCGGCGTCATCGTCGATATTCTCCAAGATACTGCGGCCTCTCAAAAGTAAGAAGGGGCAGCGCACGGCCACGGAGAAGCATGCCGAAAAGCCGCAGATCAACATGAAGGAGACGTATGTTCTGCGCTGCGACGATAAGGAAGGGAACAATTTCAAGCTCTGCGACTGTTGCAGCCCCGTGCCCGGCGACGATGTGATGGGCTGGGTGAACGACGACGGCGAGGTAGAACTGCATGCGCTTACATGTCCGCGCGCTTCGGTGCTGAAGGCGAGCTACGGCAAGCGTATCGTAAGTACGCGCTGGGCTGAGCAGGCGGGGCTGTTCCTTGCCGATGTACGTATAGAGGGGATCGACCGTTTCGGTATCCTTCAGGAAATCATACAGATGATATCGATGCACCTCGCCATCGACATACGCAAACTCGACATAGAGGCGGAGAAAGAGGTGTTTCATTGCGATCTTTCGGTGCGCGTCCATGATACCAAGGTAATAACCGATCTCTGTGCCAAACTAAAGAACATACGCGGGGTGCAGCGTGCATCGCGCGTCAACCATCTCGAATAACCGTTGCGCCCGCTCCCAGTGCGGGGATGGCGCTGAAATATATCTCCCATGAACCGTATATTTAACTCATACACATTGTTGCGTGCCGCTCTCTTTGTGGCGGCTGTGGCTGTAGCGGTGTGGCTGCTCCCGCGCAAGGGGCGTAACTCCTACCATTACGAACTTGGCAAGCCGTGGGCATACAGCCTGCTAACCGCTCCCTCCGACATGCCGATATATCTTGACAGTATCAGCGCGCAGCGGGTGCTCGACAGCATCGACGCGTCGTTTGTGCCGGTATACATTCGCGATATTTCCCGCGAAAAACAAGCCCAGGCGGCGTATGCCACACGTGTCAACGCCACCGAAATCGGCCTGTCGCCTCAGGAGCGCAACCGCCTTATCAACGCTCTGCGTAATGTGCTCGACAACGGTATTGTCGAGCAGGAAACCTACCAGCAGATACGCACGGGACGCCTACCGGAGATACGTTTCATTCACGACAACACGGCCATGACGATGCCTACGGCGACACTACTCTCGGCGCGTGCGGCATATGCGGCGATCGACTCGCTGTTCGAGGGCGACGAATACCGCAAGGCTATCGAGCGCACGGCGATGTCGCAGTTTCTTGTGAGCAATATCATCTGTGACACTGCCGCCACCAACCGCCTGCGCGGAGAGGCCCTCCAGCGGGCCATGGCGCCGCGTGGGGTGATACAGCAGGGTGAGCGCATCATTGACAAGGGCGATGTCGTTACCCCTGAACTCTACTCCCTGCTGCGCACTTACGAGAAGATCGTGGGGCAGAAGTCGCCTGCGCAGGTCGATTCCCACCATTACCCCCTGCTGGGCCAGATACTCTACGTTACCATCATCTTCACGGCACTCTACTGCTTCCTGATGTATTTCCGTCACCGTACGTTTGCCGACAACCGGGCAATGGTGTTCATCATGACTCTTGTAGCGGGTTTCCTTCTTCTTGCCTATCTTATGGGCGAGAGCCTTACCTGCGGGCTGTATATGGTGCCGTTTACCATCGTGCCGATACTTATGGTGGTATTCTTCGACGGCCGCACCGCTTTCTTCGTTTACATTACCGAGATAATGCTCTGCACCATGGTAAGCTCGTTCCCGCTGGAATTCATCTATGTTCAGTGGATCGCAGGCATTACTGCCATATGCTCGCTCAAGGAGCTTAACCGGCGCTCGCAACTGGTGCGTTCGGCGCTGTTCATCTTCATTGCTTACTGTCTGGCTTACATCGGGGCCGAGGTGATGCAGGCCGGCACCATCGACAAGATCAATACCCGCATGTTCGGAGCTTTCGGTATCAATGCCGTGCTGATCTCCTTTACCTATGTGCTTGTGTTCGTGCTTGAGAAGATATTCGGCTTTACATCCACGGTAACTTTGGTCGAGTTGTCTGATGTGAACAATCCCCTTCTGCGCGAGCTGTCGCAGGAATGCCCCGGCACGTTCCAGCATTCGATGCAGGTGAGCAATCTCGCTTCCGAGGCCGCGCATCGTATCGGCGCCAACGTGCAGCTCGTGCGTACCGGCGCCCTTTACCACGACATCGGCAAAATCGACAATCCCGCGTTCTTTACCGAGAACCAGCATGGTGTCAATCCCCACGACGCTCTCAACCCATTGCAGAGCGCGCGCATAGTCATAGGGCATGTCACCGACGGCCTGAAGCGAGCCGAAAAGGCCAAGCTGCCGCAGGTGGTACGCGGATTTATCAGTCAGCATCACGGACGTGGCAAGGCAAAGTATTTCTATAACACTTATGCCAATACCCATTCCGGCGAGGAGATCGATCCGGCGCCGTTTACCTATCCTGGCCCCAATCCGCAGTCGCGCGAGGCATCCATACTGATGATGGCTGATGCTGTCGAGGCCGCCTCCCGCTCGCTCAAGGAGCATAGTGTGGAGTCGATTACGGCCCTCGTCAACCGTATTATCGACGGGCAGATTGCCGATGGGCTCCACAATGAGTCGCCCCTGTCGTTCCGCGACGTCGATATCATCAAGCGTTCGTTTATCGAGCGTCTGCGCACCATGTATCATGCTCGCGTAAGCTATCCCGAACTTAAAAAGGATGCCGAGCCTGCTGCTGCCTCCGATGCACCCCAGGTGTGACAGGTAGTCGTAGCCCAGAATGCCGATGCTTGTAACGCCGGTGCGGCAACATGTATGTAGGAGATGCTGTTTTTCAACCGCATCGTTGCTGATTGATAATGTGATCGGCATCGCGTTAAATAAAGTTAACGCGATGCCGAGCGTATGTGAATGTTGACAATAAATTCATGATTTTTATTAGTAAGGTGTAGTTTGTGATAAGGAAAAGTCATTATTTCGTATAAAAATCAGAAAAATTGATTAACTTTGCGGGCAAACGTATTAAAATTGCTACAGGGAGCTTTCGATGCTCGTTTGCATTAGAATATCCGGCGTCTGGTATAGGGACAGTGTTCAGGAATATTTCTATTGTGATGTAAGCCGTGATTCGGGAAGTTGCTCCATGTTGTTGAGATCAAGCGTAAATTTTATAAACTAATCAGTTATATATGAAAAAGATCTACTCATTTCTTGCGTCAGCGCTGGCATTGGCTACGGCCGCCACAGCGTCGGCGACGTCGGTAACTATTATCGTCGACAATCCTGCGGCGGTTAGGATTGTGAAAGGACAATACACGGGTGCCGGCATGGAGTACACTCCCATTGTTGATCCGGTACTGGAAGTAAATGAAATAACCATCGCTGAGAATGAATATCTTTCCGCCTATGTACAAGCTGTTGATGGTTATGCTATAACGTCTGTGAAATCAGATGAACGTACTGAACAATCATCGCCTACATTGTCGTGGTATTTTTCGGTAGGATCATATAATGACGGGACGATATATGTAGTTGAAACCAAGAATCTTGAAGAATCACGCACTGCATCATTTGAGGTAACCGTTGATGATCCTTCAAAAATACGTCTTGAAAGGAGCGGTTCCCTTGGCGGTGAAGTTAGCCTTGTAAAGGGTACTCAGACTATTAAGTTTGATCCGGCTAACGAAACACAGTTTGCTGTAAGAGAGAACTCATCATCTTCTCCCGTATATTATATCAAGCAGAACAATAAGCAAATTGAAAAATCTTATGGTCAGTACTATCTGACTGTGGCAGACGGAGACAAAGTTGATATTGTGACCGTTTTTCCCGATGTGGATTTTACTGTAAAAGTTCTGATTCCGGAAGATGTAAAGGACGCATTTATCGATCTGCATGGTTCTGGCGAGAATGCTCTTGTTCTTAACGATAAAGCGAAGCTCGCTGAAGGAGTGTCTGTACATGCCGGAACTTATTTATCCCTATCCTTAAATACTACCGATTATGCAATAGATGCCATGAGCATTAATGGCGAAAAAGTCGGAAGTATTTATTGGACTGGCGTTATTGATCAAGATTACACTTTTGACATTGCTGCCCATAAATATGGTGACTTTGATGTGGAAATCAATGTCGATGATCCTACTCGCGTTACTGTTACAAGTGAGGGTGCAACTTTGAATCTTTCTCAGGGTGTGAATGTTGTCACATTTAAGGAGTCAAGATATGGAAATACTATCTCGGTAACTCCTACAGCGGGAAATCTTCTTAAAGGTATCCGTATAGTAAACGGTGAGACCGAACGTACCGAGACAAGCGGTAGCTATGTACGTATAAGCAAAGGTGACAAGCTTTATATCACCACCGCTCCTAAAGAGCCGGATACTAAATTGATAGTCTGGATCGATCCTGCGGTAGTAAATTCAATGAATGATATAACATTCTATAGCTATACCACTTATGAGAATTTAGGTACGGTAGTTCCTGAAGCCGGTGTTAACATCTTTAATTATTGCTATGTCGATCTTCCCATGCAGATGAATGTCAATGTCAAGCATCCCGATCCAATTCCTGAAAACTATATGCCTTGGCAACCTTATATTTCCTATAATGAGGGTGAGGCTTCTGCATCAAGCAATAAATATTTAAGCAGTTATGATGGAGTGGCCGACGGCGATATCATCCGTCTCTTCTACGAGCAGCCCGAAAAAGCCAATGTTACCGTTACCGTTGCTGACGCTCTTGCCACATCGGCGTTCCGTGTTGAGGTCGATACCCGTGCCGCTTCTGATTGGGCAAATATGTTGCTCTTCAAAGGTTCTGGCGTGAAGATTATTCCCGTCGGCGCCAACATCAAGTGCACCGTCGATGGCAACGCTGTCACAGCCGACACCGATGGTAACTTCGTGTTCACCGTAACCGGCGACCATAAAGTGGCTCTTGAACTGAACACATCCGGTATCGACGACATCGATGCCGAGGACGCCGACGCTCCCAAGGTTGTATACAATCTCCAGGGTATCCGCATGGCCGATCCCGGCAATCTTCCCGCCGGTATCTATATTATAAATGGAAAGAAAGTGGCTGTGAAGTAATTTACACGAACTCTCGAGAATATATTTCAATGACGTTTTTCCGAAAAGTGGTATCTCTATGATGCCACTTTTCGGGAATTCGTCGCTTTAAAGAGATTGTTTATTTCAGTAAATTTCACAAATGGCTGCCGTTTGGTCGGTCGATAGACAGATGTGATTTAATTGTATATAAAAATACCTGGAACATATCTAAAGTATAATGAAGAGATCTATTGTTGTTACGCTCGCTTTTGCGCTGACTGCCGGCGCCCTCACTGCCGGTGGACTTGATCTTATAAGCCGTTCCGAGCTACGCCGCGCCCGTGCGGAACGCGCGATTGTGCCCACGCCTATGCGTTCACCTTCTCCCCTTATGTCGCAGGGCCAGAGGTATGGCTCACGTATCGGTGCTTTTGTGAGGCTGAAAGATGGCTATGATGTAGCCGACCTTGAGGCCGAGGGTATAACCGTGCTCACATGCCGCGGAGATATCGCCCTCTGTATGGTGCCCATTGATTCAGCCGAGATACTTGCCGGAAAGGCCCCGGTACAAACCATGCAGATTGCACGAAAGACACATGCCCACATGGATCTCGGGCGTGCGGCGGTGGGCCTTGATGACATGCATGCCGGTCTTTCCGGTCTCGACCAGCCC
>JAHZGZ010000020.1 GCA_019420545.1 Bacteroidales bacterium | reverse complement strand
CGGATTGGAATTTATCAATGCTTATTATTAATTGCTCATTATATGAACAGATTTACAATATCGTTATTGGCGGGACTCTGCCTGGCAACCGCTCCTTTTGCGGCTGAGGCAGCTACCTACGTGCGCAAGCCGCAGGTAATCAATAATCCCGACTATCCTACTCCCGATGTCAAGATCGTCGAAATGAACATTCTTGACTACGATGCTAATGCCAACAAGGGTAACACCAATGTCACCTCGCTCATTCAGCAGATGCTCAATGCCCTTGGCGATGCATCGTCGTATCCGTCGGGTGACAAGCAGGCATACCGTAAGACAGGCGGTACACTCTATCTCCCCGCCGGTACTTATAAAGTCGACGGACGTATCACCATCCCCCGTGGTGTCACTATCCGCGGCGACTGGAAGAAGCCTGTGAAAGGCCAGAAAATTGAAGGTACCATATTTAAGGTATCAAGCCGTTTCGCAAATGACACTCTCGAAACCAACTCCTGCTTCATCATGGAGCCTTCAACCAGAATCAGCGAAGTAGCAATTTGGTATGAGACACAGCGTGCCGATGATCCCATAGCATATCCACCTTCGGTCGTTATGGGTAAGAAGGGCTATTTCGGAAATGACTATTGCAACGTGCGCGACGTAACACTCGTCAACTCCTATATCGGTGTGATCTTCTCAGAGCTCAACGGCGGCGGCTGCCCCAATATCTTCGGACTCTACGGTACTCCGCTTCACAAGGGTGTGACGATGGATAACATCGCCGACGTTGGCCGTTTCGACCACATCGATTTCTCGCCCAAGTACTGGGCCGGCTCCGGTCTTGCCAATGCTGCCGACGCCACTTCGTGGACTTACTACCACGCCACCGGCTTCGAGATGCGTCGTAACGACTGGTCGTACTGCTGCAACTACTCTGCCGAAGGGTATAACCGCGGTATCTGGACAAAGAAATCACCTGATAGCATGGCCGGACAGTCGACAGGTTCGCCTAACGGACATAACTACAACCTGACTTTCACCGATTGCCGTACCGGTGTATACATGACCGAATCGGCAGGCTGCGGATGTATGTTTACCCGCGTAAGTACTCCCGGCTGTGAGATCGGCCTCGAGCAGGCTGCCGGCAACCTCGGTCCCTCGCAGTTCCTCGCTTGCGAATTCACCGGCTCCCGCTACGGTATATATACACATCCCGATGCCACACAGACTACTCAGCTTCATCAGTGTAAGGTCAACGGCCCGGTAAGTTTCGAGGGCGGTCAGCTTATCGCCGACTACAATACTTTCAACGGTAATGTAGAGATCGGTGCCATGACACGTTGTGTATTCGTTGCCAACAAGTTCACTTCCGGTCAGCTTGTAAACAATTCTCTGTACGACTGCCAGGTGTCTGAAACCGCTACATATGCTGCCAAGGCTGTGCCCGAGTATCCTGCCGAAATGATGGCTGTAAAGGATACCAAGCCTGCCAAGACCGATCTCTTCCTCGCAAGCGCTTACGGTGCTGTGGGCAACTACATCGCTCCCGAAGATTCAAGTCATGGCGAAGATACCGGTCACGACAATTCTGCTGCCATCCAGCAGGCTCTTGATGCTGCCGGTGCCAACGGTGGTGGTATCGTTTACCTTACTCCGGGCCACTATCGTTGTAACTCTCCGCTCTCTATTCCTACAGGTGTAGAGCTTCGCGGAGCTTCTGATTTTGCTTCTGTACCTCGTGGCCAGGGTGCTATTCTCGAGGTATATTGCGGCGAAGGCAGCGACAACGGCACTCCCTTCATAACCATGGCAGCCAAGTCCGGTATCCGTGGTATCTCAATCAACTATCCCGCACAGGATGAGTCGATCTTTACCGATGTTGCCGGAGCCACAGTCGATGGAAAGTTTGTTCCTGCTCATGCGGTATGTACTCCCAAGAAATATCCTTATGCTGTTCGTGGTAATGCTGACACTTATGTCGTGAACCTTGCCGTGCGTGCATGCTATCTTGGTGTCGACATGTTCACCAACAAGTGCGACAACCACTATGTCGATTACATCTCGGGCCACTGCTTCAAAAACGTGATCCGCGTAGGCGGTATGTCGCAGAATGGCACAATCAGCAATATACAGTGTAACACTATCGCTTACGGTGCCGGCGACGAGTGGAAGTTCGGTCTCTGGCCCAACTCGCTCCACAACAAAAACAACCTTCACCAGGAAGCCTGCTACCAGCAGAACAACGACGAGCTCGACTTCTTCGTCATCGGCGACTGCCGCAACGAGAATCTTTACAACAACTTCCTCTTCGGCGCCGCTACCGGTATGCTCTTCCAGAGCGACGGTCAGGGTGGCGCTACATTCCGCTCGCTCGGCAACGCGGTCGACGGTGTTGTGAAGACATTCGTATTCAAGGCTACCGCAGCCGACGCTGCCATGACCAACTCGCAGCTCGTGGCCCTCAACAACGGTCACTCCGCAAGCTTCTTTACAAGCGAGGCCGGTTTCAACCACACTGTCGATATGTTCGCTACCAACAACTGGGGCGGCGGTGATACCTTCGTCGATGTAAAGGGTGGCAACATCAACTTCATCCTTGCCGCTCTGCAGCAGAACGGCGACAAGCGCACATTCCTTGTTGACAACGGCGGCAAGTTTTCGATGAACAACTTCAATGTACGCTCCGCCAACAAGAATGCCAACGGTAACAAGAACGTTAGCCTCTACACCGGTGTGTTCACTCCTCTTACCGATGACGGAAAGACCAGCTTCGACACCAAGCTGTTCAACGCATACAACTACATGCTCCCGATGGCATGGAACATGAGCAACCGCAGCGGCTTCAAGCAGCGCAACGGCTGGCACGCGATCGCTTTCAATGATCCCCTCGGCGTTGTGTCATATAAAGGCAATCTTGTTGAAGGTTCATCTATACAGAATTTTGACTACCATGGTTTCGATCAGGTAATAGGTGGTGAGGATTGGTACGACGAAAATCCTTTCTATGAAAGAATCAAGGGTGACGGCTATGCAAGCCGTGCACTGGATGACAATATGAAGACCCGTTGGTCGACTAAAGGTAGCCAGAACCCCTTGGAATGGTATGATACCAATGCCGGCAAGGAACCTACTACCCCCGGTGAGGTGATTACTCCGTTCTGGAGCACTCGCGAAGTACAGTGGTATGCCGTTTATTTCGACCAGGATCTTCTCAACCTTGAAAAGACAGAGCATATCAACGCTGTGGTGCTCGACGCCAGCAGCAGCCCCAACGACGGTCCTGCTGCATGGCAGCTTCAGGTTCTCGATCCGGAGAGCGAGGAAGTTGTTCGCAGCACAGTGAAGACTCCTGATGAAGCTAAGAAATTCATGAAGGATAACTTTGGCTACGATGTTGAGGACTACATTGAATGGGAGTCGAGCGCTGATGATACAAGCAACCTCTACGATCATCGCTGGCGTACAGTAGCTACCGGCAACGGTGCAGGATCTCTGCTTATCGCTCCCTTCCCCGAAGAGGACGTGCGCGGCATCCGTATTCTCCAGACAGGTAAGAAAGGCAACTATTGGTCAATAGAGGAGGTATACGTCGCCATGATCGACGGCCTCAATGTCAGCGGCATCGAGGATGTCACCGACATCAACGAGGAGAAGAACCTCTTCTTCGCCGAGGGCACACTCATCATCGCCGCCAAGCTATTTGATGCCGACGGAAAGGCCAACGTAGAGATCTACGACCTCGCCGGCCACAAGGTACAGGGCTTCACCACCACCTCCGGAAAGGTTGCCATCGACGGCCTCGAGCAGGGTGTATACATCGTGCGCGTAGGCTCTGCCTCCCTCAAGTTCATGAACAGAAAGTAATCCGCTTTTCTGTCTGAACTCAGACTTCAAGACCATGCATGTGGCGCCTGTGCGCCCCTGCTATATAGATAAGGTGTACCGTACATGTCGGCGGTACACCTTATTCTTTTTTACGGCACTTTCATATCTGCTGCAATTGTGCTAACTTTGCAGCTGAAAATCCCTCCGATCAATATTGCTATGCAACAGAAAATCATTATCCTCGACTTCGGAAGCCAGACCACTCAGCTGATCGGTCGACGCGTGCGCGAGCTTAATACTTATTGCGAGATTGTGCCTTACAATAAGTTTCCCCACGACGACCCATCGGTGATCGGTGTGATCCTCTCCGGAAGTCCCTTCTCGGTCTACGATGAAAAGGCGTTCCGTATGTCGCTCGACGGCATACGCGGGCGTCTGCCGATACTCGGCATCTGCTACGGCGCCCAGTTCATGGCCTACACCAACGGCGGCACGGTAGAGCCGGCCGGAAGCCGCGAGTACGGCCGCGCACATCTTGAGAAATTCGATGCCGAAAATCCCCTGCTGAAAGGTCTCGACCCCGGCACCCAGGTATGGATGAGCCATGGCGACACCATCACCTCCATCCCCTCCAACTTCAAGATCATCGCCTCCACTGACAAAGTTGCCGTGGCCGCCTATCAGGCCGAGGGAGAAAAGCTCTGGGGTGTGCAGTTCCATCCCGAGGTGTACCACTCGGTACAGGGTACCGATCTGCTCCGCAACTTCGTGGTAGATATCTGCGGCTCTCGTCAGGACTGGAGCGCCGCTTCGTTCATCGAGTCGACAGTGGTATCCCTCAAGGAGCAGCTCGGCGACGACAAGGTCGTGCTCGGCCTCTCCGGTGGTGTTGACTCCTCAGTGGCTGCCGTGCTGCTCAACAAGGCCATCGGCAAGAACCTCACATGTATATTCGTCGACCACGGCATGCTGCGCAAGAACGAGTTTGCCAACGTGCTGCATGACTACGAGTGCCTCGGCCTCAACGTTGTCGGTGTCGACGCTTCCGCCGAGTTTTTCGCCGAGCTTGCCGGCGTTACCGATCCCGAGCGCAAACGCAAGATCATCGGCAAGGGATTCATCGACGTGTTCGACCGCGAGGCCCATAAGATTAAGGATGTGAAATGGCTCGCCCAAGGCACCATCTATCCCGACTGCATCGAGTCGCTCTCC
>JAHZGZ010000002.1 GCA_019420545.1 Bacteroidales bacterium | reverse complement strand
GTGCGGCATCCGTATCGGAGCACTCATCACCAAGCACAAGGAGCTGAAGAAGAACATCATGAAGTTCTGTCAGGCACGTCTCAGCCCTCCGCTTCTTGGCCAGATAGTAGCCGAAGCATCCATCGACACTCCGCAGGACTACATGCTCGCCACATACAACGAATATGTAGAGCGGCGCAAATTTCTCATCGACCAGCTCAACAAGATCCCCGGCTGCTATAGTCCGATCCCGATGGGTGCGTTCTACACGGTAGTGAAACTGCCGGTCGACAATGCCGATAAATTCTGCGAATGGTGCCTGCAGGAGTTCGAGTATGAGGGCCAGACCATATTCATGGCTCCCGCATCCGGATTCTATACCACCGAAGGTATGGGCCGCGACGAGGTACGCATGGCCTATGTGCTCTGCAAGGAAGATCTCGCCAAAGCCATGAAAGTGCTTCAGGAAGCCTTGAAAGCCTACCCCGGACGCACAATCAACGTCTGAACAAGCCTCATCGACCGATATATGGCTTATGAGAGTTTCATAGCCTCGCGTTTACGCTTATCCGGAAAAGGCGGAGGCACCGCAACAAGTATTATAATGGCCATAGCCGGTATCGCGCTGGCAATGGTCATTATGATGTCGGCGCTTTGTATCGTTACCGGATTCAAGCACGAAATCCGGCGCAAGGTGACCGGCTTCGACGCCCATGTGTCCATATTGGCGGAGTCGGAAGCCTCCACAGGCGAATTTCAGGAAAGCAAGCGCAGTCCGGTGCTGACTTTTTCACCGGAACTTCATGCCATAATCGACAGCACCGGATTGTTCCGCGCTTCCGAGCTGGTGGTGGAACATCCGGCGGTAATAAAGACCGATTCCGACTTCGAAGGGATAATTCTGCGCGGACTCACTCCGGGTCCCGGCACCGCGTTTATCACCGAATCGATATGCGAAGGTTCCTGGCCCGGGAATCCCGACGACAATTCGATAGTAATTTCAAAATCTACCGCTGATAAACTGAAACTCGGACTGAATGACCGCATATTCACCTACTTCTTTACCGACGAAGGCGTGCGTACCCGCCGCCTTACCGTAAGTGCGATCTATGATACTCATTTCTCCGATTACGACAAAGTATATGCATTCTCGCCCATTTCGCTTCTCCAGGGGGTAAATGTCTTTGACAGCCTGCAGGGCAACAGAATAGATCTGTACCTGCACGATACCGACGATATCGACGGCTCTGCATTACGCCTGCAGGAAGCCATGATGCACGAGGCGTGGGCCGGTCGTCTCGACGGCTTATACCGCATATCGTCGGTTACATCCACCGGAATGATGTATTTCAACTGGCTGGAACTGCTCGACACAAACGTCATCGTCATTCTGGTATTGATGACACTCGTGTCAGGCTTCACTCTCGTGTCATCGCTGTTCATAATCATACTCGAACGTATACGCATGATCGGCATACTGAAATCACTTGGCGCGTCAAACGCCTCGGTAACACGCATTTTTTCTCTACTCGGACGCCGCCTTGTAGTATACGGAATGCTTATCGGCAATGCGATCGGCCTGTTACTGATGTTCTTGCAGCAACATTTTCATATTATGCCGCTCGATCCCGAAGCATATTATCTCGACTTTGTACCTGTAGAGATCAACGCATGGCAGATACTGTGTCTCAATGCCGGAGTATTTGTAATAGCCTGGTGTGTGCTTCTCATTCCCGGGCGTCTTATCTCCTCGGTAAGCCCGGCCAAGTCAATGCGCTACGAATAACATCCTCCGGCTGCCATTACAAACCTTATTACCGGCTTAATTACAGGCATTATTTTCTAAAAAGCAAATTTCACAGCACTGTTTATCTGACAATTTCCGTATATCGATTGTTATATGTGTAAGTTTGCTGCAAAGTCAGAAATTTATCCTATCTTTGTGTTAAATTAACGATTCTCCATTAAGATGACTCACAAACCAGAAATCATAAAACTAATTACTGAAGGAATTCAGGAACGCAAAGGCAAAAAGATCGCAATTGTCGACCTAAGCCATATAGAAGGCTCAGCCGCAAATACATTCATTATATGCCAGGGTTCTTCACCAACCCAGGTCAACTCGATTGCCGACAGCATCCGCGAGTACGTGCAGGAACATTCCGGTATCAAACCGTATAACTACGACGGATACCAGAACTCACAGTGGATTGTAATCGACTATGGCGACCTGTTTGTACACATCTTCCTGCCCGATATCCGTGAGCATTACAACCTTGAGGAACTCTGGAGTGATGCCCCGATTACCGAGATTCCCGATCTCGACTAAGCGCCGCTCTCACCTCATATAAATTATTTCTTCACACCGTAGCTAAATGGACAAGAAACCCAAGAAACGTACAATCAAGTTCAGTATGTACTGGATGTATGCCATTATCATACTGTTTCTTGCCGCACTGTACAAATTCGACGATAATTCCATCACCAAAGAGGTCAGCTATTCCAACTTCGAGAAATATGTTACCGAAGGCGGAGTAGAGCGCATCGTCGTATTTACCAATAAGAATCAGGCCGAGGCGTATCTTACCGACTCTCTCGCATCAAAAATATTCCACCACAGCCAGTTCACACAAGGAACCGGACAGGAAGCAAAAATACTGACCGACATCCCGAGCGCCGACAAGCTTCAGGACAAAATCGACGAATGGAAGACCAACGGCATCTTCACCGGCGACGTCAAGTTTGAGAAAGCCACCGACTTCTCGGGAATACTTTGGTCAATCGGCCCGATGGTGCTCCTGATTGTATTCTGGCTGTTCATGCTCAAGCGCATGTCGGGCAAAGACGGAGGTGCCGGCGGAGGCGTGTTCTCCGTGGGCAAGTCCAAAGCCAAGATTTTCGACAAGGACGGCCCCATACAGGTCACATTCAAGGACGTGGCCGGCCTCTCCGAAGCCAAGACCGAGATCGAGGAGATCGTGGAATTCCTCAAGAATCCCCAGCGCTATACCGACCTTGGTGGAAAAATCCCCAAAGGTGCGCTCCTTGTAGGCCCTCCGGGAACCGGAAAAACGCTCCTTGCCAAAGCCGTCGCCGGCGAGGCAAATGTGCCCTTCTTCTCGATGTCGGGCAGCGACTTCGTGGAAATGTTTGTCGGCGTAGGTGCATCGCGTGTACGCGACCTCTTCCGCCAGGCCAAGGAGAAAGCTCCGTGTATCGTGTTCATCGATGAGATCGATGCTGTCGGACGCGCGCGCGGACGCAACCCCAACATGGGTGCGAACGACGAGCGTGAAAACACCCTCAACCAGCTCCTTACCGAGATGGACGGATTCGGCTCCAACTCCGGCGTCATCATTCTCGCCGCCACCAACCGTGCCGACATTCTCGACAAGGCCCTCATGCGTGCCGGCCGATTCGACCGCCAGATATACGTCGATCTCCCCGACCTCAACGACCGTGTGGCCATCTTCAACGTACATCTCCGCAATATACGCACCGACGACTCCCTCGACGTCGAGACTCTCGCCCGACAGACTCCGGGATTCTCCGGCGCCGATATCGCGAACGTGTGCAACGAAGCTGCTCTTATCGCGGCACGCCACAACAAGAAAGCCGTCACCAAAGAAGATTTCAACGATGCTGTCGACCGTATCATCGGCGGTCTGGAGAAACGCTCCAAGATTACTACCGACGAGGAGAAGCAGTCGATCGCCATTCACGAAGCCGGCCATGCAACCATCTCATGGCATCTCCGCTACGCCTCCCCTCTCATAAAGGTCACCATCGTGCCGCGAGGCAAGGCTTTAGGTGCAGCATGGTATATGCCAGAGGAGCGCCAGATCACTCCTGCCGAAGCTCTGCTCGACGAGATGTGCTCGACACTCGGAGGACGTGCCGCCGAAGAGCTCTTCATCGGTCATATATCCACCGGTGCGGCCAACGACCTTGAGCGTGTCACCAAACTCGCATACGCCATGGTGGCATACTATGGCATGAGCGACCGCCTCCCCAACCTTTGCTACTACGATTCCACCGGACAGGAGTACGGCTTCTCGAAGCCCTACAGCGAAGAGCGCGCAAAGGATATCGACGCGGAAGTATCGCGCATAATCAACGAGCAATACGAGCGCGCCAAAGACATCCTGCGCAAACATGCCGAAGGTCACCACGAGCTTGCCCGTACGCTCATTCAGCGCGAAGTGATCTTCACCGAGGATGTCGAGCGCATATTCGGCAAACGTCCGTGGGTGTCGCGTACCGACGAAATATTCGCCGCACGACAAATCGAACAGGGTCAGGCCAAGTCCGACGACCCCTATGCCGCCGACTTCGATCATGACGATAACGCGCCTGCCGATACCGCCGCTCAAGCCTCCGACAAGAAGTCAGCGACTGAGCCGAATCCCCAGAGTCCGGATGCCCCGACGCCTCCACCCATTCCAAAGAAATAAGCAACATTGATATACATGCATATGAAAATCCCTCTGAACGGTTAAATTCAGAGGGATTTTCAAATAATTTTCAAATAAAGGTATTACAAAAAAATGTAGGGACGCGGCGTGCCGCGCTGCATTAACATACATATTATGTGATGTAACGCGGCACGCCGCGTCCCTACATCATATGGGTATAATGACATTTAGTTTTGCAACACCATCCGGCTATCTTACGACCTGATAATATATATCGTGAGTACGGTACTGCTTTACTTTCCCTTCCTTGATAAGATAAAGCACAGCCAGACACAGTTCAGTATCAGAATAGCCGCAAAGCTTCATCAATTCATTGAACGTATATTCGTACCCGGTAACCATCATATGAAGCAGATTTCTCCCGTTGGATGTTATTACTGACATATTCATATCTGTTCCTTATATCAATTTGTTTTGTGGTTAATATTGATTTTGCATATATGGATGGATGATAACTCACCATTGCTTTCCGGCATGAAAACACCATATATGCGGCAATTGTTCGATACGCAGATGTAATCCCGTCCGTTTTCCCGCGTAGCGCACATTTCCCGCGTAGCGCACAGGCGCTTTTGGCGCCGCTCACAACGTTGGCCTATGGCAAATGCCGCGTTTAGCGGTATGCAGCCATAGGACAGAGACGTGCATCCATATCTGTGCCTGGCGTAGCCCGGCGACAATACCCTGCAGCACTATAAACAACAAAATCCGGATACGCTCTCGCGCGGCCGGATTTCTAACCTATGATTCACTTATTTGTTGTTGCTTTTCTCGTTGTCAGTATCTCTGTCGTGGAGGAAGAGAGAAATCGGATACTTTGACTTTCATACATATCCGAACGGAATCAGTAACATATGAAAAAAGATCCGACGTAAAAAGCCGGACCTTTACAAATATCTTTATGATTGCTTTTCAATTTGGTATCCGATTTTTTACATAGCAAAACTATATAATAATCTTGAATTATCCAAATAAAAAAGCTATTAATTTTTAATTATCAGCCTCATGCTCCAAAAACATGATTAAAAACAATGTCTTACGACATATTTACAATCATTATCATGGCTGAGCCACGGAAACCGTGCCAAGTTCCCGAATCGCACCGGTAACAGGATTGAGTATAAGATACGACGGCGCCTTGCGGTCGCTGAACTGTTTTGGATCCAGTCCGAACACGATACCGTATTGAGCCGCATCTATCGAGCCTTCCCACAAGGTCTCGCCACGGAACGATATGCTCAGCGACGCACTGCCGGGAATACAGTAGGCGATACCGCCTTTAGGAAATTCCTTAGGCTGTCCCTTTTCATTGAGCGGCATCTTGCCTCGGTCGGTCACACGCAGCGACAAGGTCACCGGATCCCCAGACAAGTCACCGGCATCAACAATCCCGCCTATAGATGATATACGCGCTATCACTTTACGCGACACATCATCGCCGGGAGTATATGTAATGGTATTCACTGTTGTCCCGGTTTGTGTCGTACCTATGAACATAGCTGTCAGGGCTGCCTCCTGAGCTGCAATCTCATCAATCACAATCTGCATGGCCTTTCCGTCCGGCGGCATCTGGTCGGCCTGACCCGTAATCAGATCGGAACGGCTCTGTCGCAATTCATATATCCGCTGCGCGGCAAGCTCGGCGCGTTTTGCGATAGACTGACTCTGAAGCATCTCGGCGGTGATCACCTGATGGGCGGCAGCCGTCTGCAGGGGAGTCGGAGCAGCGGATACCGGCACCGGGAGCACGGGATCATCCGGAACAGCCACATTTTCCGTATTGATGGCAAGCGGAAGGTTATCCTCGTCCATAATAAGATATGGAGTATATCCAGGTTTGAACTGCATCATATACCGTTCTGAATTATTGGCCACGCCACGGGCGTTGACCGACACCGATTTCACGCTCCAGCTTTCTGACTTCTTTATAATCGGATCATCGACATTAAGATATTTCTTGGCATAGAGATAGAATTCACCAGGCTCCTTGATGACATGCTCGGCCTCGATAGTGATATCGAGCACCGTAACAGGCAGTGAATACACCAGTCCGTAATCGTTGGCC
>JAHZGZ010000199.1 GCA_019420545.1 Bacteroidales bacterium | reverse complement strand
TCAGGATGGAAAGATCGGCAAATCCGAATACTTCGGTGGAAACTTCGCCGAGAGCGCCTGCCTTGGAGTTGACGCCCGTCTGTACTTTCACGAAGTCGATATAGCTCAGTGATGCGTCAGTACCGTCGGCATTTATGGCGTCAGATATGCGGAAACGGTTGCATTGTTTGCCGTAGACGGTCTCAGTATTGTCCTGACCCATGTTGTCGGCATATCCCCATTCATAAGGGTTGTTGTTCCACATGCCGGTGGATGCATCCTGTGACGTGCGCGCAGCCAGACATGTGCCGGTCAGGGTATAGCTGTCGCTTTTGATCCATAAGGGATAATAATAGTCCTGGGTATGGACGAATCCTATATATGATATTGTGCCTGAATTGCCTTTGTTGTCGATCCACTGTACATCAGAGCCGGCGGCCGAGGGGCGGGTGTAGGTAACGGCATAGTCGCGCATTGTACCGGTTTTCCCGGTCTCGCTGCCGCGGAGTTCATACCATGTGTCGTCGGGAAGTCCGTTGCCGTTGGTGTCTTGCATTACATATACAATACCCGGTTCGTTGGAGCCGCCTTGTCCGGTAGCTTCATTGAAGTATGAGTTGCCCATTATGGCAAAGTCATAACTGCCGTTGCTGTTGGCAATGCTATGGTCGAATCCCACTACGATATATCCTCCGAAACCGCCGAGCGACACGTATAGCCGGTCGTCAAGACGTTTCTGGGCCCATTCAGCAGCCTTTTCTGGGGTAATGTCGCCCGAGATCGACCCGATCATGGTTGTCTCGTTGATAAACTGACCCGGGGCCGGCGTCCATTCATACACACGGGTACTTGTGGCAGAACTTGCGGCGGTAGCAGGCCGGAAATTGCCTTCGCCGGGAACAGTCACGGTGACTGACTGGATGATTTCATCCTTATTGCACGACATCAGCAATAAAGCTGATGCCGTGACTATAAGTGATGATGTGATTATTGTTTTCATCTTGCGATCTTGAGGCTTGAGTTGCCGGCCTTGACTACATATACTCCAGCCGGGAGTGACGAAATATCAAACGAACGGCTTTCGCTCGACATCACGCGCTGACCGGCGGCATTGTAGACGGCTGCGAAGTCGGCGTTGCCTACAGTGACAGTGCGGCTTGCGCGGTCATAGCTGATTGCGGCGTCGTTTGTGCGCACGGCAGAGATACCCGAAGTAGATACCGGTTTTACCATCAGTTTATCAAGACAGAAGTAGGTGGGAGTGTTGTCGCCATATGTGCCTACATCGGTAGTCTTGAGCGAAAAATAGATCTGCTCGACGTTGCCGAGGGAGGTAAGGTCGACATATTTCCAGCCGCGGTTGATGGTAAGGTCACCGTTGGTGTAGGAGGCGAGATCAACATCGACGGTGCGTTCGCTTTCATCGGGTGCTATGCCATGGACGGTAAGTGTGAACTTGTCGCCGTTGCGGAATGCACGCGCATAGCTGTCGCCGTATTCAATGCAATAATAAGGATAGCTGTTGAGATTGACGTAAACGCCGACAGCTTCATATGCTTTACCATCGTTTATAACGAGTTCGGCCGGATGCTTTGCAAACGAACTGCTGGCATAAGCTACCATGTAAGGTACATCTGCACTGACTACAGGCATCCCGTTTTCATCGGTCTTTACAGTACCGTCCTCATTGAGCACAATACCGCCTTTGGCCATGTTGCTGAACTGGTATTTGATGGTATTGGTCTGGCGATCATTGTTGGCGGAATTAGAAGCGGTAAAGCCCCACCATGTGTTATATGAACTCATTGAGTTGTGAAGAAACGAGAAGCACTGGCTGTCGATGGTATATTCATCGTCGTCATAAGTACCGGTCCATGCACCTGTTTCGGCATCAAACTGCATTTCAGTGATGGCTTTTGTGAGGTCGAGGGTGACGATCTCGGATGACTGTGTCTGTGCGGCAGCAATAAGCGCGCCTGTAAGAAGAAGAGAAGATGTAAAGATTCTGTTCATTGGTTATGATTGATTTAAAATGAATGGTCCCGTTCGATACATCGCAGACAAGCAATGACCGGACGGGATTATAAATCTTCTCTTGGCGTGAATGGCCGTGGATAATTGATCGGATGGTGATGCCCATAGTCCCGTAGGCGTTATTGTCTGCGTTGAAAAATGGCTGGTCTTCTGACTTGTCCCGGTCGTTGTTGCGCCTTCTCAGATGTAGCATCCAATGGCGATATGCAACAGACTTTATAATAGGATTTACAGCAGCGGGTACTGTTCCGGCTTCTCACCGGATTCCCAATCCACGGAAGCCTTCCGGCATTCTGTGGACAGCTCCGCGATCCCGACTCTTCGGGCGGAGCAACCATTTCGGGGACAAATTTAATAATTATTTTTCATAAACTGTCACGACATATGATATTAGTCGCTACCTTTGCAGCCGTTTTTGAACACGACGCTCTAAATATTTTCTTATGAGACCTATCCTTCAATTTGGTGTTGTTTTTGCATTTTTAGCTGTCGGCGAGTTAGTTGTAAAGTTTACCGGTATCACTGTTCCCTCAAGTATCATCGGTATGCTCCTGCTTGCTCTTTCGTTGAAGCTCGGTATTGTACGTCTTGAGTGGGTTGATCGCATTTCGGCATTTCTCGTGCATAATCTCGGCTTCTTTTTTGTGCCTGCGGGTGTAGGCCTTATGAAGTGTCTGGGGCTGATTGCCGATCAGTGGATACCTATTGTCGGTGCATCTGTCGGAAGTACTATCGTTATCATCGCTGTGACGGGGTGGGTGCATCAGCTCGTGCGACGCAGTTTGTCGAAGCGACAGCATAGAAGTATCACTCTCTAATTTGTGGCATATGGACTTTTTAACCAATAAATATTTTCTGATAGCTTTGACATTCGGTTTTTATCTGGGAGGCCAGCTTTTACAGCGGCGTACCGGATTGAAATTGTTGAATCCTATATTGATTGCCATTGCCTGCCTTATATGTTTTCTTTGTGTTTTTGATATCGACTTCGAGACTTATCAGGCCGGAGGTGAGTATATTGATTTCTGGCTGAAGCCTGCTGTTGTGGCATTGGGCGTCCCCCTTTACAAGCAACTCAGTGCGATACGCAAACAGTTGATCCCGTTGCTTGTATCGGAACTCGCTGGATGTGTGGCGGGTATTGTGTCGGTACTCCTCCTGGCGCGTCTGTTCGGCGCTACGCAGGAAGTGGCGATGTCGCTTGCACCAAAGGCTGTTACCACACCTATCGCAATGGAGATAGCGTCGGCAATCGGCGGAATTCCCCCCCTTACGGCTGCTGTTGTGGTATGTACCGGCATATTCGGCGGAATGGCAGGCTTCGGAATAGTAAGGATGAGCCGTATCAGCAGTCCGATCGCTTCCGGCCTGTCGATAGGTACGGCGGCGCATGCCGTAGGGACTTCAGCGGCGATGGAACGTAGTGACCGATATGGGGCTTTCTCTTCACTGGGGCTTACGCTTAACGGTCTGCTGACGGCGCTTCTCGCTCCAATGATAATACGTCTGATGGGGTATGACATGTGATATGTGCAGTTGGGAATATCAGCAATTATGATTAACTTTGCTGAGACGAAGGCCGTATGGCCGTGTCGGTAGTCGGCTTCCTTTTATTGGTGCGGATGCCGGAAATCGTCTGATTCTCATAGTCATTGAAATAATCTCTTGCAAACGATGAGTCATACCCGTCAGGAAAAAATCGAGGCTATCGGCCAGGTGATCGACACTCTGGAACGTCTGCGCGTGGAGTGCCCGTGGGATCGGAAGCAGACCAACCAGTCACTGCGCCCGAATACAATCGAAGAAACATATGAGCTTTGTGAGGCTCTGCTCAACGAGGACAACACCAATATATGCAAAGAACTTGGCGACGTACTCCTCCATATACTTTTTTATGCCAAAATAGGTGAGGAAAAAGCTGCATTTGACATAGCCGATGTGGCTGAGGCGCTGAATAAAAAGCTGATTTTCCGCCATCCTCATGTGTTCGGCGAGGCTAAAGCCGCTGATGCTCATGCTGTAGCGGAGCGTTGGGAAGAGATAAAACTTAAAGAGAAGGGTGGAAACCGCACTGTGCTTGCCGGGGTACCCGTGTCGCTCCCGGCTCTTATCAAGGCTTTCCGTATTCAGGAAAAAGTTGCCAATGTGGGCTTTGACTGGCATGATAATGCTGACGTATGGGATAAGGTTAAAGAAGAAGTTGCGGAATTTGAAGCCGAGGCTTTGGCAGGTGACAAGGATCATATGGAGGCGGAACTTGGCGATGTGCTTTTCAGCATTATAAATGCCGCACGTAAATATGGTATTAATCCTGAAAATGCACTTGAACGCACCAACAAGAAGTTTATCTCGCGTTTCAACCATGTGGAGAATGGCGCGATGGCGCAGGGCCGTTCGCTAAGGGAGATGTCGCTTGAGGAAATGGATGCGCTCTGGAATGAAGCCAAGGAGATTGAACGTACACGGTAACCAATAGCTATCATGAGAAATTCAGGAAAACGTCGTGTAGGCATATTTATCGGGTGCGTGGCTGCGCTTTTTGTCGCGGTGATAGTAGCTCAGGCACATGTGGAACGTAAGTACCGGGCCTCCGCCTCGTTACATATAAATCTCGTAGTCGACAGCATAGATTACCGTACGGATCTCACTCGTCTCTACGGAAAGCTTATAGGTGTGCCGCATACATCGCAGCGCATAGATGCCCTTACACTTTCCTCGGCCAGCAAGACTTATCAGGCTGTAGATATCGACGGGGTAGATTTCAAACGTTGGTTTCAGTGGGAAGATGCCGGTATAATTTCTGTAGAAAA
>JAHZGZ010000198.1 GCA_019420545.1 Bacteroidales bacterium | reverse complement strand
CTGCTCGACGACTGACCGCCCTGACGGTAACATTTATTATTAAACAAGCTCTTAAAGTGGCAGACGATGAAGCCATGGTATAAAGGCATATGGTGTGTAAATAGAGTTATATCAGCCGCTTGACAAAATGATCGATTTATGAAAAATGTAGCTTTGACGCTTCTATTATATATATGTGTCGCCATCAGTATTTCGGGTGCGTGTCCGCTCGTTTTCCCTTCGTCGGAGGGAGCTTCGGCGGGGATACGCATAGTAAGGCTATCCGATGGCAAGGTCGTTGCTGATTACGACAGTGACCGGCTGCTTGTGCCCGCTTCGGTGCAGAAATGTCTTACTGCCGCCACCGCCCAACTGTCTTTACCTGCCGATTTCCGTTTTGTCACACGGCTGGGAGCATGTGGCCAACTGACATCTGACGGCACACTCGTGGGGCCCGTGGTAGTGTCAGGGGGATATGATCCCACTCTCGGATCACGCTTTTTCGATGATATGGAGCCTTTTGCAGGATGGGCAGTAAGGAAATTGAAGGAGTACGGCGTAAAACGTGTGGCCCCCGGGCTGTTAATGATGCCTTCCGATTGTCCGGCCGACGCCCTTTCGCCGTATTGGCTTCTCGAGGATCTCGAATGGGAGTATGGAGCCGGGTGCTATCCGATTAATTATCATGATAACTCGTTTGTGAGTAAAGATGGACGGATGGCCGATGCTGACCCGGCGTCGACTCTTGCCGAAGTCATTACGGCGCGTATGAAGGGTGATGGGATCGATATTGATGCGGAGAGTGACTACGCCTATTCTGATTCCGTGGCGGCCGTGCTGCTTTCTGGAGCGAGAGTATGGTGCTATTATTCTCCTCAGCGCGACGACATACTCAAGGTAATGATGCACCGCAGCGACAATCTTTACGCGGAGGCGATGCTTCGGGCGCCACTATTTGTTAACCGGGATGATGCAGAGGCGTCAGTTGCCAATGCCGATTCTGCAATTATAATGCAGAGAGAAATATGGAGTGCACGTAGCATCGACCTGTCGCGCGGACGTGTTGTCGATGGCTCGGGACTGTCGCCGGTCAACCGTATGTCGGCACATATGCTTTCCGATATACTTCAGTCGATGAGTGCCAGCCACGAGTATACGTCTCTTTTCCCTGTGGCCGGTCGTGACGGCACGGTGAAGAACTTTTTGAAGCGCACTCCTCTTGACGGTCGTATGGCCATGAAGTCGGGGAGCATGACAGGAGTACTGTGTTATGCCGGCTATCTGCTCGACAGGAAGGGACAGCCCACTCATGCCGTTGTGGTAATGGTAAACGGTTTCACCTGCACATCGGCCAAAGTAAGGAGTGCGATTGCGGCATATCTTAATGAAACATTAACCGGTATGGTGAGGTGAAGTGCTCGGATACGGAGTCACGGATAGGCGTTAAAAGTATAAAACAAGGTGTCTGTTTGTTGAGTTTAACATGCTGTAAATCAGTATTGTGTTGGATTTGTTTAGCTTGGCGCTGTAAAAATCTGCTAAAAAATTTGGTTTTTGTTTAAAAATATACTACTTTCGCAACGAAAGCTTTTGGTAATTATATCATGCTATACATGGGATGTATATTACTGCAGGTTTTCAGTCCGGATGTTGCTTCCTATATTCTCGTGGCGCCTCCGGAAGGGTAGAAATATTGAACTCTCATAACTAAAACGCAATTTACAAATCCTGACCAGACATTCTGTATAACCCATTATTCTCCGAGATTATGGCTTTTGCAATTTTTTTTGCAGAATGTGGATAATATACGGAATTATGTGAGAACCAAAATCTGATTGTTATGAAAAATTTTGAGAAATACATGACTCCGATGTCGCATGACGAGCTGATGAAAGCATGCCGACGTATAAAGCATGTCGCTCTCGATATGGACGGCACAATATATCTTGGCTCGAAGCTTTTTCCGTTTACCAAGGATTTCCTGCGCCTGCTCGACGATAACGGGATAGGCTACTCATTTCTCACTAATAACCCAACACGCAGTATCAAGGATTATCTCAAGAAACTGGATGGTCTTGGCATAGAGGCTTCGGAGGAGAACATGTATACCACAGCCGTGGCCACTATCGAATATATCAAGGCCAATATGCCGGAGGTAAGACGTATTTTCGCGCTGGGTACTCCCAGCATGCTGAAAGAGTTTGAAGCTGCCGGATTCGAACTTACCAAAGCTGACCATTCAGACCGTCCGGATGCTCTTGTCGTAGCATTCGATACTACTCTTGTTTACGACCGTCTTTGCCATGCCGCATGGCTTGCATCGGAAGGGATACCTTATATAGCCACAAACCCCGACCGTGTGTGCCCGACCGATCTCCCGACAATACTGGTGGACTGCGGTTCAATCTGTAGATGTATCGAGCATGCCACAGGGCGTCAGCCTGATCTCGTAATCGGAAAGCCTAATCCCGACATGCTCGCCGGTATCCGCCACCGTTACGGGCTGGAGGCCGATGAGATTGCCATGTGCGGCGACCGTATCTATACCGATGTGGCCATGGCTCGCAATGCCGGCGCGCTCGGTGTACTTGTGCTCTCCGGCGAGACCACCCTTGATACCGCTATGAATTCCGATCCCCGCCCCCCTGTCACGGCTCTCAACGTGATGGAGTTCGGCCGACTGCTTATAGAAGCCCGCAAATAACTTTTGCTGTCTCCAATCCAACCTTACCTATCTATTTCCAATTTGAAATACTTTTAAGTATACTCTCTTTAAATTCGCTTTTTTATACCGATTCCCCAGTCCTGCATGACCTTTGGGTATGGCCGCTGTTGCCATTCCGTTAGCCTATGTAGTCAATATATACCAAATTTAACCAATTATTTACCCTAAAAAATGAGTTATGAAGAAAATTTTTGCGATTATGGCGTGTTGCGCAGCTGCCACCACCATGTATGCAGCGGATGTAACTGAATCATCTTACGATGTTCTCAATGCTCCCATGGAAAGCACTTCTTCGGCCGCTGCGTCGGCAACTACGGCCGGAGGAGCTACAGAAAATTGGAAATCAGTGCTTTCCAAGATGGTAAAAGTTTCGGGCTATCTTCAGACCGGTTACAACTACAACAGCCTTGGCTCGGGTTCGTCGTCGTTTCAGGCCAAACGCCTTCGTCTTATCCTCGATGGGCAGGTATGCAAGAACGGTTCGGTACGCGTGCAGATTGAGGCTTTCAACGGCATTGCCGGTTCGACCAACGGCAACGGTCAGAAAAATCTTCAGGTAATGGACGCATTCTTTACCTATAAGTTCAAGCCGGCTTTCCAGGTACGTGTAGGCCAGTTCTATACTCCTGTCGGTTATGAGAACTATGATATCTCTCCGGCGACCCTGGAGACTGTCGATTTCTCCAATATATGCTACCGCATGGCCTGCCGTAATGCAATCGGCTATGACTTTGTGGATTACGGACGTGATCTCGGCATCATGTTGATGGGCGATCTGCTCCCCAGCGCTGAAGGATTCAACTACCTGTCATATAACCTGGCAGTTACCAACGGCCATCTTCCCAGCAAGGACGACAACAATAAGTCGAAGGACATTATCGCTGCTCTTACCGTAAGACCGATAAAATATTTCAATATCAAGGCTGCCTACAACTATGGCGAATATAAGACCGACGACCTTCTTGAAAACGAGGAGGGCGAGGAAATTCCCGGCAAGTATTGCCCGATGAATCGTTTCGTGGGCGGTGTCTGGTACAATGATCCTACCGGCCTTGATCTGCGTGCAGAGTACGGTTTTCTCCGTGGCAAAAAGGAGGGTATCTCTCTGGCTCATGAAACAGGCTTCTATGCGCTTGCCGGCTACCATTTCGGCAAATTCTTCCCGGTAGTGCGTTACGACATGTACCATGACAGCCTTAACAAGCTTTCGCTCAACAATTACGACCGTGTGCTTATCGGCGGTACCTGGGAGCCGTTCGGCAATCTGAAGATTCAGCTCAACTATATGCTGTCGATGTATGGCAAGGATGTGCGCGAGGCTTCCAACAACGGCAAGAGCACTTCGAGCCAGCTCCAGCTCATGGGTCTCTTCAAGTTCTGACCTGAAGTATAGATCACCAGTCTAGACCTGATGTATATAAACACTTTACAGTAAATATAATCTAACCACAAAAAACATCGAATTTATGAAAAAGATTCTATTGATGATGTCGCTTCTCGTAGCAGGCATTTCTGTCAGCGCCCAGCATGTAGGGAATGAATACCGTCTTAAAAAGGTGATTCCGGTAGCCGGTCGCCAGGGTATTGCTATCGACAGTACATATTACTATGTGTCGGATACCAAAGTCCTTTATAAGTATGACAAGGACGGAAATCTTGTGGCCAAAAACGATCAGCCTTTCCAGCACCCGGAAATCGCCAATCACTTCGGTGACATAGACGTGCACAACGGCGAGATCTATTGCGGTATCGAGAAGTTCGAGTATGGCCGCGGCTATAATATCGCGGTATCAATCTACGATGCCGAGACCCTGAAGTGGAAGCGCGACCTTCCCTGGACGCCGGAGTCGGGCCAGGTAGAGGTGTCGGGTCTTGCCGTTGACCGCGACAAGAACATGGTGTGGATGTCTGACTGGGTCGACAGCCGCTATGTCTACTGCTATGATCTTGCCACAGGAAAGTATTATACCAAGATGCAATGTATGCCTACTCCTTATTGGTGTCAGGGTATATTCATTGCCGACGGCAAGATGCTCTTTACCTCTGACGACGGTGAGTCACTCTATCAGATTCCCGACAATATCTATATAGCCGATATTACCGAGGTTCCGTTTACCGGTCTCGTTGATGGCGAGGAGGTAGTGAAGGATACTCCTTTCAGCGTGCAGCTCGATAAGAAGGGTAAACCGGTGATGCGCAAAGGGAAGATTGCCGGTGGCGCGAAGAAGGGTCGTGTAGAGCTTTTCCGCGAGATGAGCGATTTCAAGCGTGCCGGTGAGATCGAGGGGCTTTCGATC
>JAHZGZ010000197.1 GCA_019420545.1 Bacteroidales bacterium | reverse complement strand
AAACTTGTTGAGCTTGATGACACCCATGGCTATCATGGCCGGCTTGCCGCGGCGCACACCGAGTATCCCGTAGCCCATCACGTTAGTGCCCGGATCAATACCTATTATTATACGTTCCCATTCACGCAGAGCCTCATTGCGGACAATGCCGGGGGCGTCAGGGCGCGCGTCTGTAGGTCTTTCAGTCACGGGTTACCTCCTCCATCATAGTGGTGAAGTGGAGCACGCGTTGCTGCCAGCGGCCGGCAATCTCGTCGAGCAGCCCCGGCTGAAGCCTGTCGAGCCAGTCGGCAGCCTCACGGGGCCCGTCACACTGTATCTGCAGGGCATACGTAGTACCGCCATTATCCTCCTGGGAGAATATGCGCATAAGCAGAGGATGCCGATATCCGGCCGACACAGCGGTAGCGATATAGACGCCATGCGCCCAATCGATCCACTCGCTCTCCAGGCCGGACTCGACATGGAAAGTCGTATTTACAAGTATCATAATCCGATCAGAGCGCGCTCATCACACCGCTGAAAATCATGAAACCGGCGTAAATCAGACTGCTTACCACACCAACAATAGCAGAAATGATAACCCATTTCTTCGCAGCGGCCGATGCCTCGTAAGCCTGTTCGTAATTTCCGGCATTCCAGAGAGTGTTGACCGAAGCGGCCTTTATGATGGCCACAATACCGAAGGGCAGACAACAGAGAATGGTAACAATAATGGCCCATGCCAGATAGTTATCCGGCGGAAGCATCGGCTGTTGCGGCTGCTGGTATTGTTGCTGCTGATAGGGTTGTTGCTGGTATGGCTGCTGATACTGAGGCTGCTGATATTCGGGAGCAGGAGCGACAGGACGTGCAGGAGGGGGAGGACAAGCAGTGCCGGAAGCCGGAGTTGCGGGACCCTGAGCGACAGACACATCACCGGTTTTGGGGCCATAGAGAGCCATACGTACCTCTTCGATGGTTTCGGCAGGGGCCCAGTCGGGCATGCCCTCAGCCCATACAAGGTCGGTAGGGCGCAATCCGCGGCCTACAAGTTCATTCAATTCAAAAGGCCCCACAGGAGCTTCGTTCTCAATAATATAGTATTTCATATGTATATATGTTTATTTGTTTTCTTTTTTAAGATGTTACCGCCCGGAAAGACTGTTTTCGAGTTTCCGGCGGCGCATAAACCGCGACAAAAAGCGCATATGGCGCCATACGGTCGGGAAAAAACCGTAATAATAACACATTATGCGGAAGCGCTCGCGCAGCGATGCACGCCTGTTGCGCGTAGTGGTTCCCTCCATAAGATAGTCTATCATGATCTCTCCGTCGGGAAGAGCCACATTGCTGCGCGAACGTTGGAGGCATCGGATACACCAGTCGTAATCGGCCGAGAAACGGTAACGCAGATTATACTCCTGAGCCAGCTTGCGCAATACGACAAACGCCTGATGGCATACCACCATGCCCTCGGCAAAACTGTCAAGCGTAAGATTCTCGGGGGCGGTAAGATGCCGCGGCGCAAGATAGCGGCGAGCGGAGTCAACCACACATGTCTGGCCGTAGACGATACCCGGGAAATCATTATCCGTGATAAGCGTGGCCAGATGCTCCAGCGTGTCGGGACTGTGGAAGGCATCACCGGCATTGAGAAATATCAGATATTGCCCGGTGGCAAGATCCATGGCCTTGTTCATCGCATCATAAATCCCCTTGTCGGGCGACGAATAGATACGCGCCTGAGGTATGCCGGCGTCGATGGCAAGCTTCAGAGTGCGGTCGGCCGACACACCGTCCATAACGATATACTCATACAAGTCGCAGGTCTGTTCCTTCACGCTGGCCAGCGTGGCCGGAAGGGTATCGGCGGCATTGTAGGTAACCGTAATTATGGTAAACAGTGGAGCCATGATAACTATAATATCGTGTTTGGTCGATTCTGCAAATGTAAATAAAAAAGCTTACTTTACAAAAAAAAGCGCTACCTTTGCCAATCAGTAATACAACAAAAATCATTTAAGGGGATATGAAGCGTTGCCTGACTATTCTTATAGCTTTCCTTACGCTTTGGGCCGTTGAGGCACAGGCGCAGATCGTCAATCCGGTGCATTGGTCTACCGAGCTGAAAATGACCGGAGAATCCCATGGCGAAGTCGTGATGACCGCGACAATCGATGCCGGATGGCATATGTATTCGCTCGACGTAGATCCCGACGTCGGCCCTCAGCCGCTCGCCATCGAGTGGGATCTCAACGGCGTGGAGCTGTCGGGACATCCCGTGGCCAACAAGACCGCCCACAAGGAATATGACGAGATGTTCGGCGCCAACCTGAGCTGGTGGACCGACGGCGTTACCGTCACCCAGGCATTTACGGCGACACGCAGCAAATTCACCATCGACGGCACCATACGCTATTCGGCATGCAACAACGACAATTGCATTCCTCCCGCCAAGGAGACATTCTCGCTCAGCGGCACTGCAAAAATCACAGTACCCTCCACTGACACTCCGGCCGACACAGTGGCACCGGATACTATAACAGCCGCTGTAAGCGTGCCCGTACAGGCCAATGATGCCGAATCCGACCTCTGGGCGCCTGTGGATACGTCGGGAAGCTCCGACACCACCGATTACTCCACCACATCGCTATGGTATATCTTCATCGCATGTTTCGCCGGCGGATTCCTGGCCCTTCTTACGCCCTGTGTATGGCCGATGATACCGATGACGGTAAGTTTTTTCCTCAAAAAAGGGAAAAACCGCACACGTGCCATAGCCGACGCCATGACCTACGGGCTGTCGATAATCGTGATATACGTGGCTCTCGGCATACTGGTAACGGCCATATGGGGCCCTGCCAAACTCAACGAACTCGCCACGAGCGCCACATGCAACATCATTTTCTTCGTGTTGCTCATAATATTCGCTATCAGCTTTTTCGGAGCATTCGACATTAAACTCCCCTCAAAGTGGGCCAACAAGATGGATGCCACAGCCGACAAGACCACGGGTCTGCTCAGCATATTCTTCATGGCGTTTACCCTCACTCTTGTCAGCTTCTCCTGCACAGGCCCGATCATAGGCACGCTTCTGGTGGAGGCGGCCAGCACAGGCGACAAGTTCGGCCCGGCGATAGGCATGGCGGGCTTCGCTCTCGCCCTGGCCATACCCTTCTGCTTGTTCGCGCTCTTTCCGTCGTGGCTTCAGAGCGCACCTAAATCCGGCAGTTGGATGAATACCGTGAAGGTCGTGCTCGGATTTCTCGAGCTTGCCCTGTCGCTGAAATTCCTTTCCGTAGCCGACCTGGCCTACGGATGGCATATCCTTGACCGCGAGACGTTCCTTGCCCTGTGGATAGTGATTTTCGGTCTGCTCGGGGCATACCTGCTCGGAGCATTCAACTTCTCCCACTACGGTGCGCCCGACAAGTCGGTGGGTACCGTGCGCTTCTTCCTGGCGCTCGCGTCGCTGGCATTTACGGTTTATCTGCTTCCGGGGCTGTGGGGCGCTCCGCTTAAAAGCGCCAGCGCGTTTGTGCCGCCGCTTTATACCCAGGATTTCAATCTCTATGGCGAAAGCTTCAAGGAATATTCCGACTACGACGAAGGCATGGCGGTAGCGCGCCGCGAAGGGAAGCCCGTGCTGCTCGACTTCTCAGGCTACGGATGTGTCAACTGCCGCAAGATGGAGGGAGCCGTACTCGACGAGCCCGATGTCAAGGCCATGATCGAAAACAACTTCGTGGTAATAAAGCTGATGGTCGACGAAAAGCGCGCCCTCCCCGAGCCTGTATATGTGGAGGAGAATGGCCGACAGGTGCGACTTGACACATATGGCGAGCGCTGGAGCTATCTGCAGCGCTACAAGTTCCAGGCCAACGCCCAGCCCTACTACGTGATCCTCAACGACCGCGGAGAGCTGTTGTCGGGCCCCTATGCCTACGACGAGAGCATTCCCCGCTTCACTCGCTTCCTCGAAAAAGGTATCAAATCGGCTGCCGAATAGCTCTCCATCATCTGACGACGGCTATTTGACGACGACGCGCCGTAAAGTCGGAAATTTAGCCGCGCTTTGCCACCAAGGCTGTAGGAGACGCGGTTTCCTAACCGCGTTAATACACATTATGGAGGAGAAAATTCACACAGAGACCGCAGAGCGCACAGAGGCCTTCCGGAAATGAGGGCTACGTTCGCGCTGTACGCGCGCTCTGGAGAGCACAGAGCAGCCGCGATGGGGTCGAAAACCGCACAAAGGACACAGAGACCACAGAGAATCTGACTGGGAGGGCGGCGCTTTAGCCCGCCACGATACACAAACGTTTCAACAACAGATCGTAACGCGCTCTGCGTAATTTTTTTTAACGCGCTTGAAAAGCGCGTCTCCTACAGGCACGCAAGATAATACAGGCCATTGTGGCGGCCTAAAGCGCCGCCCTCCCAGTCAGAGGCTATGTAGGAGACGCGGTTTCCTAACCGCGTCAGGATTAAAATATCGGCTATCAATAATTGATGCGTAAATATATTTCGGGGCGTATTATATTTGATGCGGTTGAAAAACCGCATCTCCTATTTTTACGAAAAAGTGGAGAGGGGATTTCCCCAAAAGTGCAGAGGGATTCAGGATTTGCCGCCGACAAGTTTCCAGAAGGTGCCCGGGACGGGGGTCTCGAAGTTCATGTCGCGACGTGTCGCGGGATGGACAAAGCGCAGTGTCTGGGCATGAAGGGCGAGGCGGTGGATCAGCGAGGCCTTGGCGCCGTAACGGCGGTCGCCTGCGATGGGATGACCAAGTTCCTTCATATGCACGCGTATCTGGTTCTTGCGGCCGGTCTCAAGCGACACCTCGAGCATAGTATGTCCGAGCCCGCGCTTGATCACCTTGTAGCGCGTCACCGCGAGCTTGCCCTCCTCGGGGTTATTGGTGGAATAGACTTCATGGGTGCTGTTTTCGGCAAGATAGCTACGTATCTCACCCTCGTCATTGTCGACATAGCCCTCGACCACGCATACATATTTGCGCGAGATCACCATATTGTTCCAGTTGTGCTGCATGGCATCCTTGGCCTGTTCGTTCTTCGCCATCATCATCAGGCCTGAGGTATCGCGGTCGAGCCGGTGAACGATAAACAGCTTATTCCCCGGATTCTCCCACTTAACCCAGTCGCGCATTATGGTATAGGCCGTGCCGTCGGTCACCTTGTCGTTGCCCATAGAAAGCAAGCCGTATCCTTTTTCGATGACAAGAATATCGGAATCCTCATAGACAAGCTTCACACGACGATGGTGGAACGTCTTGAACTCTCGGGTAAGATTTACACTCACCGTATCAGCCGGAGTCAACGGAGTATCATGGCGAGTGACGGGGATACCGTTCACGGCCACCTGATTGTATTTCAGCAGTTCCTTTACTGTGGTGCGCTTGCGCTGCGGCATCGATCCGATGAGAAACGGCAACAGGGTGGTATCCTCCGCCGGAGTATAATTCTCAATGACATCAGGCCGGAAAGGCGCATTCTGCGCTCCGGGACGGTTGGTTACGGGAGATTTGCGTGGCATTATCTATTCTGCGTCAGGAAGTAGGTAGGGATTATTTCTTACGTGAGGAAGCGCGCCGTGCGACAGTCTTTTTAGGCTTGGCATCCTGCTCCTCGGCCATCTTCAGCAATTCGTCGCGTGTAAGATTCTCGGGATGCTCAAGGCCTCGTGGTAGTTTATAGTTATTCTTGTTGTAGGTAAAATATACGCCATACCTACCGTTGAGGATCTGCATGTCGCCTTCACCTTCGAATACCTTGATCACCTTTTTGCTCTCGCTCTCACGCTTCGCCACGATCAGCTCCTCGGCCTCAGGCAACGTAATGGCGGCAGGGGCCAGATCCTTGGGGATGGAGACGAATTTGCCGTCGTGGCGCACATACGGGCCGAAGCGGCCTATGGCCACGGTCACGGTCTTGCCCTCGAACTCGCCAAGAGTACGCGGGAACTCAAACAGTTTCAGCGCCTCCTCAAGCGTAAGAGTGCTGAGCGACTGGCCTTTGAGCAGCGAGGCAAACTGAGGCTTGTCATCATCGCCCTCGGCGCCCCCTATCTGCACAAGGGGACCGAAACGGCCAATCTTTACGCTCACAGGCTTTCCGGTAGCGGGATCGGTACCGAGCATACGCTCGCCTACACGATGCTCGAGACGCATATTGTTGGCCTGCTCCACATCGGGATGGAACACCTTGTAGAAATCACCGATCTCACTGTTCCATTTCAGCTGTCCCTCGGCTATGTCGTCGAATTTTTCCTCCATTCTGGCGGTAAAATCGTAGTCGAGAATCGAAGGGAAATATTTGATAAGAAACTCGTTGACAACCATACCTATGTCGGTGGGCACGAGTTTGCCTTTCTCCGAGCCGGTCATCTCCGAATGCGTCGACCGGACGATCTTTCCCGCAGGGTCAAGCGTCAGCACCTCGTAGCTGCGTTCCGTGCCCTCTTTCTCTCCACGCTCCACATATTCGCGGGCTTGGATGGTGGAAATAGTCGGCGCATAGGTCGACGGACGGCCAATGCCGAGTTCCTCCATTTTCTTCACAAGCGATGCCTCGGTATAGCGCGGAGGATGCTGGGTAAAGCGTTCGGTTGCAACGATGGAGCGCATCTCCACGGTATCGCCGCTCTTCATGGCAGGGAGGCGCGACCCGCTGCCGGTATCGGCATTGTCATCGTCGTGACCCTCTATATAGACACGGAGAAAGCCGTCGAATCTTACCACCTCTCCGGTTGCCGTAAAACGGTCGGCACATGTCGATGGTGTGATCTCAACGGTAGTACGGTCAATCTGCGCATCGGCCATCTGCGACGCGATAGTACGTTTCCATATCAGGGAATAAAGGCGCTTCTCCTGGGATGTGCCCTCGATTTCAGCTACATGCACGTCGGTGGGACGGATAGCCTCGTGGGCTTCCTGCGCCCCTTTCGAGCTGGTATGGTAATGGCGTACCTTGAGGTATTCTCCCCCGAGCCGACGCGTCACCTCTTCCGATATGGCATTGACAGCAAGCGACGACAGATTGAGCGAGTCGGTACGCATGTATGTGATATGTCCGGCCTCATAAAGCTTCTGTGCCACCATCATCGTCTGCGACACGGTCATGCCGAGCTTGCGCGCAGCCTCCTGTTGCAGGGTAGAGGTAGTAAAGGGGGGCGCAGGCGATTTTGACACCGGCCTGGTTACAACGTCGGTAATAGTAAACCGCGCATCGCGGCATGCCTCAAGCAGAGCCTCGGCGCTTTTGCTGTCGGGTAGACGGCGCTCAAGCTGCGCATCGAGAGTGGCGCCTCCGGCAGTGGTGAAGTCGCCGTTGACGCGATAATACGGCTCGGACTTGAAATTCTTTATTTCAAGCTCGCGCTCCACGATAAGCCTTACCGCCACCGACTGCACGCGTCCGGCCGACAATGCCGGCTTGATCTTCTTCCACAATACGGGCGAAAGCTCGAAGCCCACGATGCGGTCGAGCACGCGGCGCGCCTGCTGGGCGTCGACACGGTTAAGGTCGATAGCACGGGGGTGTTTAATAGCCTCCTCGATAGCCTTTCTGGTAATCTCATGGAACACGATACGCCGCGTAGTGGCGGGATCCAGCCCCAGCACCTCGCAAAGATGCCATGCGATAGCCTCACCCTCGCGGTCCTCATCAGATGCCAGCCATACCGTATCGGCCGCCTTGACGGCCTTGCGTAGGTCATCTACCAGCGATTTCTTATCGTCGGGTATCTCATAGACAGGCGCGAAGCCATTGTCTATATCTATACCGAACTTTTTTTTGTTGAGGTCGCGGATATGGCCGTATGACGACATTACCTTGTAGTCACTACCAAGAAATTTCTCTATGGTTTTAGCCTTTGCGGGCGACTCGACTATTACTAAATTCTTAGGCATTGCGCGAATATAAGCTGAAAAATTTTGGCAAAATTAGGAAAAAGTGTTAAGAGATTGTCTATAAAATTGCCCAAAATTTTCCCGGAAGCCGTTACAGGCGTCCATAAGGCTATTTTTTTACGACAAATCTTCACATGGGATGAAACACATCGGTGGCACGAAAGTTCGACCCGTGCGGAGCTGCGCTCAGCGTGCCTGAGGCACACCAAGGCGACGTTCGTAATGCCAGTAGAGATACCACAGCATCACCACACCGACGGCCACGAGAGGGAGTCCGGCCACCGCGGGCACCATGTAGCTTCCGGTAGCGTTTATCACGATGCCGCCAAACCATGCGGCTATGGCATTTCCGGCATTATAGGCGATCTGTATGCACGCCGCGCCGAGCATCTCGCCTCCGCGCGCATACCCTACGATATCGCTCTGCAGCGGACTGCCCGATCCGAACAGTGCCGCCGTGCCAAGTATCATAAGGAAAACTGCCGCCAGCTGAAAGTGTCCGAAATAAAAGAACAGTATGAGCACCGGGATAGCTGATGCCTGGACCCAGGCGGCCACCGCAGCCGGTTTGAACCGGTCGCTGAGGCGTCCGGCGACAAGATTTCCGGCAAACATACCGAAACCGGCGAGCACCATAAGCCACGTCATGGATTCGCGTGAGAAACCGGCCACGATGGTAAGCTGCGGATCAATAAAGCTGTACCAGCTGTAAATGCCGATCTGCCCGAGCAGCACGCCCCCGAACACAAGCCACGGCGGAAGCGTACGCAGAAACCGGAACTGCCCCTTGAATCCCATGTCGGGCAATCCGGGTACCTGCGGCACCCAGCAGCGTATCGCCACAAACGCCGCGGCACCGCTCAGTGCCACAACAATATATGCCATGCGCCACGACGCCACATTGGAGACAAGAGTACCCAACGGCACACCGACGAGGGTGGCGACAGTCATTCCGCCGATCATCATGGCTACAGCACTCGATGCCTTTGTCGGGGAGGCAAGCTTACGCGCCACGATAGCTCCGACACCAAAGTAAGCCCCGTGAGGGAGGCCGGATATAAACCTTGCGGCACAGAAACTCCAGAACTCGGGAGCGAAAGCGGCAAGCGTGTTGCCGACAGTTATCACAGCTGCAAGCAGAAGCATCAGCCGTTTAAGAGCCATCTTCCTGGCGAAAAGCAACGCAGGCGCACCAACACATACACCGGCCGCATATGCAGATATAAAAGCACCTGCCCGCGACACACTTACATCCATGTCTGCGGCCAACATCCGCAGAATGCCCATCGTAAGAAATTCAGTAATTCCAAGGGCAAAGGTGCCCATGGCCAAAGCAAACAATCCTTTTTTATTCATAGGTTCATACGTAGGAAAACGGGTGCAAATTTACGCATTCTCTTCTTTTTAAGAGCAAAGAATAGCATGGCGGCAAAAAAATTTGTAATTTTGCAGTCTGAAGTTACGAAAAGAGTGTAATTTATTGGAAATGAGCGTAGGTTAATTGCTC
>JAHZGZ010000196.1 GCA_019420545.1 Bacteroidales bacterium | reverse complement strand
ATGCGGCCCGACATGTCGGCATGGAAAGCATATGGCTTCATACCGAATCCGGCAATAGAGTCAGTGACAATCCGGCCATCGGATAAAAGATTCCCGATATGCATTCCGGAGGAGTCATACAGCATGACGCGCGTGTCGCGCGAACCGACCCATATCCTGTCATCAGGCGAGACATACAGTGCATGGATATCCTCGCCGACAGAATCAATCGCAGTGCACCTGATAAATCTGAACGCATGTGGCGCCACAGAGAGAAAATCGATGCCGTTGTTGCCTTCGAGCCATACATTGCCGTCGGAATCGGTGTAATTGACAGCATGGCGGTTGATATGTTTCTCCAGCTCGGGCAACGGTTTGCCGGGAAGAGATCTGTCGCGCTTTTCCAAAGTGAGACTATCATTCGTCGAGCCTATATGGAATGTGCCGGAAGCAGGGTCGAGGCGATATACGCGTCCGCTGTATGTCGCGATTACAATATCACCTGTCGGCGCGACGGCAATACGCTCCACACGGTTGTTATCGAGTTTTATCGAATCATCGGGATGAGAGCGGAAATTACGGAATTCGTATCCGTCGAACCGGTCGACACCGCACCATGTGGCGAACCACATGTAACCCTGATCGTCCTGCACCATATCGCGGACATGAGCATGAGCCAATCCGTCGCGTGTGTCATAGTGACGCACGGTTACAGATGCGGATGCTCCCATATATGCAAACAGGATAAGAAGCCGAAATATGTAATACACGTGTAATCTCATGGCAATCGACCTGACTGTGATGCAAATATAGCATTTATAGACATATGGGGCAAAATCATGGGGCAAAAGAGGGTCGGAGTGTCAGATATTGCCCCTATTTTCGGTATGTATAGCCCCGCGGCGACAATCGTGAATAATTAATTTTGCATTAGGAAGATTATATCCTAATATCGCTTAATCTTAAATCAACAGATAAACAACATGCGAATCAATCCAATTATCCTTACAGCCACGGTCGCGCTGGCCGTGACACAGCTTACCGCGACGGCAGCGATCGACGGGAGCCTCGATCCGGAGTCGGTGGTCGAGCAGTGGAGCACCGGAGTCTCGGACTATCCGATGGTGATCGACATCAACTTCAGCGATGAGAGCTGGCCGTCGACATGGCAGAAAGAGACAGGCCGCGACTGTCCCGAATGGGCCGACGGCGGCTATGTAAATGCCGTGCTTACGACTCCGGCAAACGGAGGTGGCGAGGTAAACTATCCGGTATTGTTCCACAACTGCACGTTTGCCAACAAGAAGTCGTACAACGGGCGTGCCGGCGTCACGGCAGCATTTGCCCGACAGTACTATCTCGGCGAGAAGCCCTCGGGCAACAGTGCCACTACCTACAACAACTGGACTGTAAAGGGGCATACCCGTTATCTGGAAGACAATATCACCTACGATGCGCAGGGGCGCCCCAATTATGGTGAGGCGGGCTTCGTGCAGATGTGCCGTGACGCGGCAATCAACGGTGAGTCGATGCATGGCTGGGTGGAGATCGACCATCTCCCTTATGTCGAGCGCGTGCAGTGGTCGTGGTCGTCTACGTCATGGGGACGCGGCATCAAGTGCGACTACCGTATAGGCGACGGCGAGTGGAAACCATTGGTATGGATGGGTTCCGAACGGCAGAAACAGGGATGGACTGTATTCGCCGACCAGGGGTATTTCATGGAGAACGTGATCGATGCTTCCGACGTGTCGATACGCTGGCGTGTATGGGACGGCGAGATACAGGGCTCTCCTGTTCAGAGCGATGTATTTACGCAGTATGTCGACCCGATGGCACAGCGTCAGGCTCCGCGTCTGCATAAGGTGAAGATCTTCGGACAAGAGATAACCGCTGCCCAGGCACAGTATGCCCGTGAGAATCCGATAGGTAATATCGGAGAACCATCGGATCTCGGCGACTACGGCTACTCGGGTGAGACTACAATAAAGCCCGCTCCTGACGCCGAGGCACAGGTGGTGGCCTATACGGTAAGCCTTGACGGGAGCGCCGATTATACGACTGTGCAGGGCGCAATCGACGCTGTTCCTGAAGGTGCCCGCGGCATAATATACATACGTCCCGGTGTATACGAGGAGAATATCTATGCCGGCCGCAAGGGGGAGGCCCCGCGTTTTATCAGTCTCATCGGTGAGGATGCAGCCACCACAATACTTACCTCGGCAGTGAGCCGTGGAGTGGGAAACGAGAGCAACTCCTACCTTGACTGCGCGGCACTCAATGTGTTCTGTGAACGTTTCTATGCCGAAGGACTCACCATACGCAATACCTCCGGTGCGGTGGGGCAGGCGGAGGCTCTTTATACTTCGGGCGACGCCCATGTGTTCAACCGGTGTGTGATAAGCGGATACCAGGATACATACAAGGCCAATGTAGGTGCCCGGGGATATTTCCGCGACTGTACGATCGAAGGATCCACCGACTTCA
>JAHZGZ010000195.1 GCA_019420545.1 Bacteroidales bacterium | reverse complement strand
GAAGTTCTCCGGCAAGAAGATCCAGTATTTCGACCCCGAACTCAACGAAAGCTATACCCCCTACGTCATCGAGACCTCGATCGGCGTAGACCGCATGTTCCTCTCGGTGCTCTGCTCGAGCTATGAGGAGCAGGAGCTTGAAGGTGGCGACAAGCGCGTGGTACTCCACCTGCCGCCGGCCCTGGCACCCGTGAAGTGCGCCGTAATGCCGCTCGTGCGCAAGGACGGCCTCCCCGAAAAGGCCCGCGAGATCGTCAACGACCTCAAGTTTGACTTCCCCACCCACTACGAGGAGAAAGACTCTATCGGCAAGCGTTACCGCCGTCAGGATGCCATCGGCACACCTTTCTGCGTAACCGTCGACCACCAGACCCTCGAAGACAACACCGTGACCCTCCGCGAGCGCGACTCCATGGAGCAGAAACGCGTAAAGGTTGAGGATCTCCACCGTCTGATCCACGATACAGTAAGCATCAACTCACTGCTGCGCAAGCTCGGATAACAATCCGGGCCTGCGGGCGTGGGCCGACAAAATTTACCAAACCTCAATACACAACAACAAGAATCATGACACTCAAACGCCGCATCATAACCATCGCTACCGGACTGCTCTGCATGGCCAGCCTCAGTTCGTGCAACTACAACTCGCTTGTCGACAAACAGCAGACCGTAGATCAGCAGTGGGCCGAGGTAGAGAACCAGTACCAGCGCCGCAGCGATCTCATCCCCAACCTTGTGGCTACAGTCAAAGGCTATGCCGCACATGAGGAGAAAACCTTGACAGAGGTAACGCAGGCCCGTGCCAACGCAACCGCAATCAATATCGACGCCAACGACCTGACCGAGGAGAACCTCGACCGGTTCACAGAGGCCCAGAACCAGCTTACCGGCGCCCTCAAGTCGCTACTCGCCGTAAGCGAGGCATATCCCGACCTCAAGGCCAACGAAAACTTCCGCGACCTGCAGGTGCAGCTCGAAGGCACCGAAAACCGCATCACGGTAGCCCGCGGGCGGTATACCGAGGCCGTAAAGGACTACAATACCTCGATAAAGAAATTCCCGACGATGATCTACGCCGGATGGTTCGGCTTCACGCCCAAGCCCCAGTTCAAGGCGTCGGAAGGAGCACAGACTGCCCCGAAGGTAGAATTCTGACAACGTGCGGCATATCGCCCCTACCCTCTCCGCCACAACAACAATCAAGATAATGAAAAAATTACCCATATTATTCGCCGGTACCGTACTGGTTGCCTCCGCTTTTGCTTCATGCAACAGTGATGACGACAACAACTGGGACACTTACCGCGAATGGCGCGAAGCCAACAACGCATGGCTTGACGAGCAGGCAAAGCGTACCGAGGATGGCAGCTCCGACCTTTATTTCACGCGTGTCGTACCGCCTTACGATCAGGGAAGCTATGTGCTCATGCACTGGTTCAACGACCGCTCGCTCACAGCAGGCAACCTGAAGCCCTACTCCACTTCTACAGTGGCCGTGAAATATATCGGACCTTTCTACTACGGCACCGCCTTCGACTCAAGCTATCTGCAGACCGACTCGATATTCACTACCAAGGTCAGCGCCGTAGTACCCGGCTGGCAGATCGCCCTGCAGAACATGCACGTAGGCGACTCATGCGAGGTCGTCATCCCGTACCAGTCGGCATATGGCGCCAACGGCTACAGCTCCATGCCCCCCTACTCCAACCTTGTGTTCCATATGAAGCTAAAGGATATCCCCGCCTGGGAGATACCCTGACCGACACAAGCCCTACCACCGCATGGAAAACTATATCGTATCAGCCCGGAAATATCGTCCCTCGACGTTTGCAAGCGTAGTGGGACAGAAGGCACTTACCGCCACCCTGCGCAACTCGATCAGCAAGAACCGGCTCGCACATGCCTACCTGTTCTGCGGCTCGCGCGGAGTAGGCAAAACCTCGTGTGCCCGTATTTTCGCAAAAACCATCAACTGCCGTCACCGCAACGCCGAAGGTGAGGCATGCAACGAATGCGACTCCTGCCGCGAGTTCAACAAAGGCGCCTCACTCAACATCGTGGAACTCGACGCCGCCTCCAACAACGGTATCGACGACATGAAGAATATCATTGACCAGGTGCAGGTGCCTCCGGTCAATGCCGACTACCGCGTGTTTATCATCGACGAGGTGCACATGCTCTCCAACGCGGCGTTCAACGCTTTCCTCAAGACACTGGAGGAGCCGCCGTCGTATGTGGTGTTTATCCTCGCCACAACCGAGAAACACAAGGTGCTCCCGACAATCCTGTCACGCTGCCAGATCTACGACTTCAACCGTATCACTATCCAGGATATGGTCGACCATCTTACATATGTAGCGTCGCAGGAAGGGATAAGCGTGGAGCCGGCAGCCCTCAATATCATAGCACGCAAGGCCGACGGGGCCATGCGCGATGCTCTGTCGATTTTCGACCAGGTGGCGGCCTCCTCGATGGGCAACGTCACCTACGCCTCGACCATCGACAATCTCAACATCCTCGACTACGAGTACTACAACCGTCTGATCGACGCCTTCCTTACAGGCAATGTGGTCGACGCCCTGCTCATCTACAAGGAGATACGCGAAAAGGGATTTGATTCGCTGTTTTTCATCAACGGACTTGCCCAGCATCTGCGCGACCTGATGGTGGCATCGAACCCAAAGACTCTGGAACTGCTTGAGGCAAGCGATCAGGTACGCACCTCGCTCGCACAGGTAGCCGCAAAGTGCCAGCCTGCGTTTCTTTACAGCGCAATGGCCCTCTGCAATAAAGCCGACCTCGACTACCGCACATCCTCCAACAAGCAGCTGCTTGTGGAGCTCACACTAATCAAGCTGTGCCAATTACTCAGCCCCTCCCCGCTTGAAAGCGGCGCCGGAGAGGGGCAGCTCCGTCCCATAAAACCCTTGGACAAAGCGCCGCAGACTTCTTCAACCACGCCACAACAGACGACTCCGATAGCCTCGGATCCGCAGAGCGCATACGGCACGCACACGACGCCTGCCCAGCCACAGACTACCCAACCACAGGCTACGCAATCACCCGCTCCGAGCGCCGCAGTACAGGCCCCGGCAAAGCCCGCTGCCCTAGCATCGCCTACGTCGTCGTTCCGGCCGACACCTCAGCCGCGCCAGTCAACCGCGGCACCACGAGGTAAAATTCCTGTCATCGGCGGTATACCCGGATTCTCCATCACCAATCCGCGCGCCAATTCCGCGGCCGCCGATAAAAACGCCACAGCGCCACAACCGACCACACAGCAGCGCTTGACAAAATTCTCCGACGAGGAATTTGCAGCGGCATGGCAACATATTATCGACAGCCATCCTACCGAACAGCTGCTTACCAACGCCATGCGCAACGCCATGCCGCGCCGATGCGGCGAGCACGCATTCGTGGCCACTGTGGAAAGCGAGGCCATACAGGGGAGCATAGTGTCAAATATAGGCATGCTGCTCACTGAACTGCGCGACCGCCTGAAAAACGATATGATCGAACTCTCTATCCAGCTTAACAAGGGTCAGGCCACTGCAACGTCGTTGACCGATTCAGAGTTCTATGCCGTACTCCGCAAGAAATGTCCTTACCTCAATACCATGATTCAGGACATGCACATAACCCTGCTCTGACACAAAAACTGACCGGGAGGGCGGCGCAAAACCATATAACATTCTGTGTCAACCGTATAAAGTAGGGACGCGGCGGGCCGCGTTGCATCAATATAGTCAAACACTTATGGTTTGCAAGATGCAACGCGGCACG
>JAHZGZ010000194.1 GCA_019420545.1 Bacteroidales bacterium | reverse complement strand
CCTCGAGGTTCTCGATCTCGTCGGGGTTTATAAGGTTGGCCGGGTTGCCGAAGTCGAGGTCGCCGTCCTCACCCATGTTGTTGATGATGGGCACACCGTCGACTACGATAAGCGGCTGGTTGTTGCCGGTAAGAGAGTTGACACCACGGAGCACGATACGGGTAGAGGCTGTGGGGCCGCCACCTGAGATAACCTGCATACCTGCGGCCTTACCGGTAAGCATGTCCATGAGGTTGGAGCCACGCACCTCGGTAAGAGGCTCGGTGTCGATCGACTGGCGCGCGTAGGAGAGCGACTTGGCGTCGCGGGTAATGCCGAGAGCCGTAACGACCACTTCGTTGAGCTGGTTCTGGTCGTTGACAAGCACCACGTTGAGCGCGTTGGCATTTTTAACCGTGATATTCTGGCGACGGTAGCCTACGTAGCTGATCTGGAGCTTTTCGCCCTTATCGGCCTTGATGGAGAACTTACCGTCGACGTTGGTCGAGGTGACGCGGTTGGTGCCGGCCACATGGACAGTAGCACCGATAACGGGTTCACCTTCCTGATCAACGACGGTACCGGTGAGCGACAGACTCTGTGCCCAAGCCGGTAGCCCTGCAAACGATGTTACCAGCAGAGCGGCCGACGCCGTGAGGCGTGACAGATGTGTGAATGAAATTCGCATCCTTATGTACTGAGTTTATGTAATGAGTTAAGGTTATATTTATCTCAAAGGGGGTGGCGGATGGAGCGGCCGGCAACCTTTGTCGCCGCAATTCTCCGTGTCCGTATATTGTAGGAGAGACTATGCAATCTAAAATCAAAAAAACAATCTTTTTTACCCTATATCCGGTGTGTTAAAAGTGTTGCCGGACTGAAACCGTGTTTTTCCTGTCGGAACGTTGCGTAATATTTCTATACCTTATTATATATACGCAATAAGTGAGGAGGGAGAAAGCCGGAGGGGGAAGCCTACAATCGGACATCCCCTCCGGGATCTGAATTTTCTAATAATCGTTTCGGTTACCGGAAAGCGCCAGGGACTATTTAGCAACCTTAACCACAGCAAAGTCAGCACCATCGCTTACGGCGATCAGATATACACCGCCTGCAAGCTGATTGAGATCGAGCGAGCCACGGCTCTCTGCCACCTTCATGCCACAAGGAGCGTAAGCGACAAAGCGAGCGGTTTCAGTTGCTGTAACAACGCCATTTACAACCTTTACAAGAAGTTTGCCGGATTCAACGGTTACATCCTCTATGCCGGAAATGGGGAAGTCTTCGGTAAGATCCTTGTTAGCTTCGGAATAGTCGATAAGTGTATTCTCATCGATCTCATTGGAACCTATCACAGCGTTTTCGCCACGGGGCTTGCCGTGCATGTCGCTGGCGGAGATATCAAATCCCTTGATTGTCCAAGTCTTATCAGCAGTGATGTTGACTGTCTTATCAGCCTTTACGTAGTACTGCTTGTCGCCGAGAGTTCCTGCGGGGCCGACGGGATCAACAGGTGCGGCACCCCACGACATATTATTGTATATCAGAGCGCTACCAAGTTCAGTTGCGCCTGCGGAATAGCAGGGTGCGGTAGTCTGATCATATCTCAGAACCGAGGTTTCCGAAGTTACTGTATTGTTTTCATCTCCGGCTATTGCAGCGATCGCACTGTGCTCCACATGCATGTCGGTTATGCTCTTGGCTTCGGTGTTCAGGAACGAGATGTCGCTGTAGTCACCGTTGCCAGCCTGATTGCCCTCCATTATGGTGTTGAAGATTTCAACTGTTATATCGTTGGTAGGACGTGTGGCTGCGCCGTCGAAGCAGATATTGGCACCATGGCCGCCATTGGTCGCATCTCTGTTACCGTTGCACCCGCCGCCGATCATCGAGCAGTGGGTGAGCGAGAAGAGCGAGTTCTTATTACCGGCCTTCCAATAGATCTGCGGACCGTAGAAACCTGCGGTATTATTGTTGAAGAGGCAGTTTGCCACTTTCAGGAACACGTGCTTGAATCCGTCGGGGGCACCGGCATTTTCAACAGCGATAGCACCACCATGTTCCCATACTGCATCGTTCATGCCGAAGTAGCAGTTGGTGATGGTAGCGTCGACAATACGGTCGGGGCTACCGTCTACATTGATGGGGATCCAGATGGCACCGCCCTTGTTCCAACAAGCATTGCCGACAAACGAGCAACGATTGATTGTTGAGTTGGTGGAAGTGTGGAGTGTCCAGAGGCACAGAGCGCCGCCATCAATGTTTCTTGAAGCTATTTCACCATTAGGATCGATGGCCATAGAACCGTTGTTCTCAAACAGACAGTCTTCGAGTTTCAGATCGCCACCGGTTTGGCAGATAGCGCCACCACGACGAGCTGTATTTAACTTAAACACCGAATTAGTGATGTTAAGCGCGCCGAACTGGAAGTGGATAGCACCGCCACGTTCCTGACATGCACCGGCATCATATACTTTCTTTGCACCCTCAGTAGTCTGTTTCAGAAGGGTCTTGTCGAAACCATTGTTTTCAAAAACACAGTGGTCGAAGTCGGCAACGATATGGTCGTGGATGTAGAATGTACCGCCTTCCGAAGGAGCGACACCATTCTTAAAAGACAGGTTCTCGAAACGCACCCATGCGTTTTCAACTGTATTTTCGGGATTGACCCATTTGCTGAAGTTGGTCTCACGGCCGAGTTCGAAGAAGCGCCATGCGTTATCGCCGTCAAAACCGTCCATTTCGGGATCAACACCACGGAAAGTGATGTTGGCCCAGCGGGCGTCGTCGATCTTGAGCTGGAAGCCGTTCTGGTTACCTTCTTTATAGAAGTGGCCGCAGTGACCTTTGGAGAGATTGTTGTTGAGCACGGCGAGATCATATTCGTTAGCCATGCTGAGAATACCGGAGATGTTTACAACATCACCTGTCTCGAGTATCGAAGTCAGGTTGGTGAGGGTCTTACGGGGAGTTGCGGCGGAGAGACCGTCGTTGGCATCGTCACCGTCGGGCGACAGATAAACGTCCTTTGCCGAAAGGCTTCCCACTGCGAGAGCTGCCATAACGGCGAGCATCGATGCACGTGTAAAGTTCTTTTTCATGCTTGATGGATTTGATTAAAGATTAAACTATATATTCAAGTGTTGCGTCGCGTTCTGATGGCAGAAGAACCGGCGGATATCCTGCGCGCGTGGGAAATCAACGTAGCGGGACGCCGAGGCTCCGGCTTCGAACTTAATGCGATGCAAACTTAGCGCAGAGGCCTTAACTACACGCTTAATTCCCAATTAACGCACAATTAATTTTTAGTTATCTGTTTTTAAACATATTTTTAACGTTTAACCGCCGCGCCATGTCAGCGCCCGTCGGCGCACGATCTCCGCCCGGCCTACCGCACTGACACTCAACCTGCTGCAACAATTAACTAATCCTAACATTGGCGCTCCCGGCTTTTTCGGCCGCCAAAACCGCCCGACATCCCCCGAGGACACCCGGCGCCCGTGGCCCACCGAAACACCGGCCCCCGCATCGCTCGGCGCAACGAAACAGCAGCGCCCCGGCATGCAAAAAGGTGTCGCGACATGCTGTCATGCCGCGACACCCGTGAATATCTCCGTTTGCGGAACCATCCGCTATATAATACTATATAATATATGTATAGCGGCCCCGCAACAATCAGAATCTATGCTTATCAGAACATTACCTTGCGAGAGCCGTTTGCACCCACAACGACATAGAGTCCGGCGGGAAGCTGAGCCTCGCCATAAACGCCGCTGAATACCTGTACGCCACTCAGGTTGTAGATTACCACGTGGCTGTCGGTGCCAAGCACGACGTCCTCAATACCGGTGACATCGTCGCCACCCTCAGCCTTCTTTACGACATTTCCCGTAAAATAGAAGTTGGTAAACTTTAGGTTTATCTGACCGAGAGTAAGCACATCATCGTAGACATAAAGACGTACACACTGAATATCGGCCCAATTAATTACCGTCTGATTGTTCATCAAACTTACAGGTACCGTATAGACATGTTTACCGAACTGCCAGGGAAGATTCTTTTTAATATCATAATAGCCCGCAGCCTCTTTGGACCAATCGCTGATTTCCTTATAAGGCTTACTGCCAAGGATCAGGCCCTGACCTCCTTTTCCAGTGATATTGCCGAGCAAAGCGGGATCTTCGGTGGCATCAACGGCAGATATTTCAAGTTCGAAATTAAACGCAGCATCACTATATTTCGAAAGATCGATATTGCCTACATTAAGAGTAATGTATGCCGAAGTTTTGTTCTCACCACCAAGCACAAAGGAGTATTCCTTTGATTCAGTAGAAGGCTGCTCAAAAACATACGGAGTCTCAATCACTTCCGTAACAACTTCACGACTACGATCGACAATTTTAAAATTCTTGAGCTTGAATACATAGCTACCTGATTTCATACGGGCGAACTGCAGGGAAAATCCCTTAAAGGCGGCCGACATATCGAGTTTAGAAAGATTCGGACTCTGCGACAGAGGAAGCGAGATGTGGTTCCATTCACCATTTCTCACACTGCCGAAGATATCGCCGAAAGCAGTGTTCATAGCCGGGCTCATATCTGCATACGTCCAGTTTCCGGCAGCTGACTTCAGCGTAATATTGATATAGTTCTGATTCTCCGACTTACCTTTGCCAGCAAAAGCAAGACCATCTTTAGCCAAAGGACTTTCAACATATAAGTCAAAATCGATATATATATCATCGGCGTTGCAACCATCAAGACTAAAAGGAATGTCGCGGTTGAATGCGTCATAACCCCACCATTCACGACCGCTGCCGTCCTTGCCACCGTTGGTGATAGTATTTTCCTGGGCACTCTGTGCGATCACATAGTAGTTGGGGGTTTCTGTGTCCTGTGCTATGGCAGAGACATTGAGACTGAGAGCAGCCATCATGATGGCCGCGGAGATCTTAGTAAATCTACTGTTCATAAAAAATAATTAAGGTTATTGAACTGAGTTGTTGTATGCGTTTTCAGCAAAATGTTGCGATGCTAGATTGTTCCCGGAAAATAGCTTGACATGGCATTGCGACATCTTAATTCTGCGCCTCTGCAATCGGGCAAAACAGCTTATTAGCTGGAACGCACAAATTTACCCCCCCCCACTTAAAATGCGCTTAACAAAGCGCTTAACACGCGATTAATTTCACAAAACATGTTGCAAAACATATAATTCGGCAGCAAAATGACACGCTCTACCCCTCCATCAGAAATGGCAGGGAGCGTGGCTCATGTATCGTGTCGGGACGTGGAGCGATCAGAACAGATGCGCGCCGGGGTTCTCTGTGGACTCCGTGGTCTCTGTGCGGGATTGGCGGAATTGGCCGGTTTGTCCTGTCCGCAAAATATGTCGGACAAGCCCGGACATGTCCTTCGCTGTCCGTGTTGTCCACATATGTCCGCCGACAGGACAACATCACGCCGCCAGCAGGAGAGAAAGGCCGGAATAGCGCAACGGCCTCGGATGAGAAAGGGACTCCCCGGCAGAGCATGGCTTACCGCATGGGGCGGCACAGACATAACAAAGGGCCAGTCATCACGACTCGCCCTTTGTTATTAACCTTAAATCTAATACCATGAAAAACACAGTGCAAATATAGTAATTATACTTACAGAACACGGGGCCCGGGAAATGGTTCAGAACAGCGGCAGATTTAACAGAATTTTGCAGTTGTAACATATTTAACTTTCTTTAACGATTGTAACAACTTTAATTCATTATCTTTGTGTCTGTAAAAAATCAAATCGAAACAGGACACACCCATGAGAATAAGAATTCTTATTGTCGACGACGAGGAGCCCATCTGCGAGATACTCAAATACAACCTCGAGCTCGAGGGCTACGAAGCCGACTATGCACTATCGGCCGAAGAAGCCATGAACCTCGACCTCCCGAGCTACAATCTGTTCATTCTCGATATAATGATGGACAAGATATCGGGCTTCGACTTCGCAAAGCAACTCCGCAACAATATCAAGACCGAAAATACACCTATCATCTTCTGCTCAGCCCTCGACGGCGAGGACGACACAGTGATGGGCCTCAATCTCGGTGGCGACGACTATATCACCAAGCCTTTTGTAATCAGCGAGGTACTCGCCCGCGTGCGTGCCGTGCTGCGCCGCTCGAACACCACCCGGAAATACGAGTACAACGTGTCGCACGCGCTTACCGAGCCCGACATCGTGTTCAAGACACTCCGCATCGACCGCAACGAAAAATCATGTTACCTCGACGGGCAGCCCGTGTCACTGACAAAGACGGAATTTGAGATTCTTCTCTTCTTCCTCACCCACCGCAACCGTATATATTCGCGCGAAGAGATCATCAATGAGGTGTGGCCCGACGATGTAGTGGTCAGCAACCGCACAATCGACACCAACATTACCCGTCTGCGTAAGAAGATCGACCCCTACGGGGCCTACATCATCACCCGTCTGGGCTTCGGCTACGGCTTCAAGGAATCAATCTGATACCACGTCCTGATCCATAGCCGCCACGCCGTGAATACATTTTTCCAACGGGCGTAGCAGCATTCCAAACCCACACTAAGAGCATGTAAGAATGTCGCCTATTAAAAAACACAAGCTGAACTACGGCTGGCGCCTGTTTCTGCCGCTGGTAGGCCTGCTTTGGCTGGTAATCATCGCAGTAGCCTTCTACCAGTACAACAGCGAGGCGGCTCTGCGCAAAGAGATCCTCAACGACCAGATACGCATGCTCAACGCACGCATCATCGATGCCTATGAACAAGATCTCGACCTTGCTCCAGTGGTACAGTTCGCAGCAAAATATTACGAAAATTCAGCCCTGAACGGCATCCGTATCTCCGTCTACGACAACCTCGGCAATCTCCTCCACTGCACGGGCACCCCGATCCCGCCCTCCGTCAACGGCAAAACTCCTCCCGAACTCCTGGCGGCAAGCACAATCGGCCATGCGACAGCCCTGCGCAGGAGCGACATAGATCCTTCGCAAGCCTACTATTACTTCGGCGTACGCAGCTCGGCCGATGGTAAGCTCTACGTCCACACAGCTATGCCGTACACGAGCGCGCTGTCACGTGAGTTATCGGTCGACAGCGGAATGTGGCTGCTAATATTCGCCATGGCCATCGGCGCCACGGTGTTCGCCTACTTCACCACACGCATCCTCAGCCGCAATGTGATGCTGCTCCACGACTTCGCAGCAAAAGCCGCCGCCGGAGAACCTTTGCCCAAAATCGAGAGTTTTCCCCACAACGAACTGGGCGATATCTCCCGCCAGATCTACAAGCTGTATACCGAAAAAGACGCGGCCATGAACCGCTCGGAGCGCGAACATGCCATCGCCATCAAGGCCACCGAGGACAAGATACACATGACCCGCCAGCTCTCCAACAATATAAATCACGAACTTAAAACCCCAGTAGGCGTTATCCGCGGCTATCTTGACACCATTGCCACACATCCCGGCATGGCACCGGAGATGAAGCAGCGTTTTATCGAGAACGCCCGCAACGCCATGGATCGTCTGTGCAACCTTCTCAACGACCTTTCGTCAATAACACGTCTGGAAGAAGGAGCCGACTCGATATCCAACGAAGCCATCGACCTGTCGGATCTATTGTTCAACATCAGCACCGAACTCGAGTCGATCAACCTCATCAACAATATCCGCTTCCGCTACGATGTGCCCGACAACTGCATCGTAATGGGCAACTACAACCTCCTCTACGGCATGCTCATGAACCTCATCCGCAATGCCGACTTCCACTCGCGCGGCGAAATATGCGAGATGCGCCTCCTCAGCCAGAATTCAAAGGAATACACCTTCTCATTTGCCGACGACGGTGTAGGGGTAGGCGAACAACACCTTTCCCACCTGTTCGACCGCTTCTACCGCATCGACAAGGGGCGCTCACGCAAAGTAGGCGGTACCGGCCTCGGACTGCCGATCGTAAAAAACACCGTCACCATATTCGGCGGCACAATTTTCGCCCGCAACAGGCAGCCACACGGCCTCGA
>JAHZGZ010000193.1 GCA_019420545.1 Bacteroidales bacterium | reverse complement strand
TGTCCTGGAGAGTGACGGTGATAGCATAGCTCTTCTTACCCGGCTCAAGATTCTTGCCTTCGTAGACGTCGAAGAGAGTGACGTCGCGCAGGAGTTTGCGCTCGCTGTCGCGCACGGTCTTTTCAACCTGCGCCATGGTCACCGATTGATCGAGAAGGAGAGCAAGGTCGCGCTTCACGGCCTGGGTCTTGGGCAGCGGGGTGAAGGTCACCTTATTGCGGACGGCAAGCTTGACGAGGGCAAGCCAGTCGAGCTGTGCATACATCACCTCGGCCTTCAGATCGCAGCGCTTGAGCATGTTCTTTGCCACAACGCCCATCACGCCGAGCGTCTTTCCCGAGCGTGTCCTGATTTCGGTGGCGGCGGCAAAGAGAGGATGTACTGCGGGGATCATCTCGATCTCGCGGGGCGAGATGCCGAGGCGTGCGAGCACCTGCTGTACGGCACCCTTCAGATGGAAGAAGGTTGCCTTTTCGGCGGGGCTTGTCCATCCGGCCTGACGGATGTCGCCGGTAAGCCATATGCCGAGCAGTTCGGTTTCGGTATATGGTGCGATAGGATTCTCGGCGGTCGAGGCCACATCGGGATTGCAGCTGTAGCTCTTGCCGAACTCATAGAGGCAGAGGTCGGGATCGCGGCGGTTGACGTTGTGCTCGATTACCTCGAGACCTCCGAAGAGCAGGGTCATGCGGAGCACGTTGAGGTCGGTGCTCAGGGGGTTGAGCAACTTCACGGGCATGCGCTGCGGCTCGGTAAGTCCCTCGAAGTAGCGTTCGGCGGTAAGCGAATTGTTGAGGATCTCGTGGAAACCCTGTGCGGTAAGCTGTTCGCTGACGAGCTCGCGCAGGTCGTTGGCCTTGTCGGTGAAGTTCTTATATGAGAGCGACGACTTGACCGAGGTGGAGATTTCAACGTTGTTGTAGCCGTAGATGCGGAGTATGTCCTCCACTACGTCGCAGGGGCGCTGCACGTCGACGCGATAGGTGGGCACGAGCAGGTCGACACCCTTGTCGTCGAGCACAGTTACCTCCATCTCAAGCGAGCGGGCGATGGCCACGGCCTGATCGGCGGGAATCTCCTTGCCGACAAGTCCGTTGAGGTAATCGAAGTCGAGGCGCACGGGGAAGGGCTGCACCTCCTCGGGATATATGTCGACCGGCTCACCGCAGATCTCGCCACCGGCAAGCTCCTTGACGAGCAGGGCGGCAAGCTTGAGGCAATAGAGAGTGGCGTTGGGGTCGGTACCGCGCTCGTAGCGGAACGAGGCGTCGGTGCTGAGGCCCTGACGGCGCGCCGTCTTGCGCACCGATGTGGGGTTGAAGTATGCGCTCTCGATGAAGATCGAGGTGGTGCCGTCGGTGACGCCTGAGTCGAGGCCGCCGAACACACCGGCGATACACATGGGATCCTCGGCGTTGCAGATCATCAGATCGGCCTCGTCGAGTTTGTGCTCAACGCCGTCGAGAGTGGTGAAGGGGGTGCCGGTCGGGCAGTGGCGCACGACGACCTTGCCACCCTTTACCTTGTCGAGGTCGAAGCAGTGGAGGGGCTGCCCCATGCCAAGGAGTATGAAGTTGGTGATGTCGACGATATTGTTGATGGGACGCTGACCGATGGCGTTTAGGAGCGACTTGAGCCATTCGGGGCTCTCGGCGACCTTGATGCCGCGGATGGTCAAACCGCTGTAGCGCGGACATGCGTTGTAATCGTCGACCTCTACGGCAACGGCGCCGTCGTGACGGTCTACTGCGAATGCGTCGACCGAAGGACGCATGGCCTTGCCGCCGTCGGCGTGGCAGTCGAGCCATGCGGCGATGTCGCGGGCCACGCCGTAGTGGGAGGCGGCGTCAACGCGGTTGGGAGTGAGGTCTACTTCGAGCACATAGTCGCTCTGGAGCTTGTAGTATTCGGCGGCGGGGGTACCGGGAGCTACCTCGTCGGTGAGCACGATGATGCCATCGTGGGAGGTACCGATGCCGATTTCATCCTCGGCGCAGATCATGCCGAACGACTCTACACCGCGTATCTTCGATTTCTTGATCTGAAATTCCTTGTCGCCGTCGTAGAGGGTAGTGCCA